>CAYYQN010000012.1:0-29762 GCA_964473865.1 uncultured bacterium | reverse complement strand
TCGGGCTCCCCACCACCAACGTCCCCACCGCCGAGGGAGGCGTCGTGTCCGGAGGCTCCCCAACGGCCTCGAAGATCAACGCCACCGGCGCCGCCTCGTTATCCCGCACGGCGAAAAGAGCTCCATCCACGATGTAGGGCTCGAAGCCCTCGATTCGCAGACTGTGATCTTCATGGACAACCTTCGTCGGATCTGCGACACCCTCTGCAGCTGAATAGGTATACTCCAGTAGCTCCAACCGCGCGCGGCCCTCCGTGTCTGTTTGCACCCGATAGTTTACGCCTGAGTTGTCCTGAACAAGAAGCGAGTCGTCCGCAATCGGCACGCCCGGCGCCCGTAATGCCGTTACATAGAGAGCGTGGCCAACCCCATACTCCCGCCGGCCCGTTCCATCGAACACGTTGTCTTCCAGATCCGCCCCACCCTCAACGCTGCAGTCTACGAATCGATTCCTCGTCGTGTGAGACTCCCAGTACCCCACGCCTATCGTGTGATACCCTGGCATCCCGCCCGTCCTGACGAAGGCACTCTTCCGAAATTGATGATTTCCACCCACCCCGTACGCGTCCCCGAACTGAACATGCACCCCATTGCTAATGAACGTGTTATTCTCATATAGTACCGGCAACTCGCCGAAGTCCACGCCCTGCCCTTGCCCTACGACACAAGCAGGCAACGGCGTAACGCCATCCTGCACTTCGGTCTTCACAACGTTGTTCACGAATCGAAGGTTGACCACGTACGGGTTCGAACAGAACTGCACTCCGCGCATGATGTTGCAGCCGTTGCGCCCCTTGACCACCACCGTATTCCCCTCATAGAGGTAATTCTCGTATAGAATCGTCGCTCCCGCGTATTGAGTGAGCCGAAAACCATTCACTGAGCTGTTTGCACCATATTCGCTCGACCGTGCCGTGGGCTCGACACCCTGCAGATGGACAAAGTTGTCCCGGATGGTTGCGGAACCGGGCCGCCACCCGATTGCGTCCACATGATAGCCAGTCCCGAAGATCCTGTTGTCGTACGTCTGCACCGCCGGCCGAATGCCATATGTGTTCGTTGCATAGCTGTCTATGTATATCTCGTTCGTAAAGATGCGATCATCGGCAATTCCGGTGCGCATCATGATCGCCTGATGTCGTGACCGCTTGATCACATTGTGGTGCAGGCCATCGGGCCCAACGGTGCTCGGCGTGAGCACCATTACGCCCTGATGCCGATTGTCGATTATTGTTCCCCTGTCCGTAAGCGCATTGTGATGTGCATTGAGGGATCCGAATGCGTTGACGAATCCACCCACGCTGTTACCGGAGTACTCGGCCGTGATGCCCGCTATCTCTACGAGGCCGTTGGATACAAGAATTGGATTGAAGCCATAGCTTGAGAGTCCGGTCCCGTTATGTAGGCCCTGGCGGATGGTTCCGTTCAGGATGCGAACGAGACCGACCGCATTCCATTTGTGGAAGTGCACTCCGGTGCTTGATGAATCGCTGTAAAGAAAGCCGGTCACACCGTCACTGCTATCGACAACTGCCGATCCGTTGTCATAGGTGATCGTGTGGCCGTTTAGGTCCAGGGTGATGTTGAATGCGGCGATCGAGATTCCCCGGGTGTTGGAGACGAGATCCTCGGTCAGAACGTACGTGGCGCCAGGCTGCGTCAGAACATATGGAGGGCCGGGCAAGGCACCCGGTACGGGGAGCGCAGAGGTCATGTTTCCCGTGGTGAACGTGCGGTCGGGAGAGACGACTTGATTGCCGCGTTCATCAACAGCCACGAGTCGGTAGTGGTAGAGGGTGTTGGGTTGGAGCCCAGTCACGTGGCTTAGCTGCAGGTAGAAGAAGCGTTCGGGGTCCGGAGTGAGACTTCCATATGCCGAGGTAAGTCCGTACTCGATATGGCCCCTGGTGGGGAGCGTTGTCTGAAACGCGATGGCGGCGGAGTTGCAGGATGGATGGATCCAGAATCCGCTCTCCACAAAGTCAGTGATGGTGCCGAATCTGGCGTAGGTGAGGGGCTCGGCGCCGAAGTTGTCGAGGCAGAACTGGTTGAAGTCAGCGTAAAGAGCCTCGCCGGCCGCATGTGCCGGATTGACGTCCAGGAATAGTACGAGGAGCGCGAATGCTGCCTTTCGCATGGGACCCCTTCCTCCAGCTTCGTACGGGGGCATGGATGCCCGAGGAACCGCGCTGGCCGCGTACGGTGCGATCGTTGCGTGCCTTGCCGGTGCAGTGAGTCTATTGCGATGACCGGTCGCACCCTCGGGACCATAGTCGGTGCCCTCCAGCGGCACGGCCGAGCGGTCCTCCTTTGTTCCGTCGTCTCCGCTGGGTGCCGGCATGGCCGTTACGGTCGGAGACCGGCCGGCCGCGTGGCTCGGAGGAGAGGGGGAGCGATGCCGCGCGGGCTCAGAGCGTTTCCCCCGAGAAACGGTTTTCGGGGCCAGGAGCCATGTGAAAAATCGCATCTGATTGTGCTCCAAAGAGGATTCCTGCTGCGTCGGACGGTCGAGATGGCGTTCGTATGGGGCGGTAAGGAGAGCGAGAGGAGAGGGTGCGCCGAAGACACGGGCCACCTGCCGCTCAAGTGTTCTGGATCCTCATCTATCCGGCAACCGTTGCGCCAAGCTGGCCCCGGGCCGTAGCCCGGAGTGGCATGGGCTGCCCGCGCTTCTCCGGCGTCATCAGCCGCTTCCCGGGAGATCGCCAAACGACGGTGGTCAATTGGGATATGGCGTCCGCTCCCCGTCCGCGTAGCACCGTCTTTCGGGTGTGAGCGGCACAGATCAGATGGACCGGCCCAACAACCCACCACCCAACCGCTCTTCGACCGACGATTCTGCATCGGCGACATTGCAGTTCCCCCGATTGGATTCCTTCGTGTCGACCCACGGCGGCGTCCCCGAACCCGTGCGTGACCCGGCGAAGCTCCGCCGGCAGGAAGAACCAGTCTCATGGATCCCAGTTTACCTCTCGTCAGCCGGCATGGTCCAATCGCCACCTGGGAAGCAGCCTCCGCTCTTGTCCCATTCGTTCGATCCCAAGCGAAGATTCTCGAGGGCGACCGGCTCTCATCTGCGCTCCCGGCAACAGCCCTTTAGCTCATCGATCGAGATCCGAGTCCAGGCCAGTCACGTACCACCCCACTCCGTCCCCCTGTGGGAACGAAACCGCTGACTTGAAGCTGACACTCTGGTCGAATCGCGTCGCCAGGAAGCCCCTTCGCCGGAGCGCACCTTCCAAGGGCGCGCACACCGATCTGGAGATAAAGCGTGTGACGCCCTGGCTTCGGCCGACTTGCTCCACGGCCGCAATCAACGCCACCCGGGTGTCGCTATCACTCCGGCGTGAGAGCATGTCAACAATCCAGCACGTCTTTCCCTCGCACCGGGTGACGACGTATCCACAATAACGTTCGCTGGCATCCGTTGCCTCGGAAACCAGATACCGGTAGTACGGGTGCTCCACAAAACGCCATCGCAGCAACTTCAGTTCTCTGCTCCCGATATGCGAATACTCCGAACGGCAATCCACCCACAGTTCCTGTGCCCTCGCGTCAAAGTCTCCGCGGTGCGTGATCTTGCGACTGGTCGTCCTCCCGCCGGCAACTGACATCTGCGCGTAGATCATCGCCGCGCCCCTCTTCAGAGTCTTGCCGAGCCCTTCACTCATTGACGTGCGAAGAATCGACGTATCGTAGTAGAGCTTCTCCCGTTGATTGATCCGCGAGATCCGCGTCCATCCGTGCTTCTCCTGTAGACTTCGCATCGTCTCCGAGTGCCCCGACGTCAATGCTGCCCCAGAACTCCGAATCCAGTGCTCGATCAGTCCCATGCCGATTCGGTGACGCCGGTACTCCGGCATGACGTATAGGTCACGCCCCCACGCGACCCGGTGTTCCTTCCCCCCCACCCACATTGGCGTAGGGACCATGATGAGCATGCCGACCACGACGTCTCTGTGCCGCGCTACCACCAGCGGCGCACCTTCTCCACCCGCATACGGATTGCGAAACAGCTGCCAGTCCAGCCAATCGTCACTCCGTCTCAACGGAGGAGGGGCCCAAACCCTCTCCAAGAACCTGCCCAGCGCTTCCCGGTCCGACTCCCTATAGCCGCCGATCTCCAGCGCGTCCTTCATCGCCCCTCCCTCAGCGTCCGCCCAAACCCACAAACCCCGACTCAAGCCGCCATCGGAACTCCGCGGTGTCCTGGGGGGCAAACACGCGATGCAGCCGCAACGGCGCATCTCCCACCCGCACCAAGCCCGACATGCAGGTAACTGCAGATCGATACCCAGCTTCCTCGCTCAGCTGGACTGTCCTTTCATTCCAGTGCGGATCCAAAATCGGCGCGGGGTACGACAGGTGTACCACGGGGATTCCCAACTCCGTCTCCATTCGCTGTTTCGACACAGTCAACTCCCGCAGCACCTCTTCCGCACCGACGTGAGCAAGGTTCGGATGCGTGAGAGTGTGTGAGCCGACCGTGTGGCCACGAGCGCAGAGATGGCGAGCCTGAGCCCAGCTCATCATCACACCGCTGACACACTCGAGAATCGAGGCTTCCAATGTCGTTTCGATTCCCGCGACATAGATGTGTTGTTCATCACCACTCAGTGTTGCTACGAAGCGGCACGCGTGAATGAACGCCGCACGCCGATCTTGCTCAGACACAAAAGTGAATTGCCTTCCGTCGCTGGAGCTAGTCCAATTGCCGACCCGAGACCTGAAAAACGCATAACGCAGTCGAACGAACCAAGGGGGAATGCCCGTCTCCACTGGGGCGACCGTCAAGTAAAACGCTCCCGGGACGCCGACTCGTTCCATGATCGGCGCGGCGATCTCGTAGTTGTCGCTGTAGCCGTCATCAAACGTGACCGCCACCGCCCGTCGCGGGAGCTTCTCGGTGCCGGTGACGTACGCACGAACCTGGTCCATCGTCACCGGCACAAACGCTCCGGCCACAATGCGCATCTGCCGCTCAAACTCAATGGCTTCGTGGATGATCCCGTGGCCAATCGTATAACGGTAGTCTGCGGGACACTCTCGGACAGAGTGATAGCGCAAGATGGCGATTCTTGCCCGGCTAAGGCACCGGAACGCTCCCATCCCGCCCGATCTTGCTATGAGCGCCTTGACCGTGCGCTTAACCCGTGTGCTTCGCACTCAGCCGCTACCCTTCCTGAGCGCTCGCCATGGCACTCTGTAATTCCTACCTGACCGCGGACCCACCTAAAGCAACTCGCCGCAAGAGCCTTCGTCCCTCCGCCGTGCACAATCCTGCGGTTACCCCGTACAGGCACACCGCACCCACGGCGTCTCGAGTCACCCTCGCGTACCCCCTCGCCGGATGTATGAACTGGACAGCCAACAGAGCCAGTCCGACGGGGATCGCCATGACAAAACACTTGCCGAGACAGCTCCAATAGTAGCCCCGCAGACGGATGCCAAGGACCCTCCTGGCTGCCAACGGAATGAGAATGCCGCGCGAGACGAGCATGGGGACGGCTGTGCCCCACGCCGCCCCCGCGATTCCAAGCCGCGGGAGTAGGATTGCCATCAGCCCGACGCAGACCACGCTCTCCCCAAGCAACACTTGCGCAAGGAAGCGGACTGCCCCCGCGCCCATCATCAGGTTTTCCAGAGGCATCTCCGCGATAGCCAGAAGGTACGCGCTGGCCAACACCGGCAGTACGATCCTTGCGCCTTCTCGAAACTCCCGGCCCATCCAAGCGTCGACGAACTCGGTCCCTGACAGAATGACGACGATGAAGATCGGTACGTAGATCATGAGACTGACTGTCACACTCCAGAGGCCCGCCGTTTTCAGCTCCTCTTGATTCCCCGTCGCCTGCGCCTGACTGGCATATGGTTGAAGCACCCGGCAAAAGTTGCTTACGATATTGCTGGCGTAGCTGATGAGCGTCACAGGGATCGCGTACAGCGCGACTGACCGCATGTCGATTCGCGCTCCAATGACAAGCGGAGCGGTATACGTGAACAGCCGACTGGCAACCCCGATGACGAATATGTGTGTGCTGTATCCGAACAACTCACGGACCATGGTCCGATCTGGCTTCCTCCAGTGAACCTGCAGCCCCGGAATGCATCGCCAGCCGCGATACGCCAGATAGAGAAGCGTGAAGAGGCTGCCGATGGCGCTGATCAGCGCTAGGGTCACGACCCCGCCGCTACGGGACAGGAAAATGTAATAGAGGAGATTCTGCAGAATCGCCGCCGCTATCCATGCCTGCGCTTGCACATCGTAGCGCTGCATTCCGACGAGAATTCCTGCCAAGGCGTTCAGCGGGAACTGCGCCGCAAAGCCCAAACCGAGCACCAGCACCACCGACCGTGCTTCGTCCAGCATCGAGGCGTCGATGCGAAAGATCCGCGGCAGCCAGGTCACGATTCCCAGAACAAGAACCGTGACGCCGATTGCCGCCACTCCAAAGAGCACGAGACACGTGTCAATGGTGTCGCTGAGCTTGCCGGGGTTCTCTTCGCCATGGTACCTGGCGACGAATCGTACCAGAGCGTTTCTAGTGCCGACGTCCAGAAGTCCGTAGTATCCGCACAGTGACACCGCAACTGTCCAAAGACCGTATCGATCACTGCCGAGTACTCGAACCAGAAACGGTGAAATGAAGAAGGTCATTAGCGCGGTGGTGCCAAACAGCAGCCAGTTCCAGAGGCTACTCCGTAGTAGGCGCCCACGATAGATGGTCATCTGGAGTTCTTTCTTTGTTGCGCACTGGCGGCTGACAGGTCGGCAAAGCGGTTGCGATACTTCGCAACAAGCTGACGCCGCACGCAATCCCGCCCGCTACGATCGCCGGATGTCTGGACTCATCCGGCCGGCCCCGATGCCTTTCCGCCCGCCGCCGCACTCGTCGATGGGGCGGTGATCCCGAGGATCCCCCGCCCGTCTGGGCCCGCGTCGCCCGTCAGCGATAGAGACTGCCGAGGTGGTGAACGGTTCTATCGACTCGGCGCCGCAACTCCTGTCTGTACGAATCGCCGGGTAGGAGGTGCATCTGCTGTAGCCGCCGGACCGCTCGGGTTCCCAGATGTGTCTCCTCATACGCCTCCTGCGCCTGCGCTTCGTAGCCCGAGTGGGCCACCTCGTCGGCCAGCAGTCGCGGCGGCACGCCGCTCACTTCCGCCGCGTCAAGCAGACGACGAAGCATGGGTTTGAAAACCTCGACAAACGTCTGCACTCCCACCGGGCGGGCCGGTGAGGCGCCGCCCATGATGTGGCCGCAGACACCACCCCCGTTTACCACATAGTCCGGAACGTAGGGGATGTTGCGATGATCGAGAATGTGGAGCGCTGCGTCGGTGCATGGGACGTTAGCGATTGGAAGCACCACCCGCGCCCTGATGGCGGCCGCTCGCTGCTCGTTCAGACTGTGAACACGAGCGCACGGGATGAATACGTCGACATCCAGGTCGAAGATGGCCTCCTTAGGCAGGCGCTCCCACGGGCCGCTTGTCTTGATCCAATCCGGGTGGCCACGCGCCTGAGCTCGCAACAAGCTGTCCAGGTCGAGGCCAGTTGGATTGTAGACGCAACCGGCATGGGTTGAGACGGCGATGAGTCGCACTCCGTATTGCTTAAGGAAGGGAACTAGATACCGGGCGACGCTTCCGAACCCTTCCAGCGATACTCTTGTTTCCTCGGGTAGCAACCGCATCCGGTCAAGTACCACCTGAAGGGAGGCAAATCCAGACACGGCGGTTCGATATGACGATCCACCCCCATCACCACCTGGCGAATAGGCGATCCCGATAGCAGCGGTGAAGACGGCAAGGTCAGGTTCGTAGAAGTTCATGTCGGTCCCTGGTGACCACAGGTGTCGTTTGATCAGCGGTTCCAGGTGACGAGCAGCTTGGCACAGGAGACGCCTTCTCTGCTCAGGCGACTCGTCCCAGTCGATTCGCAGACCAGCCTTGGCTCCTCCTTGCTGGATGCGATAGAAGGCGTACTTGTAAGCCATGGCCCTGGCCAGGATCTGTACCTCATGCTTGCTGATATCATCGACGCAGCGCATGCCGCCGGACGTTCCGCGTTTTCCCATCGAGTGAATGCAGACGAACCCCTCCAAGCCAACTGTGGTGTCAGTGATCTCGACAGTCAGCAGGGGGCTTTCCGGAATCCTTGCGCCGGCCGCGTTTCGGGGCGACTCGATTGCCGATGGAGCGACAAACTGGGTGCACCCCGTCGGACTCTCTCCCTGCGCGTTCGTCATAGGCCTCCTCTAGGTAGGTGGCAGCAATGCGCCGACTCCAACATGTTAAAGGGCAGGATTGGCGGACCGAGGCCCCCTCGAACCGCGCGAGGACTCCGCGCATACGAACATGAACGCGATACCTCCAAGACAGTCCCGGCGCGCCGAACGGCAACCACCAGTGATCCGGACAGCGCGTTGACCCCGGCTCTGTCCGGACATCCCTATGAGGGCCAGCGCAGGAGGGCAGGCGCAGGCCGGGCAAGACCGTTCCCGCGTGGACAGCAACCATCGAAGACCGATTCCGCCAGCGCGAAACTGATGACAAGGCGTCCACGGACCAAGCAGGTCCGCAATCCACCCGAACTGGTGCCGACCTTTTCCCTCCGCATCGAGGCCAGCGTAGGCAAGCATATTATGATCCGGTCCATGCTGCAACTCCCCGTAATTGGCTGCAGCAGAACACAGTATCTCGCCCCCTGGGACTCCCAGGGCCAGGTCGTTCGGGCGTCCAGGATACCGGCCCCGGGACTCCCCGTGATGGGATCCGAGACAATGAACTCGGTTCGTCCCTGCGCCGCCTGCGGAGGCCGCGCCCCCTGTGGGCCAGGACTTGCCGCGATCTACCGAAGGGGCGTTTCCAGCGCCTGGGTCGCGCCCGCTCCACCGGACGCAGGTTCCAGCAACGAGGCTTCCCCGAGGACCGACGGCGGAGTACTATGAATTCGGCCCCTTCTAGTATGGTCCAGGTGGCTGCCGCCACCGTTCGCCGGCCCAAGTTGTAGACCACTCCGCCGAGGACTCGTCCGGGAAGAAGACGCCGACAGCCCATAGCTGCTGGGACCTGTCTAGTCGGAAGTACCTGAAACGGACTCGATGGTTACGGTCCAGAAAGGTATCGCCTGTCTTGAGCACATCTCGGCAACTCCTGCAGATCGGTCCATCGCGCGGCCCCACGATGGGCGAGCCATCGCGTGACCATGGCGGCAGGCTGCGCCACCCGGCCAACCGCCTCCGGTGATCAGCCAGGCAAGGCATGATTCCACCTAGCACGATGCTTAAAGCGTGCGTCTGTACTGCGATCGTCCGCAGCGGAGGGCTCGCACTGTTTCGGCGTCTAAGCCCGAGGCGTCCCACCGTCCTGCTGATGTACCACCATATCAATGACGCGGCCGATCCACTGGGACTAAGTATCAGCCCATCGTTCTTTGTCGAGCAGATCCGGTATCTGTTGGAGAATCACCGTATCATCTCTCTAGGGCAGGCTGTGTCCGAGATCGAGAGGGGAGGCAATAACCGTGGCGGAGTTGTTCTCACATTCGACGACGGATACCGCGACAACTATGACGCTGCGTTTCCAATACTCCGTCAATACCAATGCCCAGCGACCATCTTCGTCACTTGTGATGCCGTCGCGAGCGGTACGTTCCACTGGACCCAGTTCGACTCGGCCGTCTTGTCCGGATCCCGTCCGAGCCTTGATCTCACCGAGTTCGGTCTTGGGCGATTCGACCTTGAAGGGCGGAAACGTCGAGAACGGGTTCTCGTAGAGCTGCATCGCCGCCTTAAGTCGCTACCGGACGCTGACCGTCAGGAGATCGTGGCTGCCATCGTACGCTCCCTGGGAGATGGCGGCAGTCCTTGTCGTGCAATGCTGTCGTGGGAAGAGGTCCGGGAGATGCAGCAGAGCGGTCTGATCACGATTGGCTCTCACACCCTCTCCCATCGAATCCTGACGCGGGTGTCGTCCGCTGCTGCCAGGGCGGAGATTCAGGACAGCAAGCGCGTCCTGGAGGAGAACACCGGACACCCCGTCGAGTTCTTTGCCTACCCGAACGGCGGCCCCTCGGACTTCAGCCCGGAGATAGCCGAAATGGTCAAGGCCAGCGGATACCGGGCCGCGTGTTCGACGATCCCCGGCGCTCCAACCGGCCCCCGGGACCTTTTCAGCCTTCCGCGAATCGACGTCACCTACGGGATCTGCCGCGGCCCGGCCGGCCGTTTTCACGAGCCTTTGTTCGCCACCAGGTTGGCCGGCGTCTTCCCTGGCCTGATCTTCCGGAGCTGATCCGATGATCGTCGAGACCGTTGTCACCGATGCCGCGTTGGACGCCCTCGCCCCTCAATGGACCGACTTGCTGAATCGTTCACCATCCCCAAACCCCTTCCTGAGCCATGGCTGGCTGAGGAGTTGGTGGGATGTGTATGGGCACGGTGAGCTGAGTGTCGTGACATTCCGAACGCCGGCCAATCGGAGTCTGGTAGGCGTCTTACCGCTCTATCGATCCCAGGCTCTTGGCTTGCGGCGACTGGGGATTATCCGATTCCTGGGAAGTGAACGAACCAGCTCGGATTTCCTCGAGTGCATCGCTCTGCCTGCTTGGCGAGGACCGGTGTACCAGGAGTGCGTCACGTATCTGCGCGCTGCTGCCTGTCACGGCGACACCATCGAACTTGCGGACCTGGACCGCGATTCTCCGTTCTTTCATGTGATCTCTCGCGCCAACATTCCCGGATTGAGAACCGTCCAGAACCAAGACAAGGTCTGTCCCTATCGAGTCCTTCCCACTTCCTGGGGTGGACTCCTCCGCGAGTTGTCGCCCCTGATGCGGCGCCGCATCTCACGGTATCGCCGGGCACTGGAAAAAACCGGCAGGGTGTCATTGGATCTCATTACGGAATCAGATGACCTTGCTGATGCTCTCGACTCCATGGTGCACCTTCGGAAAGACAGGCTGGAGCAGAAGAAGCTGTCGGCGCCTTCGACTCTGGACGCCTATTCGCGCTTTCACTCCCTGGTGTTGAGTCGAATGCTGCCGAGTGGGATGGTGCGCCTCTACTTCCTGTCGGTAGACGGCAAACGCGTCGCCTTTCTGTATCTTCTTGCGGCTGGCGGCAGGCTCTTTGCGTACCAGACTGGATTTGATCGAGACTGGGCAAGACTGAGCGTCGGGTTCGTTCTTCTTGGCATGGCCATCGAGAGTGCTATCGAGCAAGGCCTCAGTATCTTCGAGTTTCTTCGGGGGAACGAATCGTATAAGTACGAGTGGCAGGTCAGCGGAAGCCGTCAGCTGGCCGATCTGGTAGTCCCGGGAGCCAGCCCCGCGGCACGGCTCTATGACTGGTGCAGGATCATTCGGCGCGCGCCGGGGACAGTCCGGCGGCGGCTGGAGAGTCAAGGCAGATTCGGTTCAGTGCTGGGGAGGAACGGGATTCCTTTCGATGTCGCTCCTCGATCCGGGTCATGCGCTCGCGCCGGCCGGAAAGCGAGTGGCGGCGGATCTACGGACGAGAATGACCTGGACCGTCTTCGTCTTTGACCAACGAAGAGAGCACCCCGGGGAACCTCATCCCGTGCCTGTGGGCCTGCAGGGTCCGAGCGTCCGGGGCCGGGATCATGAAGCACAGGCGCAGACCGCGTAGCAACTGCTTCCCGGCGGCTGCAAGCCAGGCGGAACCGGTGGTCGCCGGGGTCGCTTTCCTCGTGCACTCGCTAGCGCGGTGTCCGAGCCCAGTCCTGCTTCCGCACGCTGACCAACCCGCGAAGAGCGATCAGCACCATGCCTATCACCACGGCTGGAGACACAACTAGCATGCGGAGTCGCCGCCAGGTAAGGCCGAGTCGAAGCGCACCCAGTAGGAGGTAGCCGCCCAATAGAACGGCCAAGGCGACGCTAGTCCAGAGAAGCAAGGTACCGTACGGACTCGACTGCAGAGCGTGGCTGCCCGCCACCAGGACTGTACCCAACAGGAGAGATAGAATCAGGAGCGGGCGGCTCAGAAGAAAGCAGCTCCAGCCCGCGTCGGCCAGAAGGCCCTGACGCCTGACCAAGCCCTCCAGAATGAGCCGCCACGCCTGAGACCTGGCAAGTGCCGCAGTTCCCGTGGCCCATCGACGGCGCTGGACCCCCAACTGCGCCCCGTTCGCGGGAAATGCCGAGCGCACGGCCACCTCCGAGACGAGACGGATCTGAATTCCCTGGCGAGCCAGAGCGTAGGCGTATTCGGTGTCCTCCGTCAGCGAGTGCGCGCGCCAAGGCACTTGAGCTACGACCCCGCGCTGCAGCACCATCCCGGTACCCCTCAGAGCTACGAACAGACCAAGAAGGGAGCGTCCTCTCCAGAAGAACTCGTCCTCAATCAGGTTGCCAACCGCAAGGACGTAGCTAATCGCCGATTCGTCGGGGTTGGCCGCCACGTAGCTCGTCTGTAGCACGCGATCACCCGTGCGCAGAGAGCGATCAAAGGCCTTCAGAGCCCCGGGATCCAACACGCAGTCGGCATCCACAACGACAACCGCGTCGAATTCCAGATCCGCCACGGTCTCGAATGCATACTCCAGTGCGAATCCCTTTCCACGTCGTTTCGGATCGCACCGCTCGATGCAATACGCTCCGGCTTCTCGCGCCAAGTCCGCCGTGTTATCAGTGCAGTTGTCTGCAATCACATACACGGTGACCAGGTTCCGCGGGTACTCGCAGGCCTCGCAACTCCTGATCGCAGAAACAATCGAGGCGGCCTCGTTGTGGGCCGGAATGACAATCAGGAAGCGGTGCGTCGGGGCCGCGTCGCCTCCGATGATCGCGACTCTTCTCCGACCGAGGGACACCACTGCGAGAATCCAGTAGCTGCAGATGACAGACGCGGATTGAAGCAGCAGTACAGCCCCGACGACAAGCATCGTGCACAGGAGGATCGACTGCACGATCGACTCCTATCGGCCTTTGGAGATGGGCTTGTGAAATCGATGAAACTCAAGAAGGCCGCGCCAGAACCCAAGCACGAGGCCGGCGTGGATCGTCGCCATCGCCATTCCCAGTCGAGCGGCACAGCCCGGAGACCTTGCCAAGCGGACACTCTCGCATGTTGCCAGCGCCAGCCACACGCCAGCGACGACCTCCGAAGCCGAAAGCGCAATGGTCGAACCGCCGAGAACAAAGGAGGTAATCACCGAGACCACAGCCAGGGTACTC
This sequence comes from uncultured bacterium, assembly GCA_964473865.1. Classification (GTDB taxonomy): domain Bacteria; phylum Eisenbacteria; class RBG-16-71-46; order CAIMUX01; family CAIMUX01; genus CAIMUX01. The sequence continues at coordinate 16,558 of CAYYQN010000012.1, read as the reverse complement.
CCCACCAGTGCCCAGGGTATCGGACCGGATGGCAGCGCCGCGAGACGTGCGCGTCCGCGCCCGTACCGACCCATCTGACGAAACAGACTAGGCAAGTCGCTTCTTGGCACGTAGTGCACGGCCAAGTCCGGGTCGATATAGGAAAGGAAACCCGCACGCGAAACCCTGTGGTTGAACTCCACGTCCTCACAAGCGTCAAAACGCTCATCGTAGCCGCCCAGTTCTTCGATGACCATTCGTTGGTATGCCGCTCCCGCCGACCGCGGGTCAGTGAATCCCGCCTCCCCAGTGTAGATATCGGAACCCACGTTGTGTCCAAGAAAGGAATGTCGCGCCGTGGCTATGGCACGGCCCCAGACGCCTTCGGCCATAGGCAACAGAGGCTGCGGCCGACATAGACAGTGCGCTCCGGTCTTCTCGAAGATCTCCACGAGTCTGATCAGATAGTCATCGCGGGGAATCGAGCAATGACCGTCCAAAAACATCACGTACCGCCCCCTCGAGGCACGAGCGCCCGCGTTTCTCCCGGCACTACTGAGCCGTTTGGGATTGTCAACAAGCCGAAGGTTAGGCCACTGCCTCTTCAGCTTCCCAACAATCTCTCGGGTTCCGTCCGTGGACCCCCCGTCCGCAACCACAACCTCGAAGCCCCCCTCTGGCGGTCTTTGCTTCAGCAGAACCCAAAGCAGTCGCTCAATGTCCCGGGCCTCATTCAGCACCGGAAGGACCACCGAGACGACAGGGCCAGGCCTACTCTTGGCCCGCGTGGTCATGGTGGTCCCCCGGAAGGGTCGCGGCCTCTTCTCCTGCTGAGGTTTGCGCTCTAGGCTTCCCATTGCCCCTGTAATACCCGTAGCTGTTCGAATATCCGTAGCCTCGCTCCGGCAGCGCCTCCTGTAGATTCCCGATCACCAGGCCGAGTATGTTTGCCTCCATTCCCAGACAGAGTTCGCGGGCAGTGCTCAGCTCATGCTTGGTCGTCTTGCCGGCCATGGCCAGCAGGATCACCCCGTCGGCTAGAGGCAGCAGCATCGAGGTGTCAGGAACAGGGATCATGGCCGGCACATCCATGAGGACGAGGTCATAGGTTCTTCGAAGATGGACGAACATCTGCCAGAGCTCCGGCGTTCGAAGTAGGAGCGCAGGATCCTCTCCCCTGGGGTCGGGCAGGAGGAGGTCAAGGCTCGGGAGTTCGGTCTTGATGATCGCTTTCTCGATCCGGTGCGTGCCTCGGAGCACGTCCCCAAGCCCTGTGACTACGTTAGCCTCGAAGTACGAGTGAAGTTGCGGCTCTCTGAGATCCATGTCGATTGCCAGGACGCGACGATCCGGGTAGAGTCCGAGTGCGACCGCGAGGCAGGCTACGGTCGTGCTCTTTCCATCGCCCCGGCTCGCGCTGGAGAACACAACTACTCGGATTCCGTCTCTCTTCGATCTACGCCACAGCCGCGCTTCAAGCTTGTGAATCTCCGTTGCCATGAGCCAGTTATCGTTCAGTTGATCAAGGACTTTCATGCGGCTGTCCTTCCGGAATCTTCATCTCAACCGGTCGTCCCTCCGTTACTATGTTCTTCAGAAGAGTGGCGCGAGCTGCTACCAGAAGGCCGGCCACGAGCAACATGCCCACAAGACTTACTGACGCCCAGTGCCTTCGTAGCCAGTTCCGGCGAGTCGGCAGGCGTGAGAGCAGCGGTGTTGCACCCAGAACTGGTTCCGGCATCACCCTTGTGAAGTCCTCAAGAGATCTTAGAGTCGGATCCATGGTCTCACTAAGGAACGCAATTCCCACTCCGATCAAAGGACCGAGCAACAAAGCTGCAAGGAGGATCTTCGCCTTGTTGGGTCGACTAGGCTCCAGGGGAAGGCTTGCGGGGTCGAGAATCTCCATCTTGAGGCCCAAGTTGGTAACCTCGACTGCCTGGCTGATGTCGCTTGCCACCAACTGTCCCCGGAACGACTGAAGGAGTTCCCGTTTGTTCGTCACCTCCGTCTCCAATCGGGCCAGCTCGATCTCGTCCTGCGGCGTCGACTGGGCCTCTCTCCGGTAACTCGATATCGCCCCTTCCAGCAATTCCGATCCCGCTTTCAGGACGGCAAAGTCGATTCTCGCGAAGACGGCGCTCGCGGCCAAGCGAGATGCTTCCTGCCCATACTCCGGATGCCGATTCATGATCTGGTTCTGGACTTCCTGCTGCAGCCAGCCGCGTAGCACCGGGTAGTCACCTTCGGGCCGCCACACGCCTGCCGCTCCCGGCGCCGCCAACCCCGAGATCAAGCCCTCCTTGAGGGCTGCCGTCAAACGGCCGGTCAGGTCCCGCACCGACGGTTCATCCGATACGCTGACGTAATCAGACTCCATGCCACGGGCGGAAAGGCTCTCCGCTGACGCCGCTACTCGATCCCGCGCCTCCGTGACATCGGTACCGACACGGTCGCGCATACGCTCTGCAAACGGCAGATTCTCTGCACGAACCATCTGTCGCGCTTGCGCCCGCTCGATCATCCCGGCCTTGAAGTCCCCGAGCGCTTCCTCTGACTTGCGAAGCTGTTCTTCGTAGATCCGGGCCTGCTCCGCACCAAACTCGTGGGCCGCCCGGAGCCGGTCGATAGAGCTCTGGCTGGATACGTCGACGAAGAGTTGGCTGATCCATCTTGCCAGCGTTTGGGCGTTTTCCGCGCTGTAGTCTGCGACCGAAACCTTGTACAGTCCTATCCCTGGAGAGCTGAATCGGATCCGAGCCTGAAGGCTGCCAACCAGCAATCGCACGGACATCTCATCGACGCTAAGTCCCGGCTGCCTTCGCAGCTTCTCCTGCGCTCTGGCCCGCACAACGGGATCCTCGTTCATTCTCAGCAGTCGCACGACTCGCTCCAGAAACGGCCGACTGCGAATTCGGCCCACTAGCTTTCCCATTCGCTGCTCGTCGACCTTGTATCCCGCCGCCGGGGCATCCATCACACCCCCTACGACTCGCCGAATGTCCGCCGAGAGTGCCTGGCTATCGTCGATCATGAGGGTGACCTGGGACTCATACTCCTTGGGAACGAAGACGAGCGTGACCGCGGCGGTGGTGAAGGTCGCAGCAGCGCACAGAAGGATCAGCCCCTTGCGCCGGCAGAACATCCGCCAGTACTGCCGCAGGTCGATCGGTCTGTCCGTTGGCGCCCAACTCATTTGTGCTCCGAAGGGAAGCGGGAAGCCCGCAACGGCACCGCATCGGCGAGGAGACTCGCCCACCGTCCGGCCTGGCGGTCAAACGTGAACGACGTGGCGACGAGCCTCCGTCCCGTCTCCGCCATGGCCCGGGATTCGGACGGCGCGGCCAGCGCCCGGTCGATGGCGTCGGCCAGCGCCTGAGAACTCCCCGCTGGAACAAGACGTCCAGTCCGGCCCGAAACGATGAGCTCACCGGTGCCCCCGACGTCCGTGGCTACTACCGGGGCGCCCACCGACAGCGCTTCCAGGAGAACATTCGGCAACCCTTCCGTCAGGGACGGGTTCACAACCACGTCTGCACCGGCGAGATAGCAGGGCACTTCGTTCCGGAATCCCCCGAGCACGACCCTACAGCCCAGGCCCGCGTCCTGGATCTGTTCTCGCAGCCGCGCCTCCTCCCTCCCCGCCCCAAGGATCACCAGGTTAACGGGCGGCCGCCGGTCCCGAAGCAGACCGACGGCGTCGACGAGGAAGCGGTGCCCTTTCTCGGGACTCAACCGGCCGGCGGCCACTGCAACCTTTGCGTCTGACGGGAGCTGGAACTCCCTCCGCAAGTCAACGGGATGGACCTCCCGTTCTACGGCTACCGCGTTTTGCACCACACGGATCCGATCGGGCCGAAGTCCGTGTCCAACCATTCGCAGTCTCGTCCCCTCAGAGACGCATAGTACCCGATCACACCTGCGCAACAGCCATCGATCCAGATTCTCGTACAACCGGACCTTCCAATCCTCGGCCGTATAACCCCGTACGATCGGCACCTGGGAAACCGCCAGGCCGCGGGTGGCCAGGTACCCAATCAGGTTGGGCTTGTACCCGTGTGTGATCAGTACCTCCACTGCGTTATTGCGCAAGTGTCGCCTGAGCTGTCGCACAGAATCCGGGTCGAATGGCGACTGTGTGTCGATCAGGAAGGTCGCAATCCCCCGCTCCCTGGCTGCGTCCGTGATCCCAACGGACCTCCGATTCTCCCGAAACGACCCAACGACCACGCTCCATCCCATGCCCGTCAGGCGAGAGCTGATTTCCAGTATCTGTTTCTCCGGTCCCCCGACAAAGCCGCTCGCGATCAGATGACAGACAGTGCCCTTGCGGGGAGCCTCCGGCCCTATAGCCACCACCGCCGGCGGTAGAACCGAGATGTCTGTCCTTTGTGTGCTGTGCATGGTCCCCGTCTCACAAACCGCACCGAATGCCTACCGCGCCCCCCTCCCCAGAAGCATCACGTCGATCGTCATGATCATGATCTTGAGGTCGAGTAGCCAGCTGCGGTTGTTCACGTAGTAGACGTCGTACTTGACCTTCGTACGGACATCTTGCACCGTCGCGTCGTAGTGTCGCTTGACCTGCGCTAGCCCGGTGATACCCGGAGGAACCCTCTGCCGATCGCCGTAGTGTGGAATCTCGCTCGCGAGTTGGCCAACGAAAAACGGCCGCTCCGGCCGGGGTCCGATAAGTCTCATCTCACCCCTGAGCACATTGATCAGTTGCGGGATCTCGTCGATGCGTAGCTTGCGCAGGATGCGTCCTACGCGAGTGATCCTCGGGTCGCGCTCCGTGGCCCACACTGGCCCGGTCTGGTGTTCCGCATCCGGAATCATGGTGCGGAACTTGTAGATCTCGAACGGGCATCCAACTCCGCGCGTTCGCCGGCGCTCGTTCCTCGTCGCGTCAGCGGTTGTCCGACGGCGACGATCCAGCCCCACACGTTCCTGTCGGTACAGCATCGGGCCCCTCGGCGAGTCGATCTTGATTGCCAACGCCACCAGTGCCAGGACCGGCGCCAGCGGAATCAGCATCAAGAGCGCCGTCACCCGATCGCTCATGCCGACGGAGGGCAGTCCCGCCCCATCGGCCGCGTGGATTTCGCGCGGCAGCGGCGGCAGGTCTGTCCAGACAGCGAAGTTGAAGCGCGGCCGCGGCGCTTCCGCCTGGCGGCTGTCCTTGACACCGTATGTGCTGTTCACCATGTGCATGGGGCGCCCCTCCCCTTCTTAACGATCCCCCGGATCTACGTTTCCCGCGCGATGTTGATGGATCCGGTACTCCCGAGCATTGATCCCCTGCTTGGCCAGGAGCTCGTGCAGGCTCGGTCGTGAGACCCTAAGCACCTGTGCGGCCTTCGAGATATTGCCCTCCGTCTGTCGTAGCACGTCGATAACTCTGCGTCGCTCCGCCTCGTCGCGGGTCTCCCTGAGTGACAGCGACCGGGCGGAGTCCGGAGCATCCTCCAGTCCGAGATCCCTGGCCTCCAAGTGACGGCTGGATGCCATCAGAACTGCGCGCTGTATCTTGTTCTCCATCTCACGAACGTTACCCGGCCACTCGTAAGCCTGGAGCGCGCGACGGGCCCCGGCCATGAGCGTCACCCGACCTTTCGCAAACTCGCCTGCGTACCGTTCCAGGAAGTACTGGGCCAGAAGCATGACATCCTCTCCCCGCTCCCGCAGGGGGGGGAGTTTCAAGGTAACGACACAAAGCCGGTAGTAGAGGTCCTCACGGAACCGACCGATCCTCACCTCCTCTTCCAGATTCCGGCTGGTGGCCGCGATCACCCGGACGTTCAGGTCAATCGTCTCGCGCCCGCCCACTCGTTCGACCTGGTGATCCTGCAGAAAGCGCAGCAGTTTCACTTGAAGCATCAGTGGTAGCTCGCCGACTTCGTCGAGAAAAACCGTCCCGCCGTCCGCCAGCTCGAGCCGACCGACCCGGGCGACGTGCGCACTCGTGAAGGCGCCCTTCTCGTGCCCGAAAAGCTCGGCCTCCATGAGACTCTCCGGGATCGCCGCGCAGTTGATGCTGACAAACGGCTTGGTCGCACGGCCGCTCAGGCGCCGTATCTCCTTGGCGACCATCTCCTTGCCCGTGCCGCTCTCGCCCAGAACCAGGACCGACACGTCTACCGGCGCGACCCGGCCGATGTCGCGAAACAGCGATTTCATCGCCGGACTCTGGCCAAGGATCGAGCCTAGCCGACGTTCGTCGCCCAGGTTTCGGATCAACTCAGCGTTTTGCCGCTCCAGCCGTCCCCGCGTAAGGACGCGCCGCAGAAGGACACGTAGCTCCTGGACATCGACCGGCTTGCCGAAGAAATCCGCCGCTCCCTGCTCGATCGCCCGCCGCGCGTTTCGATCCTCGTCGTTGCCTGTGATCAGAATGACCTTCATGAAGGGGTCGAAATCGAGGCACTTCTCCAGCAGGTCAAAGCCGGACTCCGGGCTGTTGCCATCCAACGCCAGGTCCAGCGTTACGAGATCCGGGTGCTCCTTGCAGATCAGATCCCATGCGACCCGCGAGCAGTTCGCTGTCTTGACGCTGTAGTCCCGTCTAAGTGCCAGGCTGAGCTGGCTCAGGATTGACGGATCGTCGTCGACGATCAGCAATCGCGGTGGTCCAGTATCAGCGAGTGCCGACGCGCTCATACCTCACCTCGCGGTCCCGTCACCACTTTCGTGTCTGGGTGACCGTTCCCCGATCCTTCCAGCTCCACCTCGAAGACCGAGCCCTCGCCCGGGCGGCTACGAACGCGGAGCTGTCCGTGATGGGCCTGGACAATCGACCGGCACTGATAGAGTCCGATGCCCAGTCCCCTCTTCTTGGTGGTCGCGAACGGCCGGAACAGCCGTTCCCGCAGAAACTCCTCGTCCATTCCCTTCCCGGTGTCCGCCACCAGCAACTGGACCTTCGCGCAGCCGTTCGCGCGCAGGTCCTCCGTCCGAATCCGAAGCGTTCCGCCTCCGGACATCGCCTCGACGGCGTTCGTGACCAGGTTTTCCAGCACCCGACGAAGCATTTCCCGATCGGCCCGGATCGACTGTGTTGCCTCCAACTCGAGCTGGACTTCCAGATCCGGTCGATCTTCCATCTGCAGACTGCGGATCGTCTCCCGCACCAACTGGTTCGGACAGAACGTCTCCGTTCCCAGCGTCGGGTTCTGGCGCAACTCCGAAAGCCGCTGCACCAGATCTTCCATACGGTCGGCCACCCGCCGGATGTCCTCGGCGCAGAGCGCTGCGACGTCCGGCTGGTCCCGGTTCTCCTCCAGATTGGCCGCGACCATTCGCATCGGATGCAGGTAGTTCTTGAGGTCATGAAGCAGCATGCTGCTCCACTGCGAAACCAACTCCATCTCGCGGGCCTCAGCGATCTCCCGAGCCAGGTCCGTGGATCGAAGCGCCGCTCCGATGTGCCCGGCGATGCTGTCCAGGAGTGAGACGTCTTCGTAGCTGAACGGATCGCCCTCGTCCTTTCGTTCGAGGCCGATCGTTCCCAGAAGCTCGCCACCATCGAAAAGCGGAGCCACAACGCGACTGGCCGTCGCGTCCAGCCATTCGCCGTTCTCGGCGTAGATCGGGATATACGTAAGATCTGAGGACTGGCGATCGAGCAGCAGTGCCTTCCGCTCTGCGGACAACTGGATGTATAAGGCGGAGCCGGTTTCCAGCTGAAGATCGGGTCCTCCATCCAGCCCCTTGCCGGCCACAACCCGGATGTGCCCCTGGTTTCGATCTCGCAGCCCAACTGTCACGATGTCCGTCGCGAACACTTCGCACAGAAAGGATACCGCCTGATCCAGCAAGGAACGACGGTCTGTGGCGCTGCTCAGTGCCTCCGTCAAGGCCGACCACTGTGTCCGATAGTCATACCGGTTCACATAGAAGTTACGGTCGATGAACCGGCGGATCCGGCGCTGAAATCTGGTGGAGAACAGAAAAAGCACGCAGACCGAGACCGCCAGAAGACCACTGGAAACGAGCAGGATCTCGTCCGGCGACCAATGGGTCAGCGTTGCCACCTGCGCCGCGGCGCCGATGGCGAGGACGAACAGCCCTGCTGCCATGGCCGTGAAGGAGGAGTAGACGATGTTTCTCGAGACCGGCGCATTGACGTCCGTGATGGCCCCTTTGAGGAACCCGTAGGCTACCGCCATCGAACCGAATGCGACCGGGAGGCTCAGCGCCACCAGCTTGCCCAAACCGATTCCGGAATAGAGCATTCCCGTCGCCAGGACAAACGTCTGATACGCCAGAACGAAGAACAGGCCGATCAGCGGCGCGCGGAGACGATGCCGTTCGTGGCTCGCAGCGATCCGGTAGGTCCGCTCCAGGTTGTAGCCGATCAGTACGATCCCCACCAGGAGGTAGCTAAGATAGCCCTTGCCGACGGCGCCCAGGTGGATCGTCCCTGCACCCCCAACCCAGTCGTAACCCCGCACAAACCCCTTGTGCCGCAATAGGGCCAGAAAGACGATGCCGACGATGCCAAGAAGCAGCGCGGTCCTTCCTGAGGCTCGGAGGGCTGCCGCCGCACGGTCTCTACCGAAAGTGAATGAGAACACGTACCCTGCGATCAACAATGGCGCGGCCGAGCCTAGAAGGAAGAAAACCCACCGATCCGGGCTGGTCTGCGGCCCGATCTGCACGAGCCGAAGGACCGTCCCGAGCATGATCGCAACGCACGCGGACGCCAGCAACGTTGATAGGGTCACCAGTCGCCGTCCTCGCCCGCGCAGGACCACGGCCACGACCGGGAGAATCGTGGTCACAAGTGCCAGGATCAAGGCGGTCTTCTGAAAACTCATCTCGCCTTTGTCCCGCGGAGGCGCGCGGCCTCGTTGGACGCCCACTGGCCGATCTGGGACCCTTCGTACGCCTTGCCCATTCCGTCCAAAATGTCCGCGGCTCTCAGAGAATCGGACAGCTCACGGTAGGCCATGTTTGCCGCACTCGTGAGGAGTGACACACTAATCCGGGCCGGCGCGAGTTCCTGTCCCAGTGACACCATCTCCGAAATCGCCTCGTCGTACTTCTTCTGCATGGTCAGCGTCCTTGCCAGCTGCTGCCGTGCAAAGCTCGTCTGCGGCCCCGGAGGATACTTCGTCACGAAGTCGCGGTATTCGCGTGCCGCCTGATCGAGTGCAGTTGCGGTGGCACCCTGGTCTTGTACCCGGTCGTAGTGGGCCGCGATCTCCAACGGGGCCAGAAGGGCCTGCTCGGTCAACGGGTATTGAGCCGGCACGGAGCGATAGGCATCGAGGGCTTCTCCCCAACGTTCCTCGCTCTCGAGAATCCGGGCGCGGGTCAGGAGGCCTTGCGCGGCCGACTCCGGGCTGTCCTTGAACTCCACTGCCAGCCGATCCAGGTACCCGAGGGCCTCGTCGGTCTGATTCCGTTGGTAGGCGTTCAGCGCCAACGCATGCAGGGCCCGAGGAACCGCCGCCGCCTTGGGATAGTCCTCCAGGATGGAGGCCAGGGTGGCCCGAGCCTGCTCCAGATTGCGCGTGGCCTGGGCTTGGATCGCCGCCTGCGCCATGCGAATGTCGGCCGGATCGCGCGGCGGGGACGAAGCGGTTGAGAGTTCCTCTTCCAGTGTCTTCAGCGCCCGCAGCGCTTCAGGCCACTCGCCCAGGTCGATCGCAATGTGGGACAGCTGCTCTTGCGCCGCGAACTGAATCCGGCTCCCCGTATTCTCGCGTGCCGCGCGCTCGTACCATCTTCGGGCTTCGTCGTAGTACGATCTCCCTCCCGTGGCAGGAGTGGAGTTCGCCGCCCGCGTTCGCAATCTCGCGATGGACAGCGGCAGGTCGACAACCGCTCCGGACGCCCCCGGGCTTTGCGGGTCCGGCGATGTGCTCTCCACCACCGACTGGTACAGATCGGCTGCCTGTCCGAGCAGCCCGCGGCTCTCCGCAATCCTCCCCTGGGCCAGGGCAACCTCGGCCGCAACTGCCGGCAGTCCGGAGAACTCATCGGCCATGCGGGCGAAGATCCGGTCCACCCGTGTCGAATCCCCGCTCGCTCCATACAGCTCGGCCGCCGTGAACAGGGCCCGCGCCACCACGGTTCGGAGCTCCCGCTGACTCTGGCCGGCAGCGCGGGCCTCGCTCAGTCCGTTCCCGTGGCGATCCGCGATCTCCTCGTAACGCCGAGCCAGGGCCAGCCACTGATCCTTCTTCACGTCTCGGGGACGTACCGAAAGCTGGCGGTACTGGAACTCCGCCTGCCAGAGTTCGCGCTCGGCCCGGAAGCGCCGTCCCGCGTCCTGGTCGCCGCCACAGGACGTCAGGAGAAAGAAGACGCCAAGCCCAAACACGCCCAGCGCATGCTTCATCGGCTGGCCTCCATTCTCCAGACGAACAGCCGGGTCAACGATCCGACGAGGATGAACGTGCAGAACAGCTCCATTGCGATCTGCGCCGAGACCAGGACCAGGGTTGTTTCCGGGCGCAGCTTGTCGGCGATCAGATCGATGCGTCCGGTTGTATAGGAAAGCGGGAAGACAAGCACGGCCGGCAACGCGGCCACGAGCAGGGTCGGCAGGAGTGTCGTCCTGGCTACCTTGATGGAGTCACGGAGCGCCGGGAAGAATCTGTGTCCCATCAGGACCACCCACGCCGTGGTGTAGCCGAGCAGGCTCTGCAGGATGATGAAGAGGGCGAGCGTCCCCCCGCGAACGCCCCAGCGCACGGCTGAATTGCCCAACATCAGATCCCGCGGCACCAGGCGAGCCAGCACCTCGACTCCGTAAAGGATTCCGTAACCAAGGAGAGCGAGCGGGATCAGATTCGGCGCGGAACGAAAGGCCCGGCGCCACGCTCCTTCCGACCTGTCCAGCCCCCAGGAACGGGCGAACAGCAAGGTCGCAGTCCCGCCCGCGATCGAGGCGACGAGCACCTCGATGATCAGGTTGGCCCGTGAGAACATCGCGGGCAGGGCGTAGAAGAGCACCGGGTAGTGGGTGGCGGAGTCTCCGCCGAGTCGTTGTACGAAAGGCAAACCCAGCGGCAGGATCAGGGGCTTGTCAAAAGAGACCAGGATCGCGAGGACGGAGAATTGAACGATAGCGACCACCAGAAACGGAACCCATGGAACTCGGCGCTGCATTGCGGAGAAGGCACCACGCCACGCCCAGCTCGCTACCTTGAACGATTGGAGTACTTGCACAGTGTCGGGTTTCCTCTCGTTTCACTGTTGTGCGAACCGACAAGCATTCCGATGGAGACAGTGATCCCCGAGCCCCTCCGAACCACCGTTGATTTCCGGGCAGCGGAACTACAGCTCCATCGGTATGATCCGCTCAAAACGCTACGTTGATAGCCTCACTAAGACCCAATTCGCACCATAGCACGAGTCGTGCGCGCAAGCACGCAAAATCCACCGCCCGGAGGAATACGCGGCGATCGCTCTTGAGACGTGCTCTCTCATCGAGCGCACAAACCTCGGCCGTCGCTCGGACCGATCACCAAGAGGGGGTGTGGCCTGGAGTCACCTTGCGTCTCCTGGTCACAACAAGCCAAGCGACTCCAGAACCGCGCATTGGGGACGGTAGTCCGCCTGAGACAGCAGGACCCGCAGACGACGCTCGGTCAGGTAGAGGTTGTGGTAGTGGGTCCACCGCGTGCGCCGGCCGACCGGCAGTCGCGGCTGACCAGTGTCGAGTTCCCACGGGTGAACACTGACGACGAATGGCTGTGCCCGTCGCAACATGCCGGCGATTGCCCGTCTTTGGAACGTCTCCGGAAGGAGCCGCAAGTAGGCGCCACCCGTAGCCGGGAGGTTCACCGGCCCAAGCCTGACGGTCGGCAGCGGGAATTCCGCGATCGATCCCGACGCCCCCAACTCGATGCGGTGGGGCCACCTCCGGGCCCGCGGCATGCCATAGCGCCGTCGCAGAATCGGGAATACGCTCGAGTCGTACCGGTATCCCTCTTCGACCAGGATCGGCAGCGCCCACAGGGTCCTCCGGACAATCGTGTAGGATGGCGCGCGGTATCCGATCACCGCCTGTCCGCTCAGATCCTGCAGCAACATCCGGGCGGACCTGACGTCCTCGCGAAAGCCCGCGGCGGTCTGGTTGTAGATCAACTCGTGGCCGAATCCGTGCGAAGCGATCTCGTGCCCGGCGTCACGGACGGTCTTCACCAGCGCGGGGTGCTTCTTCGCTACGCAGCCCAAGATGTAGAAGGTTCCCCGCGCCCCCAGCTGCGCAAGCAGGTCGAGGATCCTCTGCGTGTTGACCACCGTACGGTCTTCGAACGTGTCCCAGGCCTCACGTGGACAGAGGTGCCGGAGCGCCTCGACCTGGAAGTAGTCCTCCACGTCCACGGAGAAGGCGGCGAGGCTGGGTGGAGCCGGATGAGCTGGCGGGTTCATGGGTCGCTCTGGCTGCCCCCTCAGAGACCTACCTCACCCAGAACCGCACGCACCTCGGGGCCGAGAAGGGCCATCAGGTCGCGCACGGCCGCGGAGTCGGCCAGCATGCCATCAAACCGGATGAAGGCCGCATCGGTCCGTCGACGGGCCAAGGAGTTCTTCACCAGGTCCCACTTCACGGCGTACTCGCCCGACAGATCGCCGCCCCGCGTCCGAAACCAATACAGAACCTCAAGCTCCGATCGAGACCGTGCCACCAGCATGCGCGTCACCGGCTGCGGCCCCCGCGGCAACGATATGGTCTCTTGGGAGATGCGCCGCACCTTCCAACCCGCTCCCGGTAGACAGTTCCTGGGCGAGTGGATCTGCGAGTTGACCTGCTGCTCAGCGAAGTACGCGACGAAGACGCCGACCGCAGTACCGTCGGCTCTTGTGTACACCCGCTTCAGGGTTACGTCCGCGTCCAGGACGGCGGACGTCGCCGCGTCGACGGGCAGCGTCTCGCCATGCCAACCCGCGACCTCGAGCGGTATGACGTTCAGAGCCGGAGGCACCCCTACCGTCGCGACTCCGTGTCGCAACTGATTGGCGTAGATTCCGGTGATTCCGATGAGGACAATGGCTGTGATGCACCGTGCGACCATATGGATTGAACTACCTTCTTCGCCGCATAGAACAAAGCGAGTGTGACAACGAAGACCACCAGGCCGAACAACTCGTGAAGGGTGCCACGGGTCGCTTCCATCCCGAAAATCGAAGCCGCCACGCCACTTCCCCAGACCCGGAATGTGTTGCCGGCGATGGTCAACGGGATGGCGGCCGCGAACACCAGGATCCGGCCCCACCAGACGACGTGGAGCGAGTAGGCCATGAGCGCGCCGGCAGCCAGAAACGCATAGAGCGATCGGATGCCGCTGCAGGCCTCGGCAACTTCCAGGCTATTGCCGCCTGCAAGGTGGATGATGTTGCCCTGGACCACGGCCGGAACGCCAATTACCTTCAACCCTCCCACGGCGATCTCGGCTGCCAGCGCCTGCATGGGCATTGTCAGGCCGTAGTAGACAACGTATGGAAGCGGTATCGCCAAGGCGAGGAAGGCAATCGGGAAGGCCATCAGCCGCAGGTGGCGCCAGCCACAGAGCAGGCACACCAGAGACGCGCAGAGGATCAGAAGACCGAGTCGCTGGGTGAATACTTCGGCGGCGGCGGTACCGACGATGAAGAGACCCAGGGCACTCACCAAGCCGGCCAGGCCCCAGAGCGACGGCACGCGCTGCGCGCCCCTCAGGAGCGACATCCTCTCCCAAAGGGCGTATGCCGATACCAAGGGGACGAGGAATCCATGGTGGTAGTTGGGGTCCCGGCGCCAGTCAGCAACAAGCCTGGATGCTACGGAACCGAATACAATACAGAGAGTTAGCAGCAAGAGAGCGAGAGACACCGATTCGCCCAAGGACTTCCTCACACGCATCTCCATAGCAGACTCACGCCGAGTGCCACCACATCTGGGAGTAGCCTAGCATGAGACGGGCGGCCCAAGACACGCCGCAACTGCTTCGATGCGGATTCTGCGGCGCCTGGAGAGACCCCGTGGCGTGTCCTCGGTGAAGGTGTAGCCAATCTGTCTCCCCTCACGGGACGTTCGCACGGCCCGTCCACCGACAGCGCCGGGCATGGGGCCTTTGTCCGAGAACACCATCCTGGGTCGAAGCCGCCTCCCAGTGATTCCCACACGGCGAACCGGACCGGAAATGGCAGGGCGGTCGTGAGGAGACCCGGAAACCCTTGTGATCAGGTCTCACTGCCTGCAAGGAGGCCGGGTAGGGACCACGCCGGCCCCTACCCCGGCCCTTTGCGTCTGGAGACTACCTCAACGTCATCATCTGAAGACGACCACACGCCGCGTGGCGTGGAATCCTGCGCTCGACTCCACCCGGACGAGGTAGATCCCCGCCGCGACGGGCTGCCCGTTTTCATCAGCGCCATCCCACTTCGTGTTGAGCAGGCCCCATGCCGGGACCCCCGTCGCGAGCCTCCGCACCAGACGCCCCCCCACGTCGTAGATCCGGATCTGTACCGCGCCTGGTGTCTCGATACGGCAGAGGACCGACGCCTCGCCGTCGGCCGCCGGGTTCGGGTAGACCCCGATCACGCCGTCCGCACCCAGGAGGTTTTCCGCGATCCCGGAAGTCTCGTAGCGAATTTCAAAGTCTGCGTCGCTCACGTCTTCAACCGTATTGCCGGCGCCATCATGAGCCCGGACTCGCACTCGGCCCGTCAGGGTCCCTACTGCCGGCACGACCCAGCCATAGGTCCCCGAGTTCGGCAGACCTGTGGCGATCACGAACGGGTATGTGACTCCCCCGTCGGTGGAGTACTCGAGGTCCACCGACGTCACCGCCACGTTGTCCGAGGCTGTCCAAGTGATGGCCTCCGTCGTCCCGAATTCAAACGTCTCTCCACCATTTGGACGAGTCAGATGTACCTCGGGAAGCGTGATGTCCAGGAACACGGCTACGACCGTGAGATTCGACGTCATCACCACGGTCAGCGTATCGTTGTCGCGCACCGGTGGGATCTGCCAGTAGCCGAACACCCATCCTGGATCCGCCGTCGCAATGACCAACACCTCCGTCCCGTAGTCGTACGTCTCCTGGTCCGGTTCCGCAACCAACGATCCCTCGCCGATGACATCGGTCGTCAACACATAGGTATTGATGGCAAAGATGGCATGGATCGTGTGGTTCCCCGTGACGCTAGCGAAGGAATAGGACGTGACCGGTCCTTGCGATACGTCATCGACGACAACATCCACAATGTGGTGCCCGACACTGGAAGCCATGGAGAAGTCCTGACTGCCTTGGTAGTCCACGACGATCGTTCCGCTCGGCGTAATCGTCCCTCCGGCGCTGGCCGTCGCGATGATCGTAAACGTGTCGATCGCAAAGCTCGCGGTAATGGTATGATTCGAGGTGATGTCGCTGAACGTGTAGCTCGGTACTGGACCGAGGGATGTACCGTCCACTACCACGTCAACGATGTGATGTCCAGTGTCCGCCGTGATCGTGAACTCCAGGCTCGAACCATAGTCCACTGGGATGACACCGCTGGGGTCGATTGTGCCGCCCGGTCCGGCAGATGCCGTGATGGTCAGAACATCGATGGCAAAGGTCGCGTCGATCGTGTGGTTCTGCTGGACGTTCGTGAACGTGTGACTGCTCATGGGACCCACCGAGGAGCCATCCACCAGCACGTCGTCAATGTGGTATCCGATGTTGGGCGAGATCACGAATGTCGTATCGACTCCGGCCCGAACCGTGATCACACCTGAAGGCGCAATACTACCACCGGTACCCGCCGTTGCCGTAATCGTGAACGTCCGGTACATCACGAAGTCCGCGTCGCTCGCGTCAAGAGCCGAGTGCTCGGAGGCGTCATGCGCCGTAGCCCGCACCCGAGCATGCACCGTTGGGGTGTCGGGGAGGGTCCAGCTGTAGGTTCCCGTGTTGGGCAGGCCCGTGGCGATCGTGAGCGGATAGGTCGCGCCTCCGTCGATCGAGTACGCAAGATCGATACCCGTGACCTGGTCGTTGTCCGAAGCGGTCCAGGTCACAAGGTGGGCGGAGCCACACTCCCACTCCTCGCCACCGTTCGGAACCGTGACTTGGACCTCTGGCGCGGCAATGTCAACGAAGTATGCCGTGACCGTCAGATCCGAGGTCATCACTACCGTCAGCGTGTTGTCTTGCTCTTCCCGGATGGACCAGTGATCGAACTGCCAGCCAGGAGCGGCCGTTGCCGTGATGTCGACGGAGGTTCCGTAGTCATACGTCGGTTGGTCTGGAACCACCGTGAGGGTACCGCCGCCTACGACGAGGGTTGTAAGGGTGAAGGTTTCGGGCGCGAAGGCCGCTGTAATGGTGTGGTTCGCCTGCACGTTGCTGAATATGTAGCTCGTCACCGGGCCCACCGAGGAGCCGTCCACTACTACGTCGACGATGTGATGGCCAAGGTCCGGCGTGATCGTGAACCCCTGGTCGGAGCCACAGTTCACCACCACCGAACCGGTCGGGCTGATGGCCCCACCCGTCCCGGCACTGGCCAGGATGGTGTAGGTCGCCGGGCTGAACGAGGCGGCGATGGTGTGATCGGCCTGCACGTTGCTGAACGTGTAGCTCGTCACCGGGCC
>CAYYQN010000011.1:0-114365 GCA_964473865.1 uncultured bacterium | reverse complement strand
TGCTCGAGGACTTACCGGCCCGATGCCTCCCCGTTCGGAATCATAGGGGAAAGCCAAACCGTCCGCGTCCCTCAGCAGACAGTCTCAAGCGAATCCCCGAAAGCTCTTTGCCGCGGCATCCCACTGGACTATGCTTGGTGCGTTCATGGGTCGCGATTGCAGCCTAGGCGAACTGGAGGACTCCATGAGACTACTGACGGGCATCCTGGTGCTCACCTCCGTGCTGACGGCCGCGGCGGCCGGCGTGCCGACAGCCCGCGCGCAGGCTGAGGGTTCGATCGTGGCATGGGGGGGCAATGACTACGGTCAGTGCGATGTGCCTTCGCCCAACAGCCAGTTCGTGACGATCGCCGGTGGCGCAGGTCATGTCGTCGCGCTGCGCTCCGACGGATCGGTCGTCGCTTGGGGATGGAACAACTACGGTCAGAGTGAGGAACCCGAGCCCAACGCGGGATTCACCCGCGTCTCGGGCGGCGGATATCATAGCCTCGCCCTGCGGGCACATGGATCGATCGTAGCGTGGGGCGGTAATGACGACGGCCAGTGCGATGTGCCGGCCCCCAACGACGGATTCGTCGAGATAGCCGCGGGCTGGTACCACAGCGTCGGACTGAAGGCCGACGGAACGATCGTGGCGTGGGGTCGCAACGAGTTCGGCCAGTGTGCAGTCCCACTGCCGGACACGGGGTACATCGCGGTGGCGGCAGGCAGGAACCACAGCATGGCCCTGAGGACGGATGGATCGATCGTGGCGTGGGGGAGCAACGGGAACGGCCAGATTGCGGTACCCACCCCGAACGCCGGATTCACGGCGATCGCCGCGGGCGGCTACCACAGTCTCGGACTCAAGACCGACGGGTCGGTCATCGCCTGGGGAGACCACGAATATGGCCAGTGCGACGTGCCCACGCCGAACACCGGATATGTTGCGGTTTCCGGAGGCTCGGCGCACTCGCTCGGCCTGAGGTCGGACGGGTCGATCGTCGCATGGGGCTGGAACGCATACGGCCAGTGCACCGTGCCGGACCCGAACATCGGGTTCACCGCGGTCACGGCGGGCGGAGTGAACAGCCTCGGGCTGTTCAGCTCCCTTGTCGGGGCCTGTTGCCGGGAGGATGTCGGCTGCACCATGACATACGAAGCGGGTTGTGCGGCGCTGGGAGGCTACTGGGCTGGACAGACTGTCCCCTGCAGCCCAGATCCATGTGCGATCCTTCCCGGCGCTTGCTGCGATGGGACCAACTGCTTCGTGCTGACTGAACCCGCATGCGATGGAGGAGACGGAACGTGGATGGGGTTCTTCACCGCGTGTGTCCCGACACCGTGTCTGACCATCGGAGCGTGCTGCAGCCTTCTTGACGGAACCTGTGTGGTTCTGACCGAGGTGGACTGCGGACAGGCGCCCTACCCCCACACGTATGAAGGTGGAGGCACCGCGTGCCATCCAAACCCGTGCGCACCACCAGCCGGTGCCTGCTGCCAAGCCGACGGTGGCTGCACCGTCCTGACAGAGACCGCTTGCGTCGAAGCCGGAGGGGTCTTCCAGGGAGGAGCGACGGTCTGCGTGCCCAACCCTTGCCCTCAGCCGCTCGGCGCCTGCTGTGTCGCGGGGAGCTGTTCCATCACAACGCAGGCCTCTTGCACAGATTGGTGGCTCGGGCCCGGAACCGTCTGTGTGCCGTACCCGTGCGGCCCCACCGGCGCCTGCTGCTTCGCAAGCGGATCCTGTCAGGTCCTGACCTGGGCGCAGTGTGCTTACGCCGGGGGGCAGATGTACATGGGCGACGGTACGACGTGCGAACCCTACCCATGCATCGCCAGCAGTGTCGATGACGCCGGCCCAGCCAGTGTTCTCAGCGTGCGGGCCATGCCGAACCCGTTCTCAGGCGGCGTCTCGCTAAGGGTGGGGGGACCCTTGATGGCCGGCGGACGCGTCCTTGTGTTCGACACGGTAGGAAGGTTGGTGCGCACGGTCTGGGAAGGTACCCTGGACGGGCACTTCTTCACCGTCACCTGGGACGGTCGGGAGGCGTCCGGACGGGAGACACCGGCCGGAATCTACCTGGTCCGCCTGGAAGGAGCGACGGGCCACACTGTGGAGCGGCTCGTAAAGACCCAGTAGACCGCTGCATTCCCGTCGAGAGGTCATGGAGGCCGCCTGCCTGCACGGGTAGGCGGCCTCCGCGTGTTGGCCTTGGAGGAAGGGAAGGAGGGAGACAATCGGCCGCCTGACGGCCGGTGTTCGCGGTACCCTGCGCGTATGGTCTGAATGCTCAGTCGATCTCCAAATGTCCGTTTCGGTACCGGTTACGGCTTCAAGCCAAGCCTCGATTTCAGACGATTGGCGGCTCGATCCTCTGCCCGATGCTCCTCTCTTCGCCCTTCGAGCATCGGACGAACGATGACCTTCCTCCTCCAGCCCTGGCACCAGCTCCTGCCCAGACTCGCCGAATTCAGCTGCGAAGGGCCGGGACTCCGACAGACCGCCCGCCTCTGCCACGTCTCCCACGACACCGTGGCCCGCCACCTCGCCCGCGCCGGACGACACTGCCTCCTCTTCCATCAGCAACTCACGGCCCCCCGGCCCATCCGCGAACCCCTGGTCATCGACGGCTTCGAGACCTTCGAGTTCTCCCAGTTCTTCCCCTTCCACTGCAACCTGGCGGTGGGCGCCGACTCCTGGTTTCTCTACCACTTCACCGACAGCCCCCTGCGCCGCAAAGGGACCATGACGCCGGCCCAGAAGAAACGCCGGGCCGCTCTGGAGGCCGAACGCGGACGACCCGATCCCAAGGCGGTGCAATCCGGCATCGCCGACTTGCTGCGGCCGCTCCTCCCGCGCTGGGGCGATGGACTGGACGTGCGGAACGCGCCGGTTCCCGCTTACCTCGTTCTGCACAGCGACGATCATCCCGCCTACCGCCGCGCCTTGCGCACCCTGCGCGCGGAGGGCCTGGGACGGACTCTCCGACACCACATCACCTCCTCCACCAAACGGCGCACCACGAGCAATCCACTCTTTCCGGTGAACCTGGCGGATCTGCTCTTGCGGCACGGCCAGGCCAGCCATCGGCGGGAGACGATCGCGTTCTGCAAGCGGCGCCAAGGGGCGCTGGAGCGGCTGGCCATCTTCGCGGTGTGGCGGAACCTGATCAAGAAGCGGCGAGAGAAGGGGGGCGAAGAGACGGCGGCGATGGCCGCGGGGGTGATGGCGCGCCGGCTGCCCTACGCACTCGCATGCTGCGAGGAGGCCCCCACCCGGCCTGATTCATGAGTGCGCGTTGCGGTGCCAGGTCTGCCCGCCCTTGCTGTATTGCGAGGCCCTGGCCTCCAGGAGCTGCCGGCAGTGCTCCGCACGAGACTGCGTTCCGCTTCTCCCAATCCCATGCCTTCTGGGGTCCGCGTTGCGCGCCCGTCATCTCTGACCCCCGGATGCGCTCTGCCCATCTCCAATCTTCCGGCCACAACCGATTGGCCGCTCCCACGGTGCGGTCGTGTCCGGGGCGGATCATTTCGCTTGCTCCGCGCACCGCGTGGCAGTTTGCTTGTGTCGAGATGGGGTTTTCGTGACACGGGTGAAGAAGGTCACGCGCTGACCGCCTTGAGGTCGGGCAAGCCGGGGAACGGCATCGCGGTGGTGTGGCGGGACAAGGAGGGAGCCATGCGTTCACCCATCTGCCTGTTGGTCTGCCTGCTTTCTGCGGCACTCGCCACCCAGGCCCAGGCGCAGTATCCGTGGTGCCGGTACCTGGATGACGTGCACGGCACCGCGGCCGGAAGCACGATCACCGTCTACCATGAGCGGGCCACCTACAACTGCTGTCCGGACAGCACCGGGTTCTTTGTGAATGTAGAGGGAAACCAGATCTCGATCCTCGAGAGGTCCTACGGCGGAGAGTGCCTATGCCTCTGCTGCTTCGACCTCTCCGTGGAGGTCGACAGCCTGGCTCCGGGCACCTACCAGGTTGACTTCGCGTGGTACGACATCGGGAACGAAGGACCCGACCCTCGCCACTGGCCGCTCGAGATCGTCGTGCCGGATGTTGGCCAGGTAGCCCACCCGATGCGAGGGGACTGGAGCACCTCGAATTGCATCGACCATCCGACCGTTGGCGTGGGGAGAGACGATGATCCGCTCGGGAGCGCGGGGCTCACTCCGATCGCACCGCGGCTGGCGATCGCCCCGAATCCAGCGACGCACCGCACGACCGTCTCCTGTGAGCTTCTCCGCCCCGGCTTCGTGAACCTATCGATCTACTCCGTCGCCGGGCAGCATGTGCGGACTCTCTTCTCGGGCGTGCGTGAGGCCGGTGCCTTCGACGCCGTCTGGGATGGCCTGGCCGAGACTGGGCGCCCGGTCCCATCCGGCATCTACCTGTGCGGACTGACCGGATCAGGCGGTTCGGTGGGGACACAGGTGTTCTTGCTCAGGTGAGAGCGTCCGGGAGGCTCACCACCGGACAGGATCGAGACCCCGCATGGTCAAGAAACCGAGCGGAGGCGCAACTCTGCGCTGCGCCTCCGCTGGCGAACAGACGGCCGGCATCTGTTTCCGTCGGTCGACGCCCCGATTCCCCTGCCGGAAGCTCGCCACTCCGCCTCGGGCATCGGGACCAGGGTCGGACGCTGGAAGGAGGGAGTCAATCCGTCGAGATGCATGCTGATGGCTGGACCACAACCCACGGAGAGGGCAGGTCTTGCGCCTCGGCCGAATCTCCTGACCCTACGCGGTCATCGGGACGGTTTCGGCGGACTTCCGCTGAGATTCGCGCTCGAACTGGGCCGCGACTTCCGGCGACGTCGTACAGACCGTACGGGCTCGGGCCGTTCACCGTCTGACATCCGCCGTGGTTGCTCCCGTCGTAGTACGTCACCGGCGTGATCCATGTGTTGCCCTCGTCGGAATCCTGCAGGGGGTGGTCCCGGCAGCAGCTACGGGGTGGGTCCCGCCTCGGCGTCCACGAAGCTCTTGATCGTCTGCCGCTCGCGGACCTCTTCGATAGAAGTCCAGCCGGACTCAAGGGCATCGGGGAGGCCCCGCAGGGCGCGGAAGAGCGCATCCTCCGCGGTCCGCAGGATGCCACCGTCGAACTCGGCCCGGGCGTGAGGCTCGAGGTGGTCGCCGAGTGAGAGCGCCTCGAGGATCCGCCGGTTCTCCCGGATCCTGTCCTGCACCTTCTCCAGGTCGAGGATTCGCGGGGCCAGGGTCAGCATCCAGACCTGCCTGGCGCCTTCCCGCATCGATTCCACGACCTGCACGAAGTCTTCGTCCGTAAGGTCGACAATCCCCGAGACCGTATCCTCGCCGGCGAGCAGTGCCCGCAGGCCCGCGAGGCCGAGGCACCGGACGCGCGTCCCGATGCGGGGACGCTCGCTCGTCGAGGCGAAGGGATCCAGAAGCGCGATCTCGGGCTGCAGGTTGACGCTGGCGGCCTTGAAGGAGCCGACGATCACATCACGGAGCGACAGAGTGCCGTCGCACAGGACCGCGCCGAGAACGACCGACTCCCCGATGATCCCGTTCCGGGCTGCCACGTTCCCCCGGACCCACGAGTTGCGCAGCCTCACCCGCCCTGCCATCACGTCGGCCAGGAAACGGACCCGCGTTCCGCACTTTTCGTCCACCATGATTGAGTCCGGAGTCGTCACGACGGACCCGAACTCCACCGTCGCGCCCTCCGCGTCTTCCCCCGGGCGGCATGTGATCTCAATCGCCTCGCGGGCATACACGGCGCCCCGGACGCGGACCGGGCCGCCCTCGACGTGGAGCCGGTTGCAGAAAACCCCTCCCTCGATGTCCGCCCCGGGTCGCAGGTACAGGTCCCGCCACATCTCCGACCTCACGCCGGGCAGGATGCCACCGGGCTCTCGCCCGGACACGATGCAACGCGTGCTGTTAGCCGACATCTCCTCAGGCATCGCCCCCTCCGTCCCCGTTGCTGCCGATCCACTGCGGGCGGTCCCTTCGGAGCCTCTCGATCTCCCCGTCCGTCGTCCCGCCCTGCGTGCGCAACGCGGCGGCCAGGGCGTCGATCTCTCCCGGTGCCAGCGCCTCGCGCTTCGCGTCCCGAACCGCTTCGAGCGTCTGCTTCCGGATCGCCTCCCGCACCGCCGGCGGCAGACTCTCCCCCCCCTCCAGCGGCATGATCTCGACGCTCCGGCGCCCGGTGGCGATGTCTTCCGTCTCGACCACGCGGACCCGCAGCTCGTAGGCCCCCTCCGCCCAGTCCTTGATCAGCCACTTCCCGATCGTCTCGTACGTCCGGTCCCGCTCCGCCTGGAATTCGCGCACGTCGTCGCAGAGCCGGGCGAAGGCCTCGCCCAGGGCGTTGGTCCGCGCGCGCGAGGCGTCCACCGCGTGGGCCGACAGAAACGAGTAGAACGGCTGGACCACCTGGTCGAAAGCGGGCTGGACCTGGTGCGGATAGATCCGTTCGAGGAGTTCGTAGGCGTGGCTGTCCAGCTTCTTCCGGCGTTCCTTGTTGTTCTCCGCCAGCTTGTCGAGCAGCTGATCGTAACGCCCGGCCACCCGCTGGCAGTTGGTCTCGAGTTGCGCGTGCTTCTCGTTGAGGAAGGTCCCGAGCGCCTTGATCCGGTTCTCGTTGGCCAGGACGCCCGACATCTGCGACACGATCTGGGCCTCGAACGCCCGCAGAAACGCGAGCTCGAACTGCCCGACCATGGTCTCCTGGAGCTGCTTCAGCATCCCGGGGACCTTCTCGATGGTGACCAACTGGCCGCTGATCTTCTCCAGTTTCTCGTGGAGGATCCGGTAAAGGTTCTCGAACGAGATCTGGAGCGCGTGGATCGTGTGATCCATCTTCTGCGTCGTGTCGTGAGTCTCGTTCACGACTCCCGCCACGCCGGCGATCATAGATCGGATCTTGACCATCTCCCCGTTGAGCTGGGAGTACGAGTTGTCGCTCGTTGGCATCGCGCTTCTCCTCAGTTGAGGTACTGCCGCACCCGCTTGGCCCGGTCCTTGCCGGTGGACCCGGCCACGTCGCTCACGACTCCCGCGGCGAACTTCGGTATGTTCTTGTCCAGCCGGTACCAGGCCGCGTCGTACAGGTCCATCCCCTCCGCCTTGGCCCTCGCTGCCTGAAGCGCATTGCCTTCCACGACCTCCGCGTGCAGGGCGTCGGTCTTCGACAGGAGGGCGCCGCCCTGGTCGGCGGTCTGCCGGCTGGATTGCCGGATGTCGGAGGTGTCAGAGGCGATCCTCCGGTTGGACTCGCGGATGTCCTTGGCGCTCGTCGCGATCTCCTGGTTCGACTGGCGGATGTTCGCGGTGTCCGAGGCGATCTGCTGATTCGATCGGCGAATGTCCGAAGTGTCGGTGGCAATCTGCCGAGTCGTCTGCCGGATGTCGGCAGTGTGGGAGGCGATCTCGCGGTTCGACTGCCGGATGTCCGCCGTGTGCGACGCGATCTCCCGGTTCGTCTGCCGGATGTCCGTGGTGTTGGACGCGATGATGCCGGTGTTCGCGAGGATGGCGATCTGGATGTGGTCGCGGATCAGGTCCTCCTCGCGCTTCATGCGAGCCACCGCGGTCATGCCGCTGCGGAACTCCTCGATGAGCGCCGCGTACTGGCTGTCCGCCTCCGCGCGCCGGGCCGCCACGGTGTCCTGGATCTCACCCTGGATTTGCCGGCAACGGTCGTCGATCGATTTGATGACGCTGGTCTGGTGGATCTGGTACGCGTCCATAATGCCGCGGATCGCGGTGATCGCCTGGCGCTGGCCGTCGAGCTCGGCTTTCGCCATGTCGATACCGCTCTGCGCCGACCCACGGTCCCGCTCGTAGGTCATCTGGATGGCGTCGATCTCCTGGCTCCGCTTGTTCTCGTAGGTGATCACGTCGTCCCGGGTCTTGTTGTCCATCTCAAGTCGCTTGATCTTGTTTTCCTCCATCAGCCGGTCGTACGCCGGGTAGAGGACGTCGTCGAGGACCTTGTGCACCGGCACCAATTCCCTGCCCGGAACGCTTGCGTCGCAGGCTCGACACCGCCAAGCCTGGGTCTCCGGGTCATAGACGCAGCGGCTGTTGCGCGAGAACATCACGGGTTGTGTCTCCTGTTCGGCCAGGAGCGAGTAGTCCCGCGCAAGCATGGAGAGAGCGAGGTCGCGAATGCAGTGGGGGCAGTAGAAATTGAACGACGAGTAGTTCGAGAGGTATCCCAACTGCAGGACATGCGGGGACATCCTCTCCCCGAGCGACTCGTAGCGGAGTTTCGTGATCAGGAGTTGGTTGCGGTTCCACGCCTCGATGAAGCCATCGAGGAAGCGCTCGTGGTCGCGGCGCGCCTCCGCCGGGATGATCTTCCGCAGTCGCTGCAGGTCCGCGTTCGCGCCCGCCTCGGATGCCGAGCGACCGGGGACCGGCTTTAGCAGCCGGACGAGCGGATGTCCCGGCTGGACGATGTTCGGCCGAAACCGCTCGAGGCGACGGCAGGCAAGCTGCTCGACCAGGCCCTCGAATCCCCGGAGGATGTCCAGCTCCATTCCGACAACAGGCACCCCCTCGGGAAACGCGGGATCGGGGGCGTTGTCCACGCGTGCCCGTTCGCCCGATAGGACAGCCGGGATGCGCGCGATCGCCTCGTCGAGCCGCGTCATGCTCTCCCTGATCGCGTCGGCGTCGGCCAGGACGGGCATCTCCGCGCCCGGGGCCTCGGCGAGCCGCCAGGAGTCGACCAGGAGAACCCCGTTGCCGAACTTCAGCGCGTCCAGCCGCAGCGCGACGGACCCCACGGCGGTGACGCGGGTGGGGTTGGGAATCTCGCGCTCCACCATGTGAGGGGCATGCTCGGGGTCCACATCGACGAAGACGGTAGCGGTCGTCTCGATGAGCTCGACCATCTCCCGCTCGATCGTCTTCAGCACGCGACGGGTCCGTCGCAGGTGTCCGCGGAGCGGTATCACCGCGAGGGCTCCGATGGCCGCCAAGACCAACAGGCCGCGGGCGGAGCTCAACCCGATGATCGCGAGCAGGGCGCAGAGGGCCCACAAGGCGATGGAGACGTGCTTGTAGGCCTCTGTCGGTCCGACATCCTCGCCCTTCTTCACCGTCCATCGTTTGGTCTGCACCTTCCTGACCCTGACTTCCTTCCGTGGATAGTCGTCCGCACTCACCAGCACCCCGGTCATGCACTTCCGCCGGCTGGTGGAACCGTCCCGATTACGCTCGAGGAACTCCTCCTCCACTTCCACCTCGTAGGGGGGCGGCGCCGGCGCCTTGACGGTTACGCACTTGGGTCTCGAGTAGACGCGAGCGAGAACGACCTCATAGCCGCACAGGTCGTGCTGGGACATGGTCACTCCTCCAGCTTACACAGGGAAGTCGAACATACAGATGCCAAGCATGGTATCACAGGATGGGGTGATTCACAAGTGAAAGACCGCCCTCGGTGCACTCTTCCGGCCCCTCCACCGTCACGCTGCACGGAGGACACGGAGCCGCTGCCGGCGCTAACGCCCGGGACGCGTGGAGAGTCGGGGGCAGCTGTGGTGGCCGCGGCTGGCGCCGTCATCGTCGCCGGGAGCGACGGCGCACCAGTAACAGGCGTCCCAAATGCCGATTCCGCCCGCCTCCGCCCGCCGCCACTCTTCGCCGCGGG
The DNA here is from genome assembly GCA_964473865.1 of uncultured bacterium. Taxonomy (GTDB): domain Bacteria; phylum Eisenbacteria; class RBG-16-71-46; order CAIMUX01; family CAIMUX01; genus CAIMUX01. Next base: position 104,745 of record CAYYQN010000011.1, on the reverse strand, counting down.
AGGGCGGGGGCACGGATCAACGTCTATCGTCCGGCGCCCCTACGGCTGTGCGGATCGCGGCGGTCAGCGTCCCATCTTTGTCGTCGGCCCGCCGTTCGCTTGCGCCAGGATGCGTCGAGCCAGCTCTGCCTCTTGTGCGGTCCGGAACCAGCGAAGGAACTCCTCGCCTGCCGCCTCCGGCCGGTTTCACGGCGGCGGTCGTGTGGGGAGTTCTCCCGGGCCGGTGTCTCCCCCGTCGTCGATGCCGGCGGTCCCGGCGCCCAAGTCGTGCGGCTCGAGAACCAGGTGGGCGTGGCCACCAGCGTGGGGCCAGGATTGTCGCGTTCGACGTCCGCCCGTCGGGCCCGATGAAGGCGGCCCTCGAGGGGAGGTATCCAGCCCCTCCCCCCGGACATCCGGCATCCACGGACGATCAGGGCCGGGTCGTGGCGGGGTGTCAAGCACTCGGGTAGGTCACCGGAGGGTCTTTCGAGTCCGGCGGTTCTTTCGGAGGACCGAGGTTGCCGAGATTCGGCCGGCTCTCCCGGCGCGGGCGGGTCCGGGGCGCACTTCGCCCCTCCGGCCCGGTGGGAGATTCCGGGGCGGTCGCTTGGGGCGTCGGTCATCGCGGTTCGCGGCCGCGAGGGCCGGGGCCATGGTGGGCGACCCGAGGTGGCGGAGGATCCGGCCGACCACGTCAGGATCGGAGAGGAACGCCAGCACCACCATCGGCACCGTTCGGTTCGCCGAGGAACAGCGCGGACACGCCAGCGCATCTCCGGACAACACCCGGCATGGTAACTGAGCTCACGGAACGCGCCGGCGGCGAGCCGACGCAACCGGACCGGACCTCTCATGGCGCACAGTGCCCACTTCTGCGGTGACAAGATCAGCATCGATGGCCGCCTTCTCCTCGGTCCCCGCGCCGGCGTTCCCACGGCGAGATCCTGGAGCTGGTACCGGCGCACTTCGTGGTCCAGGAGCCCATCGGACCAAGTAGGCCTGCGGCCGCTGCAAGGACGCCGTTCGGACGGCCCCGGGTCCGGACAAGCTCATCGACGAGGTCCTGCCGGGTCCGGGGTCGCTGGCCCACACGGCCATGAGCAAGTTCCGGGACCTTGTCCCGGTTTCGCGCTTGGTGGAGATCTACGGCCGAGGAGGGTTCGAGACCTCCGGTTCAGCTCTGTGCGGCTGGATCGAGGCCGTGGCCACGGAGGTCTGGCCCGTGGTCGCGCGGATCGAACAACGGGCTCTGGCCTCCTACCTCGTGCAGACGGATGGCAGCGAGCTGAAGGTGCTGGATCGGGACGACCCCGAGGGAGTGCGCGAGGAAACGATGCGGTGCCTGGTCGGAGACCGGAGTTACTGCGTCTTCCGCTATGCCCGCGACGGCACCGGCCAAGAAGGTCCCTGTGAGTGTCTCCAGGGGCGCGAAGGCTACGTCCTGGCCGATGCCTCCAACATCTTCGATCGCCTGTACAACCGCAAGAAGGCCCAGGGCTCGTAAGACAATCCAACGCCCCATGCGCCGCAAGCGGTCGGTGTCCGGCCGGCCGGCGCGATCATGGTCCCCCAACGGCGGGGCCACAAGGGGCGCTTGGTCCCGGAAACGGGCATCTCCGAGGGGAGCAGGCAGTCCGGGCCCGCAAGACACTGGCCCGACGGTCGCGACAAGCATGCGCTTCACCCTCGGCGCCGCCGGTGGATTCCGGGCGGGTCGACGGAACACGCTAGCCATAACCTGCACAGCCGCTCGAGGGCCTCGCGGTCGTGGGCCGGGACGTCTGGGCGGCGTGGAGTGAGAACCCGCCGTGCTCTCGAAGGGGGCCACCGAGGCGCAGAGCGGCTTGCCCAGGATGCCGTCCTCTCCGGTGTTGCCGGCGCTACCAGCCTGGCGAGACGTCGTGAGGACGGTGACCCGCGGGAACGACCAGGTTTTGGCGCAGCTCACCGGGCAGGGCGCCATCCCGATCCTCGCGGAGTCCGACGGCCACTTCCTCCGACGTCATGGAACTGCTCTGTGGCACAACCAGTTCGTGTGGCGGTAGAATCGTAAGCGTCGTTGGGCGCTGTCAGAAGTGAGCGAATCTTGGCTCCGCTTGCCTGGAGGTGCTCCATGGTCCCGCGACTCACGTTCTACCGCTCGAGTCATCAGCCCGGGTCGATCCCAGCCTCACGGTGGGTTCTCCTCGCGCTACTCCTGGCCTCTCCGTTCGCGGGCGCGCGCGCATCCACCTACCTTGTCCGGCCGGACGGGTCCGGCGACTTCCCCACGATCCAATCTGCGCTCGATGCGGCCATCGGTGGCGACGAGGTGGTGCTGGCGGACGGGACCTTCGAGGGGGAGTCGAATCTCGACTTCCACGGAAAGGCGCTCTTCCTGCACTCCGCTTCGGACGATCCGGCGGTCTGCGTCTACGCGCCGGCCGGGCGTGGCTTCCATCTGCATTCCGGCGAGACGAACCAGGCGCGCATTGAGGGAATCACCATCCTCCATGGCTTTGCCCACGAGTGGGACTATGGCGGAGGCGCGTACCTGGAGGGCGCGTCACCCGTCTTCCGGAACTGTGTCTTCGACAACTGCTGCGCCACCCATGGAAACGCCGTCTGCGCCTTCGGCGGGGCGCCGAGCTTTCTCGATTGCGAATTCGCCTGCAGCTGCATCGTAATTCCCGACGGCACAGGCGGAGCGCTGTACGCCTCGGGCAGTCAGATCCTGATCGATGGCTGCTCCTTCCACTTCCTGGGCCAGCCGCACGGAGGCGTGATGGAGGCCTGGAACTGCCAGATCACCGCCACCGGCAGCTCTTTCAGCGGCATCATCAGCATCTACGACTGTTTTCTGCTCCACGGCTGCTTCGCGAGCTTCAGCGCATGCACGATGACGGGGATGTCCGGAGACGTGGTCTTCGCCCTCGAGAGCACGACGCTGGTCGCGGATCACTCCCTCCTCGCGTACGGAGGCGATGCCACAGCTTCGATCAGCTGCACGGGCGGCGCCACCGCCCAGTTCTCCTGTTGCGACATCTTCGGGTTGCCCGGCGGCAACTGGATCGACTGCCTCGCCGGACAGCAGAACACCGATCACAATCTCTGTGCGGACCCGTACCTCTGCGAGTGGGTCGGCCGGCCGCCGGTTCTGGACTCTCGCTCACGCTGCGACTACCCGGAAGGTGACTTGAGGCTGCGCAGCGATTCGCCGTGCGCCGCCGAAAACAACCCGAGTTGCGGCCGGATAGGCGCCTTCGACGTCGCCTGCATCGCGCCGGTTCCGGTGCGGACGGTGGCCTGGGGCCAGATCAAGCACCTGTATCGGCGCTGACCGGTGGGTCTCCACCAGCTCGCGGCCGACGGGGCCGGCCAACGGAAGCCGCTCCCCTTGCCGTGCCGCTACGCCGTCGCCCGGTGCGCGAAGAAGGCCACTCCGGATGTCCCTGCGTCAGGGAGTGCGGCGAGACTCCAACACGAGAGCGTTGCTGCCGATCGGGGGCAGTCCGAGATCCGGCGCCGCGGCGCGCCAGACTCAGTACTCCGCCGGCAGCTTTGCCATCTCCTCGGCGGTGAACACCAGGCCGTCCTTGCAGACATGGACCGGACCGACGTTGCAGCGGCCGGCACTTTCCGCTGCCGCACTTTGTCCGGTTCTCGAGCGTGGTGTAGACCCGCTCCTGCGGGAACCTCAGCTTTGCCAGCACCGGCAGCGTGTACTTGATCATGATCGGAGGGCCGCACATCACGGCGTGGGCGTTGTCCGCCTTGGGCGCCGCCTTCTCCACGATCGCCGGGACGACGCCGATCTCGTGCTTCCAGTCGGGCGCCTCCCCGCGCGTGTTCGTCGCCTTGCCCGCAGACATGAGTGCGCAGCCTTCCGCAAGTGCAACTCCCGTTCCGTGCCATCTGCCACGACCGTCCATCACCAGGGACCAAGGCCCCCGAGGAGCTGGCCATCTCCGAAGCGGGGCGTGTGAGCCGCGCGGAGAAAGCAGGGCCGAAGCCCGCAGGATCCCTTCGCGCGAGCGGACCCGAGGCGAGGGCCAGGCGTTCCGGTGACCTCTGGCCCGCGCCGTCCCCGTGGAGGGGATGGCCCGACGATGGGGACCGGACCGAGGGAATGGCCGCCCGAGGGGGCCAATCCCGAAGGGCATGGCCCTTCGAGGGGGCCGAGGACGCGGATCAGCTCAGCAGGCCGCCACCCGCCCGGCCGGCGCAATCTGCGACGCAGTCCACACAAACAGCGACCGACACGCAGCACCCCGGTGACACCGACAGCCGCAACCGAGATTCTCTCTATAGAGTTACGGCTTCCCTCCTTTCCAGTCTCCCAGGAGTAGCCTTGGCGCATGTCTTCTGCTATCATGGAATCCAACGGGCAACTCGTCCGGCCGGCGCGTGAATCGACCCCGATTCCCCGTCGCCACCGGATCGGGATCATCCTACATGAGCTCCGCAAACAGGAAAGCTGGGGACCGAGCATGAAGAGTCTCTCTGCCGCGCTGCTCCTGACTGCCTGCGTCGCGCTGTTCGCTGTCTCGTCCGCATCGGCGTCATGGGTGAGCCTTGGCTCAGATCAGGGAGTCGCAGTCTCCGTTCTGGAGTCCACGCCGCAACGCATTGCCCTGGAGTTCCGGGTCGGCGGCTTCGAGCAGCAAGACCTGGTGATCGATGGACAGACCTACGCGACGATCTCGCTCCCGGGCGAGGCGGAGTGCCTCGAGCAGGGGCTGCCTGAGCTTCCGCTGGTGGCGCGCAGCGTCATCATCCCCGACGATCGCCGCATGGACCTGCGGGTCAGAGAGGTGGAGTACACCGATTTGCGGGGCATCACGCCGGCTCCGTCCAAAGGGAACCTCCTGCGGACGGTCGATCCGTCCCAGATCCCCTACACCTTCGGGGCCTTCTACGGCGGCGGCGACTGGTTTCCCGCGCAGGATGCAGCGCAGCGCGAGCCGTACGTCATGCGCGACTTCCGGGGCACGACCGTGGTGGTCACTCCGTTCCGATATCAACCCTCCAGCGGCACGCTCCGGGTGGCCACCCGCATGGTGGTTGAGCTCGTCGACGCCGGCCCGGGCGGCGCCAACGTTTTCGTCCGCAACCGCACCCTCTCCGCGGTCAACGCCTCCTTCGATGAGGTCTATCGCGAGCACTTCCTCAACTACCAGGCGCGGCAGGACAAGTACGCGGCAATCTCCGAGGCTGGTTCGATGCTGATCATCTGCTACGACGCCTTCGCCTCGGCCATGCAGCCGTTCGTCGACTGGAAGAACCAATCGGGCCTGCCCACCACCATGGTGCTCAAGTCCGAGGTGGGGACGACCTACACCGACATCAAGGCGTACATCGCCGACCAGTACAACCAGTCGGCCGATCCGAAGCTGGCGTTCGTGCTGCTGGTTGGGGATGCGGGCCAGATCCCGACGCCGACGAGCGACGGCGGCTCGGCTGACCCGACCTACGGCAAGATCGTCGGCACCGACTACTACCCCGAAGTCTTCATCGGCCGCTTCTCGGCGGAGAACATCGCGCAGGTCGAAACCCAGGTGACGCGTTCCGTGAACTACGAGAAGGAACCGCTGCTGGCCGGCGACGCCTGGTACCCCCAGGGGACCGGAATCGGCTCCGCTCAAGGGGCGGGCATCGGCGACGACGGCGAAGCCGACTACGTGCACATCGGCAATATCCGCACCGACCTCCTGAACTACGGCTACACCACGGTCGACGGGATCTACGATCCCGGCGCCAGCGCCTCTATGGTGGCCGCCGCCGTCAACAACGGGCGGACCATCATCAACTACTGCGGCCACGGCAGCCAGATCGCCTGGAGCACCTCCGGCTTCAGCAGCACCCATGTCAACGCCTTGACCAACGAACACATGCTGCCGTTCATCATCAGCGTGGCCTGCGTCAACGGGCAGTTCGCATCCGGATCCTGCTTCGCCGAGGCCTGGCTGCGGGCGACGCACAACGGGAATCCGACCGGAGGCGTGGCCGCCTACATGTCTTCCATCAACCAGACGTGGGCTCCGCCGATGGCGGCGCAGGACGAGGTGGTGGACCTGCTGGTTCAGGACCAGGCCCGGACCTACGGTGCGCTCTGCTTCAACGGCTCGTGCCAGATGATCGACGAGTACGGCTCGGGCGGCGCCGCCATGTTCAACACCTGGCACATCTTCGGCGACCCCTCCCTGCGGGTGCGCACGCAGGCCCCGATTCCGATCCTCGCGACCTACGCGGACAGCATCCCGGCCGACGCCACGACTCTCGAAGTGATGACCGATTGCCCGGGCGCGATCTTCGGGCTCGCCGACAGCAGTGTGGTGTGGGGCTGTGCGGTAGCGGATTCCAGCGGGGGCGCCACGTTGGCGTTGCTGGACTCGCTCACGGTCGGGCAGACCCTGACGCTCACTGTGACCGGCTACAACCGGATCCCGCACATCGCGTCGATCACGGTCGTCGAGCCTCCCACGGCGTGTGTCCTGACTTGCGAACCGCTCGCCTTCGAGGTGACGGCAGAGCCGGACTCCGTGGTCTCGGAGCTGCTGCACGTGATGTGCAGCGGGGGGCCAACCGACACTCTGGGTTTCGTCCTGACCTTCCGGACCATCGGCGAGGAAGAAGCGTTCCTAAGCCTGGACCCGGTGGCCGGACGCGTCGCCGCCGGCGACACGGCAGACGTGGCTCTCACCTTCAGCAGTCGTGGCCTGACCCTGGGAATCCACGGCGGCACCATCCGCATCCAGCCTGAGGTCGGCCCCGCGACCCTGATCCCGGTGCTGCTTCATGTCGGCGGAGTTGCGGGGGTCGAAGGCGATCGCGGGGCGCCCGTCACGGTACTCCTTGACGCGGCGCGCCCGAACCCGTTCTCCGGCTCCGCCACGCTGCGGTTCGGGCTGCCGGCCGCCCAGGCGACGGAGCTGGTGGTCTTCGATGCGTCCGGCCGGGCGATCCGAACCCTGGCGCGCGGCATGACCGCGGCGGGGTATCACTCCGTGCAATGGAACGGCCGGGATGAGGCCGGACGGCCCGTGCCCGCCGGGGTCTACTTTGCGCGCCTCGAGACCGACGGGCGCCGTCTGACGCGACGGCTGCTCCGCATTCATTGATTCCGTAACCGCGACTGGTGCGGTGCGTGGGGCCGCCCTCCCGACAAGAGGGGGGGCGGTCCTGTTTTGTTGCGGCGGGCCGGCCCGGCCGGCGGGGAAACGCTTGCTCGCCGGGCGCTCATCAGCGAAAGTGTTGCCTGGACTTCGTGCCGAAACCGGCAGTGCTCCGGGCGTGTTCTCGCGTTCCACACCCGGTCGCCGAAACCGTCGCCGGCCGTCGCCGGACCCAAGGAGAATTCAGGATGCTGAAAGACCTCGAGCAACGCTTTCGCACCATCGCGCCGCGGGCGGATTTCGTCTCGCTCCGGTTTGTCCGCGAGCGATCCGAATCGCTCTCGGTGCGACAGGACATCGTCCAGCCCGTGCAAACCTCCGAAGACACCGGAGTCATGATCACGGTGCTCGATGGCGGCGGGATCGGATATGGCGCGACCTGCGATCTTTCCGAATCCGGCCTGCGCCGCGCCGCCTCCCAAGCCCAGGACTGGGCCCGCCGCAGCGCCGGGCGCAGCGTCATCGACTTCCGCAAGGTAGCCATGCCGAAGCCGCAAGGGGAATGGACGACGCCCGTGCAGATCCCGTGGACCTCGGTCTCCCTGAAAGACAAGATTGCCCTCCTTCGCGAGCAATGCGCGCGGCTCAAGACGGATCCCCGCATCGTGGACTGGTCGAGCGGTCTCTACCACGTGGGAACCGAGAGCCTGTACCTGACCGCCGACGGGGGACGAGCACATCAACGATTCAGCTACCTGGTGCCGAATCTCCTGGCCACGGCCAACGAGGGATCCGAGACCATCACTCGCTCGCTGGGGGGTCGCGGTCTCTGCCGGCAAGGGGGGATGGAGGTCGCCGACGCGGTCGGCTTCCGTGCGGCCGCGCCCGAGATCGCGGCGGAAGCGCTGGCGCTCCTGACCGCGCCGAATTGCCCGAGCGGAACCATGGACCTTCTCATCGATCCGGATCAGATGATCCTGCAGATCCACGAGTCGGTGGGACACCCCCTGGAGCTGGATCGCATCCTGGGCGACGAGCGGAACTACGCCGGCACCAGCTTCGTCACTCTCGACATGTTCGGCCGCTATCGATACGGATCCGACCTCATGAACATCACCTACGACCCGACCCGGCCGGAGCAGTTCGCCAGCTATGCAGTGGACGACGACGGCGTGCCCGCGACGAAGGAGTATATCGTCCGGCGCGGGATCCTGGAGCGGCCGCTGGGCAGCGTGGTCTCGCAAGCGCGGGCCGGGATTCCCGGCGTGGCCAACGCCCGCGCCCAGAGCTGGAACCGCCCGCCGGTCGATCGCATGGCCAACCTCAACCTCGAGCCGGGCACCTCGTCGCTGGACGAGATGATTGCGGCCGTGGAGCATGGCATCTTTGTGAAGACCAACTGCTCATGGTCCATCGACGACTCCCGGAATAAGTTCCAGTTCGGTTGCGAGTGGGGTCGGCTCATCGAGAACGGCAGACTCCAGGGGTTGGTCAAGAAGCCCAACTACCGCGGGATCTCCGAGTCGTTCTGGCGAAATCTCAAGATGGTCGGCAGCCCGGAGACGTTCGTGCTGATGGGCACGCCCAACTGCGGCAAGGCCGAGCCGAATCAGGTGGTGCGGGTCGGACACGCGTCGCCCACCTGTCTCTTTCAACAGGTCGACGTGTTCGGAGGGGAGTGAGCCATGAATCAGAAGACGAACCTCACGACCCCGTCCGGGGCGCGCCTCGATCGTGAACTCCAGGACCGATTCCACGATCTCGCCCGGCACATCCAGTCGCGCCTGCAAGAAGGCGAGGAGTATCTCGCCGAGTTCGGTGCCGAGGAGTCCGACTTCGCCCGCTTCAACAACGCGAAAGTCCGCCAGGCGGGCCGGGTCACCCAGCAATCGATCTCGATCGAGCTCGTGCGCGGGAACCGGCACTCCTCCGCCGGGATCACCCTGGGCAACGACCCCGCAACCGATCGCGCGCGGTGCGATGCCGCGATCGAGGAACTGCGCGGCCGGCTGCCCCACCTTCCGGAGGATCCGCATCTGCTCATCTCCCGGGAGGTCCACGACACGGAAACGCACGGTCCGGACGAGACCCCGGACGCGGGCGCCACCCTGACCCGCGTCCTGGACGCGGCGACCGGCCGCGAATTCGTCGGCATCTGGGCGTCGGGGGGGATCTACTCCGGCTTCGCCAACTCGTTCGGGCAACGGAACTGGTTCTCGAGCCACACGTTCAACCTTGACTGGAGCCTCTACCACCGCGCCGACAAGGCGGTGAAGTGCAGCTATGCCGGCTTCTCGTGGGATGACGCCGAGTTCCAGCGCCGGCTCGATTCGGCGCTCGGGCAGCTCGAGATCCTCGCCCGTGAGCCGAAGACCATCCAGCCCGGGAAGTATCGCGTTTATCTCTCTCCCGATGCTCTGTCCGAGATCATCGGTATGCTCAGCTGGAACGGTCTGGGCCTGAAATCGCATCGTACCAAGCAGACCATGCTGATCAAGATGGTGACCGAGGGCTTGAAGCTGCATCCGTCGGTCACGCTGCGCGAGAACACGAAGGATGGCGTGGCTCAGAACTTCCAGAGCATGGGCTTCATCAAACCGGACTCGGTCACCATGATCGAGAAGGGCGCGTACAAGGACTGTCTGGTCTCGCCGCGTTCCGCCAAGGAATACGGGGTACCGACCAACGGTGCGAACTCCTACGAGGCCCCCGAATCGGTGGAGATGGATGCCGGAGAGATCCCGCAGGAGGAGATCGTCGCGCGCCTGGGCACCGGCATCCTGGTCAACAATCTCTGGTATCTCAACTTCAGCGACCGCACGAGCTGCCGCATGACCGGCATGACCCGGTTTGCCACCTTCTGGGTGGAGAACGGCCGGATCGTCGCGCCGCTCAATGTCATGCGGTTCGACGAATCGATCTACCGGGCGCTGGGCGAGAAGCTCGTGGGCCTGACCCGGGAACGCTCGTTCATCCTCGATGCCTCGACGTACTACCAGCGATCCACGGGGAGCGCGCGGCTACCCGGTGCGCTGATCGAGGACTTCACGTTCACCCTGTAGACCCGGCGCTTCCGCGGCGGCCTACCCGGCCGCCGCGGAAGCGGGGATCCTGATCGCGAAACGGCAGCGCTCGTTGCCGGCCAGGACCGACTCGAGCACCTCGGCCGCCGTTTCTGCGCCGAACACGACATCGAAGAGGAACTTCTCGAAGCCGGCGGAACACGCGCACCAGGTCGCGGGGACGCCGGCGCCCGTGGCTGAGATCGACGAAGCCGCAAGCGGACAGTGGCAGGCGAGCCGCCGTTTCTCGAGCGGATCTTCCGTAAGAAGGTATCGATCGGGATCGTAAGGGATCTTCGTCACGAAGATCCGGTCTCCGTCCCGCACGCCGCCGAGGATCTCGGGGCTCTCCCGCACGAATTCGACGACGCGCGGGGTGATCTTCTGCTCGTACCAGAGCGTCCCGTCCGCCGCGTGCCGGGAGAGCACGGCGACTTGTCGCTCGTGAAAGGCCGACAACCACTCGTCGAGCGACGGTGCGGCGTGGAAGCTCGCCCGCTCTTCGGCAAAGGCCTCGGCGGGAATGCGGTGGACATTCCACATAAGCACCTGTCGCGCCCGCGCTTCGCCCAGCTCGCGCACGAGCGCGCGCACGAAGGCCGCGGTTGCGGGGGGGTAGGCTTCGGGAGGAGAACCCGCGACGGGAACCGCCACGTCCGCCATGGCCCGGTCGCGCGCGGCCGCGCCCTCGCAGGCCGCGAGCCGCTCCGCCATGGCCGGCAGGACGCCGACCGGCGAGAGGTAGGCCAGAAGCCGGATCGCGATCGCGTCGTTGCCGAGAACAACGAAGTAGCGGGCGAGGGCCACGATCGTCGCCGGGGCGGCCTCTCCCCGGGCCGTCAAGGAAGCGACATGGCGTTCGACGTCCGCCAGGGCGATCGAGGTCGGCGGATCGCCCCGGGTCGGCGCGCCGGCCTCCAGCGCGTCCACGGCGGCGACCGCCGCGTCGATGGCGGCCGCATCCAATCCGCGGGCCCGGCACCGTTCGCGATACTCCGACTCCCTCAGCATCTGGCCAACCTCCAGCCGCAATGGAAAAGGACTTCGTCAGGCGCGATCAATACAAACCTCCGGCGCCGCGGTAGAGGCTCAGCGGGCCGTCCAGCGACACCTTCAGGACGCTCATCCACGGATCGGCCGCGGCTTCCGGCACGTCGATGAATACCAGTCCCGGCACCTTGCTCCAGCTGATCTTGCCGACGACGCGATGCGCCAGGGGCATCGACATCCCGAGCACCTCCGCGGAGAGGATCCGGTTCTCGAGCCCTTTGACCTCCACGCTGCCCCCCACGCCATGCGGCAGGAACAGGTAGAGCCTGGTGCGGTCCGGACTCAGGGTGCTGGGGCCGAAGTAGTGCCCACTGGGAAGGCCGGCGCGCGTGCCGAAGATCGCCTCGGCGTGCTTCGCGTTCCACTGCCCGATCTCCTCCAGCACCTTCACCTGCGGCGGGGGGATCGTGCCATCCTCTCGTGGTCCGATATCCAACAGCAGGTTTCCGCCATGGCCGATCACGTCGGCAAAGATCGCGATCACGTCGTGCGTGCTCTTGTAGTTGGTGTCCCGCGGCTGCCAGCCCCATTCGTCACCGATGGTCATGCACAGCTCCCACCACGGCCGCTTCGGCGTCTCGACCGGAATGTTCTGCTCCGGTGTCTCGTAGTCGCCGTGCCCCGCGAGCCGGCCGTTGATGACGGCGTCCGGATTCGTCTCCAGGATCAGGCGGCGCACCTTCTCCGCCTCCCACTCCTCCGCGGTGTGTTCCCAGTCGCCGTCGAACCACCAGAGGTCGGGCCGCAGCTCCGCCGCGATTTCGCGCACCTGACCGTGGCAGTAGCCGAGGAACCGTCGCCAGCGCAGCGGGTCCTCCGGTATCGCGTAACGCGTGCTGTCCCTCGTGAACCCCGGGTAGTTGTCGTCGCTCCAATCGATCAGGGAGAAATAGGCCCCGGTCCTCAATCCGCGCTTGCGCAGTTCCGCGAAGAAGGGGTCGATGAGATCGCGGCCGGCCGGAGTGCGTCGCACGACCGAGAGCGGCTGCGTCAGGGATGGCTGTCCCGGCGACTCTCCCGGGACCATCCTCGTGTCCCAGAGCGCCACCCCATCGTGGTGTTTGGCCGTGATCACCGCGTAGCGAGCGCCGGATCGCCGGATCAGGTCGGCCCACGCCGCCGGGTCGTACCGGCTCGCCGTGAAGCCGTCGAGCTGCTTCATGTAGGCGGCGTGGGAGAGTGCCCGGTTGTAGAAAGACCAGCTCTCGCCCACGCCGTCCACGCTGTAGATGCCCCAGTGGATGAAGATGCCCAGCCGGGCATCGGCGAACCACTGCATTTTCTCCGCGGTGCTGTCCGGCTCCACGAGTCGTTGCGCCTCCACCCGTTGCGCTTCCCCGCCCAGGAACGCGACCAGCGCCAGAGCCGGGAGAATGAGCCTCCGACTCTTCACGCGCCTACCGGGTCACGACGACCTGCCGGGTCGTCTCTCCCGCCCGCGACGACACCCGGAACAGGTAGACGCCCCCCGGGACCCGGCGGCTGGGTCGGGCGCAACGCCCGATGGATCTCATTCATCGCCCCTTCCGCCCCTTCCGGCGTGCCGGCCCGCAGGTCGTCGGTGACAAAAAGCCCAAGCGCACGCAGTCATTGTAGCTCCGCTCGGGATCACGGAGTACGCCAAACGGCGGAACGCCCCCGCAGTCAGAGGGCGGCTGTGCTACGCTCCCCGACCATGAGCGCCACACGCAAGACCGCCCGGAGACACCCCCGCGGCGAGGCCGTGCCGGAGACGGCCGATCCCGAGCCGTCCGCCGCCGCGCCCCCGGAGGCCCTTCCCGAAGTCACCCTCTTCGCCGACGGCGCCTGCAGCGGCAATCCCGGCCCGGGCGGCTGGGGCGCCATCCTGATCTCGGCGGCCAGCGGGAAGCGACTCGAGTTCTCCGGCGCCGACCTCGACACCACCAACAACCGGATGGAGCTGATCGGCGTCATCGAGGGGTTTCAACGCTTGAAGAGGAAGAGCCGCGTCCGCGTGGTCACCGATTCCCGCTATGTTGTCGACGGCATGACGAGCTGGATCTACACCTGGCGGCGCAACGGCTGGCTGACCTCGGACAAGAAGCCGGTGAAGAACCGGGATCTCTGGGAGCAGCTGAGCGAGTTCGCCGGCCGGCACCAGACCACATTCGAATGGGTGCGCGGCCACGAGGGCCATGCCGAGAACGAGCGCTGCGATGCCATGGCGCGCGTGGCGATCGACACCGCGCGAAAACTGGCCGCCGGACCGCGGCAATCGTCAAGTCGCTGACCACTCGACGATCGGTCGGGCCGCAGCGATCGGCGGGTTCGCGCCGGACCTCCGACCGCTGATCCTGATCCCGCATTCACTCCCGGTCGCCATCCCACCAAAGACCGAGCGATAGACCGGCCTCCACCCCGCGCGGGGAGGTGAAGTCGACGCCGCGACGCGTCGCCACCCCGAGGTCCCACCGGATCCTCCAGAGCGTCAGTCCCAGTCCCGCCGCGACCATGGGCCCATCTGTTCCACCGACCGCGAGACCGGCCCGTCCCTCGACGGCACGCCACGGCCGGCAGCTCACGCCCACGGCCAACCGAGGGGTCGTGCTGGAGCCAAGACGGCTGCGAAAGCCCTGCCGCAGGTCGGCTTCGCACCGAAACCCGCGCCAGTCGCGAGCCGCCGCAATCGTCAACTCCCCCGGGAGCCGCCCCGAGAACGAGTCGATCGAGCGGGAACTGCTTTCGGTGTCGACGAGGTCTGCGCTCTCCTCACCCTCCAGATCCTCCAGCGTCAGGGTGTCGGCCCAGGCGCGCTCCGTGTGCTCTTCTGTCTCCCGCGTCCAGGACAGTTGCGACAGCGGATTGCGCAGCGACAGGCCGAAGCTCCAGGTTTCCGTGCGCCCGACCACCCCGAGGTCGCAAGCATAGCCGCTCCCCCCTTGCGCGCTCCGCATGACCAGTTCCTGCACGCCGGAGATCCCTTGCGTGGAAGTGACGAGCGACCCCTCGGCATGGGTGACCTCGCCCTGCGCCCATCCCTGGAGCCACTTCACCGACCCGCCCACCGCTAGGCGCAGCAGGTCTCTCCCGATCCTGACCGCTCCCACTTCGCGGCCGTGGCTCCACCGCAGCTCGCTCCATGCCGCCGCCTCGCCGCCGGTGCCATCCAGGTCGTAGCTCTCCTGCGGATCATTGCCGTAGAAGAGCAACCGGCCGTACTCCTTGGGCACCGCCGCCGCGCCCGCGGCGTGACTCGAGGTCGTCACCGCCCAGCCGCGCCACGCGAACCCGGGCCCCTCGGTTTCAACGCTGAAGCCTCCGCGCAGGAAGCTCCCGGGAATGCGGGCGAGGATCGTGTCCTCGTCCTCTTCGTCGAGAACCGCGCCGTTCCAGCGCCGGTAGTCCCCCAGCGAGTAGGCGTTGTTGTGCGCTCCAGCGTCCAGGGAGACGATGCCCACCGTGAGCGCGTCGGACCAGGCGAGAGTGGCGGGGTTCCAGGACGGCGCTTCGACGCCGCGGGCGCGCAACGAGAAGGCGCCCGCCAGTCCCGCGGACGCCCCACCAGCCCGGACGGTTCCGGACAGCAGCAAGCTGCCCAGCAAGACGGCCCCGGCGGCCACTGAACCGGACTTCATCACCTCACCCACACGCGGAAGTCCAGGATCGCAGCCACCCTTACGAAGTCGGCCGCCGTGACCTCCACGACGCGGCTGGCATCCTCGCCCGAAACCACCAGAACGGCCTGGGAGTAGCCCCGGTCCCGAGCGAAGAACGACGTCTGGTCTGAGCGGATCTTCACCTCCAGCGGCGTTTCCCGAGACCGCACCACCCGCCCGGTGGCCGGATCGGTCTCGCCCGGCGCTACCGCCACCGGATCCAGAGCCAAGACGCGATCCGGATGGGCCCCGGGGTCGAGGGCCAGGTCGGCCTCCGTGCCGGCAAAGATGAGACGGACCTCCAGTTGGGCGGGAGCGTGATTCGTCACCGTCCCGTGGGCGGAGGCTCCGAGAACATGGTCGCGAATCCGTTCCTGATCCTCGGGGTCAACCGTGAAGGAGGAAGGGTCGGTGCGGTGCGTGATCCGGCCCATCCGGCCACGCAGGGGAGCGGAGAGGGCGTAGGCGCCCCACACCCGATCCGTGCGATGAATCGTGCCTTCCTCGCCGCTGCCCACCAATAGCTCACCATGGACCAAGAGCGAACGGGGATGAGCCCTGAGGAGTCCCAGGAGCTGCAGGTTCGACTCGTCTATCGTGAATCGGGTCACCTGCGGAACCGTCCCGGCCGCCGCCGGAATCGAAAGCCGCAGCGGCACGGACGGCAATTCGCCCCCGCCAACGGGCCTGCCGGTCACGAACAGCTCCGCCTCGGCGGGAAACGCGATCGTGCTCGTGATCTCCAGAGTCAACGACGCGCTCTCGAACGAGAGCGAGTCGATGCCTTCGGGAGGGTCGTGGTGTGACCAGGTGGGCCGGATCGAGAACCGCCGCCGGTCCAGACGCCCGCGCAGAGAGTCGAGGGCGATCCGTGTTGGATCCATGGTGCCGAGCGCGGCGGCCCCGGTTCCCAACCGCACCGAACTGCCCGACGGAAGAGTCTGAACGCTCAGTTCGTAGTCCAACCGATCCCCGGAACCTTCCCGGGGACGAAACAGCGCCCCGCCCAGATCCAGGGTCGCGCCTCCCCAAGATGGCTCTCCGCCCACCGCGGCGGGGAGATCGAAGGCGACGAAGAGGGGCTCGATCCCGTTCGCGGCCCGGAAGACCGCCGGAAACGTGGCCCGGGCCGTGCCGGCCAGCGGAAAGGGGTTTCGGATCGTGAATCGGACGGCGCCGTAACGAATCAGCCCCTCGGAGATCTCCATGTCTTCCGCAACGCGGATGGAACTGGCGGTGGTGAACGACTGGACCGGCACCACCGCCTCGGCGGAGTCCGCCACCAGCTCGCTGAGGAACGCTTCCAGCTCGACCCGGTCGGTAGCGCGCACATCCACTCTCCGTCCATCGCTTCCCGGGCTGCTTCCCGACAGCTCCAGGTCGAGGTCGGACGGAACCTCCAGACCATCCAGGCGGGTCTCGGTAACACCCTCCGCCCCCGGACCGATCGGCGCGGCGAACTCGCCGACCGCGAGGGGCGATCCGGTGATCCGATCAAGAAGCCGCACCCGCACCGGCGCGCCGCCCGCGCCGCCCAGCGGCACCGGCAGGTGGTTGCGCACCGTGAGACGCACGCGCCCGCGCTGGAGGCGCACCCAGGAGACGTCCTCAGGAGGCGCCAGCGCCCGGATCTCGGGACGGATTGCAAACCGATCGACCAGGACGTCCAGGGTGTCATGTGGTGTGGGCCCGAACTGGTCGCAGATGCTCGGCAACAGCATCTCCGCCCGCAGAGGCCGCACGGAATCGAGATCGACCGCACTCAGGCCGAAGGAGGACCAGGTGGTGGGCAGGTCCAGATCCAGAAGGCGGTCCACCGGCGACTCCGGCAGGGTGCCGCGCAGCACATATCGCAGCGGACCCGCTCCGGCCGAGTCGCCCTCGACGTAGCCCTCGTCGTCGATCAGATCGAGGCCGGTCGAGGTCCGCACCCCGAGCGGCAGGTAGATCCGGGTCTCGAATTGCGGCGCTTCGGGAGCGTCGATCACACAGCCAAGGAAGCAGAGCGCCAGACCCAGCATGACCACCCAGCCGCCGGGGAGCGGACGGAAGAGCGCCGGCGTGGAACGGATTCGGTGCATCGACGGCACCGCGGGGATCATGGCCGGCTCGTCAACTCGCGGTAGGTGGCCAGCGTCTCCTCCACCATCCGATCCGCCGTGAAGGCCTCCGCGATGTGGCGGCGGCCGGCGCTTCCCATGCGTGCCCGGCGCGCTCCGTCCTGCAACAGGATCGTTGCCTGGGCAGCCAGCGACTCGGGATCGGCCGGGTCGGCCAGGAGACCAGTCTCCCCCTCGAGGACCGTCTCCGGGCAGCCGCCCGCCCGGGTCACCACGACCGGCACTCCGGCGGCTTGCGCGTCGAGCGTCGAGGTCCCGAGCCCTTCTTCGACCGAGGAGAGGACAAAGAGATCCATGGCCGGAAGGTAGCGTGCAGCATCGGGGCGGAAGCCGGCAAAGGTGACCGAGCCGTTCAGGGAGAGCTGTTCCGCCCGACGCTGCAGCTCCTTCTCCAGGTCGCCGCTGCCCAGGATCACGAGATGGGCCGACGGAACCTCGCGCCGGATGATCGGCATCGCCTCGAGCAGGTAGCGGTGCCCTTTGTGCTCCACCAGCTGCGCGATATTGCCGAGGAGCAGCCCGTCGTCCGGCACCCCGAGCTCTCCGCGCAGATCTCGCCTCTCCTGCCGGGCGCGCTGCGGATCGAGCTCCGAGGGCAGGGGATCACCCGGCTGGCTGGTGCCCGGGAGCTGGACTCCGTCGCGCACCACCCGCAGCGAGTCGGGCGGAACGCCGTAGGTCAGGAGGATCTGGCGAATCGCTTCGGAAACGCAGACGATCGTCTGTCCCGCGTTCGTGTACTTGAGGCGCGTGAGCGGGTCGCGCGAGGGAACGAAGTCCACGCGGCGCGCCACTACGAATGACGGCCGGTGGAATGGCCGCGCCGGCGGCATGCGAAACGCCAGGAACCCCAGGGTATGGGCGTGCGCAGTGTGCGCGTGCAGGACGTTCCAGCTGCGGTCGGCCAGGATCTGATGCAGAGCGCGCCCCAGTTTCGGCGCGAAGATCGGCGTCGCCGGCAGCTCCAGCGCCGGCAGATCCTGCTGGCGAAGACGTTGGGCGAGTGGGCTTCCCTGTGTCGTCGCCACGACCGAGACGATTCCGCGCTCTTCCAGACCTCGCGTCAGGTAGAGAACCTGCTGTTGGCCCCCTCTCCACTCCGTACCGATGTCGAGATGCAGGACCTTCACGACGCGACCCCCGTGGGATGTGATTTCGCGGAGTCTAGCAGAAGTTGCATCATCTCGGGGGAGTGGGAATTCCCGGTGTTGTCGTCCGGGCGAAACGGCTAGATTGGCTACCATGCTGTCGTTCCCGATCGCAACTACCGGCACGGTTCGAGACCCGCGGCCGGCCGGCGCTTACGGGCTCCGGATGTCGGCCGTTCCCGCGCTCCGCGAGCGGACGCGGCACCCGGCGACGGCCGGCACCAACGCCATCACCACAGGGGACCTATGAACAGACGAGACCTGATCCGCGCGACCGCGGCACTCCTTGGCATCTGGGCGATGTCGGCCGCATCGGTTTCGCCCGCTCCTGCGGCCGCCGGCGCCACCGTGCCGTCGGAGGCGGAGCTGCTCCGAGCGTACCTTCCCAAAGACGACCTCGGGGTGACGCGGTTCCTGGCGGATCACCCCGAGGCCGACGGCCGCGGCGTCCTGGTTGCCGTTCTCGACACCGGCATCGACCTGCATCACCCCGGCCTGCTCCACACTCCATCCGGCGAGCGGAAGATCGTCGACGTGTATGACGCCACCGACAACGGGCTTCTCGATCTTCCTGTCCTCGTCACCACGCGCGACACGGTGCTGACCGGCTGGACGGGCCGCACCCTCCGTCTCGGCCCGCACCGCGCCGCGGACGGCGTCTACCGGCTTGGCCGGCTCTCGGCGCTCGAGGTCTTCCCGCGCGGCTTGACGGCGCGCCTCCAGGAAATCCGCGCAGAAGAGCGGCGCCGCGAGATCGACGCCTGGGAGGCGCGAGTGGAGGCGCCCCCGCGGCAGAGAGACTCGGCTGACGAGGCGGATACCGTCCGCATCCCTGCCGACCGCGCCGAAGCCTATCGCGAAGCCCGCCGAACCGCCGATCGGGAGTTCTCCGACCTCGGTCCGGTTTACGATCTGGTGGCCTGGCGAAGCGCCGGCGCCTGGCGGTTGGTCATCGACACCGACGCGGACGGCGACTTGTCCGAAGAAACGGAGTTGCGGCCTTACCGCGAACGAGGCGACCTCGCTCTCTTCCCCGCTCCGGTCGAGTTCAGCGTGGCGCTCGCCTCCATCAAAGACGACGGCAGCCGCATCGTGCTCATGTTCGACGAGGGGGGCCACGGCACGCACGTCGCCGGCATCATCGGCGCCTACTACGGGCCCGACGATCCGCTGAACGGACTCGCTCCCGGAGTCCGCTTCCTGTCGGTCAAGATCGGGAATGGCCGGCTGGGCGGCGGCACCTCGCACAACGCGATCGCCAAGGGGATCTCCTGGGCCGTGGCCCGGGGGGCCATGGTCGCCAATATCAGTTTCGGCGGCACCTCCCACTTCGACGACGGGCGGGAAGTCCTCGCGCGCTACCTCGATACGGTCGTCCAGAATCACGGAATCCTTGTCACCATGAGCGCCGGGAACGAGGGCCCCGGACTTTCGACCGTGGGAGCCGCCGGCACGGCGCGGCGGACGTTCACCCTGGGGGCGGCCATCTCGCCCCTCACCATGATGACGAGCTACAGCGGCCTGGTCTCGACCGTGAGCGCGGCCCCGCGCTCCGATGCTCGAGGAAGCCGGGGGTCCGCGGATCGGGATCCGGCGCACGGCATCCGCATGTTCAACTTCTCTTCCCGCGGTCCGCTCGCCAACGGGAGTCCCGGGATCGACCTCATCGCTCCCGGCGCGGCGGTGAGCCCGCTGCCGACCTGGCTCGTGACTCGCAACGAGAACTGGAACGGCACCAGCATGGCGGCACCCCAAGCGGCCGGGTGCCTGGCCCTCCTGACCTGCGCAGCCCGGCAGGAGAAGATCCCGATCAGCCCGGCCCGCGTGGATCGATCCTTGCGCGCGTCGGCGATCCCGCTGGCCGCCGCGCCCCCTGCGGACGAGATCTCGTTCGTGGAGCAAGGAGCGGGATTGATCCACCTGCCCGGAGCGTACGCGGCGCTTCGAGCCCTGGCCGCCGCCTTCCCCGTGACCCCTCCCGCCCTATCCGATTCCTGCGTGGTGCCGGAAGTCGGCGTGCCGGCGACTCGCGACCCGTTGACCGGCTGGCGCGTCAGCGTGTACAACCCGACCGGTGAGGGCGAAGGCATCTACGACCGCAACGAGACGGCGACAAAGCCTTACTGGCGGACGATCCGCATCACCCCCGACCTGCCGGAGCGGGGAGCCGAACCTCTGCGCGCGCGATTCCTGCGCCTGGTCCGGCTGGAATCGACCGTTGCGTGGATGGAGGCGCCGCCGCAGACCTCCGTGCCCGCTTCGGGGACCTCGCTACGGGTCCGCATCGATCCCTCCCGGCTGCGTCCGGGCTTGAATGTCGGGCTGCTCAAGGTGCACACCGTGGCCGCGGCCGAACCCGGCGGCGCCACCGTTTCGCGTCGCGATGCGCCGGGCACCGAGGTCGACATCCCGGTCGTGCTGGTGCGCCCGGAGCATGTCGCCCCCGCGGATCTTCGGATCCGACGCACCTTCGACCTCCTCCCGGGCGAACGGCAGGCCACCTTCGTGGTGGTCCCCGAGGGAGCGACACGCATGTCGATCCGCCTGAAGGAGCTCTCCGCGGATCCCGCCAACACGTACTCCGTGGCCGCAACGGCCGTGGACCTGCGGTTCCCTCCCCCGGCTCTGCGCGGGAACACCGGCCTCTCGCTCCGGCGCGACGACGAGCGCACGCTCTTCCAGCGGGTGGAGGGTGGAAGCGTGGTCGAGCTCGCGCTCTTCGCGCGCTGGGTCAACGCCGGACCCGGATCGCTGGAAGCATCGATCGGATTCGATGGCCTGGAGGGACCCGGCGGATACGGATCCACCGCCACGCTCGGGGGCGAGTCGAGCCCCGAGGCGCGCTGGGGCGAACCGCCGGTGCAGATCCTCCCGGAACGGGACGGGGCGAGCGTGCCGCTGCGCGCTCCGCTCGCCGACACCCGTGTCGATGTCGACGTGCGCATCGACGGGCGGGTCGAGCCGCTGGCGCTGACCTGGTCGGTCAAACCCGACACGGTCCACACGATATCGCTGGAAGGGCCTCGCGACGCCCTCCTCGCGCTGGGTCGCGGCCTGGTGCGCCTGGACCGAGAGGAGACTGTCACCTGCGATCTGCGGCAAGCCCCGGAGCTGGAAGACTTCCTCGACGACTGTTTCTTCCGCCTCTTCGCGCCGACCGGACAGATGGTCGATGCCGGAAATATCTCCTCGGGACCGTTCCGGCTGCGCGCCCCCGGGGATGGGCCGGCCTCCGGCTGGTACCGGATCGAGATCAGCATCTTCGGTTGCGGTCGTGACTTCCTGCGGGACACCGCCTTCTTCTCGCCGGAGATCGTACGCTCCGGAAGCTTCGGTCGAGTCACGCCCTTCCCGGACCCCGTGGCCGGACGAATCGCCGGCGCAGACAGCTCCTGGAGCTTCGACTTTCCACGCGGCTGGACGCGAAGCCTCTACCTTCGCACTCGCGGACTTCCGGACGACGGAGTCTTCGCCGGATCGCTGCGACTGCGTGATCGCAGCGAGGCTCCACCCCTCCTGTCGCTTCCGCTGCGTGCCGACACCCGGGTCCCGCGCGCCGAAGCCGAGCCACCGGTCCAGGAGGCGCTCGATCGGCTCGAGGAGGCCGCGAGGCGGCTTCTGTCCGATCCGCCGTCGCTGCTCGCGCACGAGACGCCGGACCGAGAGCAGCCATCGGCGGACGGTCCGGCCGGGATCGCTGGATCCGGTTCCGGTGCCGACGGCGGCGGCGACGCGGGGCTCGCCGCGTTGACCGCCGCCCTGGGCCCTTTGGACCGGGCCGACGCGCTGCAGAAAGCATGGGACCCAGACCAGGCCGAAGCGACCGGACGCTGGTGGAACCGGATGTTCCTGAGGTGCGACCTGCATCTCCGCTTTGCCCCGGACGACCCCGCCGCGCGGGAGGCGGTCGGAAAGCTACTGGATGCGAGTGAACGGCGGCTGTCGAAGGACCTTCCCGAGGAGTCGGACCGGCGGCGTGCGGGGCGGATCGCACTCCGGCGGGCCGCGCTGGCGGTCGCGGGAGGGGACCTGCGCGAAGCGCGCAGGCAGCTCGACCGGTCGGAGAAGTTCGCCTTCGGGGGCGATCCGCCCGAGGCGGTGCGGGCCACCTTGCTCCTCGCGGAGCACAAGCCCCTGGAAGCGATCGGACCGCTCGGCGCCGCCGCAGCTTCCGACCCCTGGAATCCGCGGCTGGCCCGGCTTGGCATCCGGCTCCTCCTCGACCAGGGGTGGACCGACCTCGCCGATGAGGCGCTGGCGTGGTGGCCCGAACGATTTCCCCGGGAGAAGACGGCGTTCTTCGATCTCGTGCGCCGCCGGGCGATCACGGTCCCGGCGGAGGAATCGCGGGCGCGGCGCTAGCGGCCGGAATCCGCATGCGCGGGAGGGTCCGAGCCGAATCCGGCCGTCACTTCTCCCTGACATGAGGCCGGCGGTGATGCTAGGGTCTCCAGCGCCGGATCAAGGGGAGGGACCCGATGCAAGCAAGCGTGCCGCCCGCGCCCTCTGAGCATGCGCCTCAGGAATTACGGGCCGGCCGCCTACTCCTGCTCCATGAGCTGAGGGACCGCTCTCTCTGGTTCGTGCGCCTGCGCTGGTGGGTCCCCCCGCTGATCGGGCTCGGACTTCTGATCGCAGAGACCCTCCAGATCCGGCTCGAACCCCGCATGCTGTTCCTCGTCTCGCTGTTCATCCTGGCCTACAATCTCCTCTTCCACCTGTGGCACCGCCGATTCAAGGTCCAGCTCGAGCTTCAGACCGAGGACCAGCTCCGCACCTTCACCCGTTGGCAGGTCGTCTTCGACTTCACCGCGATCTTCCTCATCGTGCACTTCACGGGAGGCGGCTCGAGTCCGTTCGTCTTCTTCTTCATCTTTCACATCATCTTCAGCTCCATTCTGCTGAAGCATCGCACGGCGTGGGCCTTCGCGGTGATGGCAGCGGTCGGCATGGGCCTGCTCACCGCCGCTGAGAGCCTGGGGTATCTGGCGCATCACCCCATCACCCGCCAGGGCGCTGCGGTCATCACCCTCACCGGCGGAGCTCTTCCGGCCCTCGTCACCTGGGTCTTCTTCGCCGTCACCGTCGTGGTCAGCTCGGTGGTCACCACCAGCATCATGGAGATGGTCCGCCGGCGGATTCTGCGCCTGGCGGAGCTGTCCGAGGCGGTTCTCGACCTCAACAACAAGCTGCGCGGCCTGCACACCATCGTGAACTCCATGGTCGGCAGCCGGAGAACGGACCGGATCCTGGACGTCGTCTGTTCCGAGCTGGCCCGGGTCATGGCGGTGCAGGGAATGTCGGTGAAGTTCCTCAGCGAGGACGGCGAGAAGCTTCGCTATGCCGCGGCCCATGGCCTCCCCTCCCAGTTCGCGACCGGCCGGGAGATCGAGGTCGCGCGCAGCCCGCTCAACCGGCGCATCCTCGAGGGAGAGCCGTTCGCTACCGGACAGGTCACCCAGCACGAGCTCTTCCAGCTCGGGGAGGAGTTCGCCGCCGCCCAGGTGCAATCTGTGCTCTTCGTCCCGCTGCGCGGCGAATCCGAGGTGATCGGCATCCTGGGGGCCTACGCGCGCGGGCCGGAGCGCTTCGGGCAAGACGACATCGACTTCCTGCGCCTGGCGTCGGAGCTGGTCGCCATCGCGCTGGAGAACGCACGCGCCTACCGGGCGGTGGAGGACTTGGGCCAGGAACGCGAGCGCTTCAGCTTCCGGGTCGCGCACAATCTGCGCGCGCCCCTCGCCGCCATGGTGAGCATGCTCGACATCCTCGTCGAGGGCTACACCGGCGGAATGAACGAAGCGCAGGTCCAGTACCTCCAGCGCATCAAGCGCCGGGCCACTTCGCTGAGTGAGCTCGTGAACGAACTCATGGTCCTGGCCACGAGTCACGGCGCGCGAGGCGAGCACGCCCGGATTCCGGTCGAGATGGGCGGACTGGTGGCCCATGTCGGGCGGACCTTCCGCGACAAGGCGGCCGAGCGTGAGCAGCAGTTCACGGTTGAGGCTTCGGAGGGATTGCCCCCGGTCCTCGGGAGCCCGGAGATGCTGGAGCGGATGCTGGAGAACCTGATCTCCAACGCCATCAAGTACACGCCGAAGGGAGGCCGCATCCGCGTCGGCCTCTCGTTCGCCCCCGACGGGCGTCTCCTGCTTGAAGTCAGCGACACCGGGATCGGAGTCCCACAGACGGTGCAGCAGAAGCTCTTCACCGAGTTCTTCCGCGCGGAGAACGCCAAGGCGATGGAATCGGCGGGCACCGGACTCGGCCTCGTCATCGTGCGGGACATCGTGCGACAGCATGGCGGAACGATTCACCTGGAAAGCGAAGAAGGCCGCGGCTCGACCTTCTCGGTGCTGCTCCCGCCGGCCACCCTGGAACGGGTTCCCGACCCGGATTCGTTGTCGTCCCTCGACCCCCCGTCCGAATGAGCCGTGCGATCCGCATGCGGATGGCCTTCGGCTCCGCAACCAAACCGAGACCAGAGAACGCAAGAAGCGGGCAGGAGGAGCGGCGACTCAACCGGAATCACTGAGATCAGACGACGCAAGTAACGACGCAACAATTCTGACAGAGAAAGCCGCAAGGGAGACACAGAGACGCAACAAGCTCGACAGTCGCGAGTTGTTGAGATTCTGAGCCTCTCCTCAGGGCGCGCCACACGCCGAGACCAAATGTCGCAGCGTCGACTTGGCCCAGGAGACTCATAGACTCAATCCATCTTCCAGTGCCCCAAGCCATTTCCTTTTTTAGGTCTGCCGATCTCAAAAAACACTCTACCGATCTTCGCCCGAAGGTCCTAGTCTTGGGGTCGGGCCACGCGAGGGTTACACCATGATATCTGAATCCCGGATTGGTGTGTTCTTCTGCCGTCGAGCCGGCGGCCCCGCCGGCCAACCCGATTTGAGTGAGCTGTCGCGCTACGCCGCCGGCTTTCCCCATGTCGCCGAGGTTCGCGATCTTGGTGAGCTTCCACGTCTCGATCCGCTCACCCTGACGCGCGACTTCACGCGCTTGCGGCTGACATCGGTGGTCATCGCGGGAGACTCTCCCGGATTCTTCAAGCCGGCGTTTGCGCGAGCGCTGGCGGAATCCGGCGGAGATCCGGAGCTGGTGCGGCTGGCATCCTTCCGCGAACACGGGGCGATACACGGCAACGTCACGGAGCGCGCCAAAGCGGTGCTTTGTTGCGCCATCTACGGGGTGCCGTACGGACTCGCCACGCGTCCGGACACCACGCCGGTGAACCCCGCCACCCTCGTCGTGGGCGGGGGCATCGCAGGCATGCAGGCCGCGCTGGAGATCGCAGACGCCGGGATGAAGGTCTACCTCGTCGAGCAGCGTCCGACCATCGGCGGCCACATGGCCATGTTCGACAAGACGTTTCCCACCCTCGACTGCGCCGCCTGCATCCTCACGCCGAAGATGGTGTCGGTCGGCCAACATGAGAACATCACTCTCCTGACCTGGTCCGAGGTTGAAGAGGTGAGCGGAACGCCGGGCGCCTACCGGGCGCGGGTTCGCAAACGGGCCCGTTACGTCGATCCCGACACCTGCGTCGCCTGCCATGCCTGCATGGAAGTCTGCCCGGTGCGCGTACCCAGCGAGTTCGACAGTGGAATCTCCAACCGCAAGGCGATCTACATCCCCTTCCCCCAGGCCGTGCCCAACTCCTACATCCTGGACGCGGCAAACTGCCTGTACCTGCAAAGCGAGGGGAAGAAGTGCGGGGCCTGCCTCAAGCACTGCGCCAAGGACGGGATCCATTTCGACGACAAGGACGAGGTGCTCGAGCTGGAAGTGGGCAACATCGTCCTGGCCACCGGCTACGAGGTCTTCGATGCCACCCGCATTGAGCGCTACGGCTACGGCCGCCTGCCCAATGTCATCACCGCCCTGGAATTCGAGCGGTTGACCAACGCGTCCGGCCCCACCGGCGGCAACATCGTCATGAAGACGAAGAAACTGAACAAGCGCACCAAGCAGGAGGAGTGGGTCTTCGACCCGGAGGGTCCGCGACCAGAGAGAATCGCCATCATCCACTGTGTGGGATCGCGCGACGCCGCCTACAATCCCTACTGCTCCCGCGTCTGCTGCATGTACTCGCTGAAGTTCGCCCACCTCGTCAAGGAGAAGCTGCCCCACGCCAAGTGCTACGAGTACTACATCGACATGCGCGCGTTCGGCAAGGGATACGAGGACTTCTTCGAGCGCATCAAGGACGAGGGCGTCTACGTTGTCCGCGGGCGTTCGGCCAAAGTCACCGAGAAGGACGGAGGAATGATCCTGCGCGGCGAGGACATCCTCAGCGACAAGGTGATGGAATTCCCCGTGGACATGGTTCTCCTGGCCGTGGGGTTGCAGCCGGCACCCGGCACCAATCGTCTGGCCGCGGTCCTCGGCATCCCGCGGGACGAGGACGGCTGGTTCCAGGAGCTCGACTACAACACGGATCCGACCGGCACCGAGCGTGGAGGCGTATACGTCGCCGGCGTCTGCCAGGGCCCGAAGGACATCCCCGACACCGTGGCGCAGGCTTCGGCGGTCGCCGCGCGTGTCCTGCGCAGCATTGTCAGCCACCGCGGTCAGGACAGCCGAAGCAGCCTGCCCCTGGCCCAGATCGAGTCCCGGGCCCGCCAGCTGGCGGGCGTCTGAAACGGAGGAGAATCGCCATGGCCGTGCTGGCCAACCCCAGGCTCGTCTCCGAACTGGAGCACTACGGCGCGCAGGACGTGGTCAAGTGCTACCACTGCGGAAACTGTACCGCAGCCTGCCCCTTCTCCCGGGAGCCGTTCATCTTCCCGCGAAAGTCGATGCGCTTCCTGCAGATGGGGTTGGAGGACAAGCTGCGCGGCAACCTTGAACCCTGGCTCTGCTACTACTGCGGGGAATGCTCGGAGCAGTGCCCCCGGGAGGCGGAGCCGGGTGAGACCATGATGGCCATGCGCCGGTGGCTGACCTCGCAGTACGATTTCACCGGCATCTCCAAGCTCTTCTACAAGTCGTGGAAGCTCGAGTTGATCGGTATCCTGCTTCTGGCCATCCTGACCGGGCTCGGCTTCACCTACTACGGGATGAACTACGGCGACATCCACAAGTACGACGGCGAGGGAGCTTTCCTCCCCTCATCGGTCGTGCACATCTTCGACTGGTCCATGGCCGGCGTGCTCGTGGTGCTGCTGCTGGTCAACTGCGCGCGCATGTGGTGGTTCACGATGGGCCGCGACAAGACGCTTCACGTGCCGCTCTCCTCCTACATCCGCAAAGCCTGGCTCCTGCCGGTCCACTTCATGACCCAGAAACGCTACCGGGAGTGCGGGGAGAAGCGGCCCTGGCTCATCCATCTGATCCTGATGCTGAGCTACCTCACGATGCTGATCCTGATCATGGGGTTCCTCCACCACATGCAGTCCGGACCACAGATCCGGTGGCAGGTGCACGTTTTCGGGTACCTGGCCACGATCGGCCTTCTGGCCACGGTCATCTTCGCCATGCGTGGCCGGATCCGGAAGGCGGAGACGCACTACAAGCACTCCCACGAGACCGACTGGATCTTCCTGATCATGCTCTTCTACGTGGCCTTGACGGGGATCGTGCAGCACGTGCTGCATCGTTCCGGCAACGAGGTCGCGGCCAACGTCCTCTACATCGTGCACATGATGGGCGTGGTCCCCATGCTTGTCCTGGAAGTGCCGTTCAGCAAGTGGGCACACCTCGCGTACCGTCCCCTCGGCATGTACTTCTCGGCTCTACAGGCCGAGGCGATCACGGAGCGGGAGCGGGAGCGGGAGAAGGCAACGGTCACCGTGGCCGGGCCGCAGACGGCCTGACGGAGGCTTGGATGGAAGAGCGTCGCATCGGCGTCTACGTCTGCAATTGCGGCACGAACATCGCCAAGGTAGTCGATTGCGAAGAGGTGGTCCGCACCCTGAAAGACCTCCCCGGCGTGGCCGTGGCTCGGTCGTACAAGTACATGTGCTCCAACCCGGGCCAGGAGATGATTGCCCAGGATATCCGGGATCAGGGACTCGATCGCGTAGTGGTGGCGGCCTGCAGTCCGCGCATGCACGAGCCGACGTTCCGCCGCGCGCTCGGCACGGCCGGGCTGAACCCCTACTTCCTGGAAATGGCCAACATCCGCGAGCAGTGCAGCTGGGTGCACGAGGATGGACGCGCCGCCACCGACAAGGCCACGGACCTGACCCGGGCGGCCATCCGCCGCGTGGCGAAGCACGAGCCGTTGGAGAAGCGCTTCGTCGACATGAACCCCACCACCCTCGTCATCGGGGGCGGGATCACCGGTCTGACCGCGGCGCTGGAGTTGGCGGAGGCGGATCAGCCGGTCATCCTGGTGGAACGCGAGAAGCAGCTGGGCGGCAACATCGGCCGCGTGGACCTGACCGCCCCCTATCTCGACTCCGCCCGCGACCTGCTTCGGACCCGCATCGAGCGGGTCGTCGGTCACCCGATGATCACGGTGCACCTCGGCGCCCAGGTCGAGGAGGTATCGGGCTTCGTGGGGAACTTCCGGACCAGAATCAAGCTCGACCGCGACGAGAAAATCGAGAACGACGTGGGCAGCGTGATCGTCTGTACCGGCTACAAGCCATTCGATGCCGCGCGGGTCAAGGCCTACGGCTACGGCTGGTTCCCCAATGTCATCACCTCTTTCGAGTTCGAGGAGATGCTCCGCCGGGGGCGCATCCTCACCAAGGAGGGGAAGCCGCCCCAGTTCGTGGCCATCATCCACTGCATCGGGAGCCGCAGCCAGGAGTTCCACACCTACTGCTCCCGCGTCTGCTGCATGACCGCGCTCAAGTACGGGCACGAGACGAAGTCCGCGCTGCCTGACGCCTTTGTCTACGACCTCTACATCGACATGCATGCCTTCGGAAAGGGCTGCGAGGACTTTTACCGTCGCTCCTCGGAGATCAAGACGGTCTTCCTCATGTACGGCAAGAACACGACTCCGGAGATTCGCCAGGCGGGACCGAAGTACGACTGCGAGATGCTGATCCGGGTGCACGACGAGCTCTGCGGCGAGGAGGTCGACATCCCGGCCGATCTGGTCGTGCTGATGGTGGGGATGGAAGCTCAGCCGGATGCCTCCGAGGTGGCCCGGCTCGTCAACATCAGTCAGGACAAGGACGGCTGGTTCATCGAGAGTCACCCGAAACTCGATCCCGTCGCCACCACCACGGACGGGATCTTCATCGCCGGCTGCTGCCAGTCGCCCAAGGACATCACCGACAGCGTGGCCCAGGCGCGCGCCGCGGCCGCCCGCATCCTGGCCCGTATCGCTCGGGGCAAGCTCGAGGTCGACGCCGTCTTCGCGGAAGTCAACGATGATTACTGCTCCGGCTGCCGCATGTGCAACGAGCTGTGCCCCTATGGGGCGATCGAGTACGACGCGGACCGAAAGCGCAGCAAGGTCAACAGCGCAACCTGCAAGGCCTGCGGAACCTGCGTGGCGGCCTGCCCCTCGGGCGCCATCCAAGCGCGCCACTTCACCGACCAGCAGATCTTTGCCCAGATCGAGGGGGTGCTCTGATGGGGTTCGAGCCGAGGATCGTGGGGTTTCTGTGTAACTGGTGCTCCTATACCGGAGCAGATCTCGCGGGGACCAGCCGCATCAAGTACGCCCCCAGCATCCGGATCATCCGGGTCATGTGCTCGGCGCGGATCGATCCGGCCTTCGTCCTGAAGGCGTTGCTCGAAGGGGCGGACGGAGTGCTGCTCTGCGGGTGTCATCCCGGAGACTGCCACTACGTCGAAGGGAACTACAAGACGATGCGGCGCTTCCCGTTGCTCAAGAAGCTCCTGGCCGACTATGGCCTGGAACCGGAGCGGGTGCGTCTGGAGTGGGTCAGCGCCAGCGAGGGGAAGCGCTTCGCCGACATCGTCACCGACATGACCGAGCAAATCCGCGCCCTGGGCCCCTGCCGGGTGCGCACCGTCCTGGATGCCGATCGGGCACAGAGGTAGGGATGGAAGGGAACGGCAAGAAGAAACTCCAGGTGGCGCTCTACTGGGGCGCCGCCTGCGGCGGGTGCGATGTGGCGGTCCTCGACACGAACGAGTTCATTCTCGATGTCGCGGCGGCCGCCGACATCCGCCTCTGGCCGATCGCGGTCGACGGCAAGTACCACCATGTCGAGGCGATGGCCGACGGCGAACTCGACCTCACCATTTTCAACGGAGCGGTCCGCAACTCCGAGAACGAACACGTGGCCCGGCTGCTCCGCCGGAAGTCCAAACTCCTCGCGGCCTTCGGCTCCTGCGCCCACCTGGGGGGGATCCCCGGCCTGGCGAACCAGGTGACCCGGGAGGAGATCTTCGAGCGGGCCTACCTCGACAACCCCTCGATCGAGCCGGGCAATCGTGCGGTTCCGCTTCCGTCGGTGCAGGTGGAAGCGGGGGTGCTGGAGATTCCCGAGTTCTACCCGCGCGTCTACAAGCTCGACGACATCGTGGAGGTCGACTACTACATCCCGGGGTGTCCGCCGGCCCCCGCCCAGGTCAAGGCGGTGTTGCTGGCGGTGGTCTCGGGCAATCTCCCGCCGCGCGGCGCGGTCGTGGGCGCCTCCGAACGGGCCGTGTGCGATGACTGCAAGCGCGAGAAGCAGGAGAAGAAGGTCCGGAAGTTCTACCGCCCCTGGGAGATCATCCAGGACTTCGACAAGTGCCTGTTGGAGCAGGGGATCGTCTGCGCCGGATCGGCCACCCGTTCCGGCTGCGGCGTGCGCTGTCCCGACAGCGGCATGCCCTGCCGCGGCTGCTACGGTCCGCTCCCGAACGTGCGCGACCAGGGCGCCAAGGTAGTGAGCGCCATCGCTTCCATCATCGACAGCAAGGACCCGGAGGAGATCGAGCGCATCCTGGCCGACATCCCCGACATCATGGGGTATGCCTACCGGTTCGGGCTGCCGGGATCTCTTCTGCAGAGGAGCCTCTGACATGGCCCGGACGATCAAGATCGACCCGATCACGCGCCTCGAAGGCCACGGCAAGATCGAGATCTTCCTCGACGACGACGGCGGGGTGAAGGACTGCTACTTCCAGATCCCCGAGCTGCGCGGTTTTGAGCGCTTCGTCGTCGGCCGGCCCATCGAGGAGCTGCCGCGTATCGTGACGCGCATCTGCGGCGTCTGCCCCGCCAGCCACCACATGGCCAGCGCCCAGGCCGTGGATGGGTGCTTCAACGACGAGTGTCCGCCGCTCGCCCACAAGCTGCGCGAGATGTACTACCAGGCGCACTACATCCATAGCCACATCGCCCACTTCTACGCCCTGGCCGCGCCCGACTTCGTCTGCGGTCCGGATGCCGACCCCGCGGAGCGGAACATCCTCGGCGTGGTGGCGAAGGTCGGTCTCGAGATTGGCGGTCGGGTCATCCGGGCCCGGGCCATGGCGCAGGAGATCCAGCAGATCATCGGCGGGCGCTTCACCCATCTCGTCTGGTGCCTGCCCGGCGGCGTCTCCAAAGGACTCAAACCCGAGGAGCTGGCCAAGATCAAGCCGATGGCGAACGAGCTTTACGACTTCGCCCTCTTCTCCGGGCAGCTCTTCCGCGACGTCATTCTCGGCAACCCCGGCTATGTCGACCTGATCCTGAACGGGCCGTACACCCTCGATGTCCACAACATGGGTCTGGTGGACGAGAACAACGCCCCCAACTTCTATCGCGGAACGGTGCGCGTCGTCGACTTCGAGGGCCAGGAGATCTGCCGCTATACGCCGAGGGAGTACCACCAGTTCGTGGCCGAGCACGTCGAGCCGTGGAGCTACCTCAAGTTCCCCTATCTGAAGCAGCGCGGCTGGAAGGGGTTTGTCGAGGGGAAGGATACCAGCCTCTACTGCGCGACCCCGCTGGCCCGGCTGAACGTGGCCGACCGCATGGCCACGCCGCGGGCGCAGGAGGCGTTCGAGGAGATGTTCAAGACGCTCGGGCAGAAGCCCTGCCGGGCGCTTCTGGCCCAGCACTGGGCGCGCCTGGTCGAGATGGTGCAAAACGCCGAGTCGCTGCTCGCCTTCTGCGCCGATCCGGAGATCACCGGCGCCCGCTACCGGGTCGTGCCTCAGAAGATCACCGGGGAGGGCGTGGGGATCGTCGAGGCGATGCGCGGGACGCTCACCCACCACTATACCTGCGACGAGAAGGGAATCTGCGAGAGCGCCAACCTGATCGTCGGCACGACGAACAACAACGCGCCGATCCAGATGGTGACGAAGAAGGTCGCCGAACGGTTCATCAAGCCTGGAGTCGAGCCGACCGAGGGGATCCTGAACCGGGTCGAGATGGCGTTCCGGGCGTTCGATCCTTGCTATAGCTGCGCCACCCACTCGCTGCCCGGCCAGATGCCGTTGGAGGCGCGGATCCATCGTGGCGGCGCGCTCTGGCGGGTGCTGAAGAAGAACTGCTGAACGGGCCGAGAAGCCCGACGCGGCAACGACCAGACCGGCTCCGCGGGCCGGCGCCTTGGAATCGGGCGTGCAACCGCGGAGTCCGGCCATGGAGGTGATTTCAGGAGTCAGGTTGCCATCCCCGCCAGAATGTAAGACCCCGGATCCGCCCCCCCGGCCTCGCGTGCTGGTCGTCGGCCTGGGCAATCCGGTCCTGCGCGACGACGCGGTCGGGGTCCGCCTGGCGCGGGATTTCCGGCGGCGGTGGGAGCGACGGCAGGCAGAGGCCGAAACTGCCGCCGGTGGCGCCACTCCGCGGCCGGCTGCGTTCGCACCGGAGTTTCTCGAGGAGTGCTCGGTCGGGGGGCTGACGCTGGTGGAGCAGCTCGTGGGCTACGACCGGGTCGTCGTCCTCGACTCGATCCGCACGCGGGGCGGCCGGCCGGGCGACTGGCACACCTTCACCGCCGCCGCGCTGCGGACGACGATGAACCTCGCCAACGTCCACGACGCGAACTTTGCGACCGCCCTCGAGCTCGGGCGCCGCATGGGCTTCTCCCTCCCGCCGGATGAACAGATCGTGGTCTTCGCGGTCGAAATCGAAGACAATCTCACCTTCGACGAGCGCATGTCGGATGCCCTGGAGGCCTCCTACCCTCAATGCGCCGCGGAGATCTTCGAGGAGATCGGGCGGCAGCTGGAGAGCTGAAGTGGAGACGGACCGCAAGGCGCTGGCGCGCAAGTACCGGGACACGCCCCGCCCCATGGGGATCTACCGGGTGCGCAATACCACGAATGGAAAGTCGCTGATCGGCTCCAGCGTCGACCTCCCGGCCATGCTGAACCGCCAGCAGGCGCAACTGCGATTCGGCACCCACCCGAACCGGGCCCTGCAACAGGACTGGCAGGCTCTGGGTCCGGAGGCGTTCGTCTTCGAGATTCTCGACGAGCTCAAGCGGAAGGACGACCCCGGTTACGATCCGGTTGCAGACCTGCGGGTCCTCGAGGAGTTGTGGCTGGAGAAGCTCTCGCCGTTCGACGATCGGGGTTACCACGAACGACGAAGATGACGGCAGACGGCCGGCGCGATCACCCGGCAGGAAGGAGCATCGAGTCCGCTACTCCCCGTCCCTCAGCGTCCCCCGCTGGCGCGCCTTTTCCGCTTCTCGTTCGTCTCTCGGCGTATGGGAGTACGATCCCTCCGGGGCGGTTTCCGCGGGACTGACGCCCGGCTCGGAGGGCTCGACCTCCCCGGACCGGCGCGTCTCGATCTCGTAGATCGCGTAGGCGACCATTCCGAAGAGGATGCACAGAAGCACGACCAGGCATCCGACCGGTCTGCGTTTGTCCTCCTTCGGCCGCGCGCTCTCTGTCTCCACCTGGATCCGGCCCTCCGTCGCCGCCCGTCACCGCACCCGGACGATCCGCCGCGAACTGACCGTGCCCCCGGCCTGAAGCCGCAGGAAGTATACACCTGACCGCAACGGCCGTCCCTCCGAGTCGAGACCGTCCCACGGGATCGAGTCGGCGCCCGCCGCGTGCGCCCCGCGCCAGATGTCGGCGACCCGCCGGCCCTGCACATCAAAAACCGACAAGTCGACTTCCGCTGACGTTGCCAGGTCGTAACGAATGGTCATCGAGCTACGGAAGGGATCGGGCCTCGGCATCAGAAGGCGGGTGACCGGCGGCATCTCGGGGGGCGGAGGCGCGGGCAGAGTCACCGCCTGCACCCGGATTCCATCGATCGCGGCCTCGAGCAGCGAGGCGCGCCCCTCGTCGGCCACCGTAAAGCGGAGCCGCATGCCGGCGCGCAGCGGCAGCAGTTCCTCCAGGCGCGGAGTCCGCCACTCCCGCCATCGGCGCTGTGAGTCGGCGATCGACGCCAGAGCGACCCAGGTTGCGCCGTCGTCACTCGACACCTGCACCCGCAACGTGTCGTCCGGATACGTCTCATCCGCAAACCAATAGAAGAACTTCAAGTCGGCCGTCACGGCGCGATCCAGATCGATCCGGGGCGAGGTGAGGGTGGTGCGTCCGCCATCCAGGTCCGCCTCCCCGGCCGCGCCCTCCGGCTCGCCGTTGCCGGTCAGAAAACAGAGCGAATCGCCGTCGGCATCATCCCCGGTCTGCGGCCCGGTGCCGATCGGCCGGGCCCGGGTCCAGACGCCGGAGATCGCACCGTCTTCCGGCGCGCCGACCGTCCAGCCCCGATCCTGGGAGAACGTGTCGTGAAAGGCTACGGCCCGGCCGACCATGAAGGCGTGCAGCGCGTCGGGCGCCCGCGCCGGATCACGCACCTGTCGGCCCGCGTCGTCCCGGGCTTGAAGGTAGTACTCGACAAGGGCGCCGGGCGGTTGCCCGGGAATCACGGCCGCGTAGACATCGGGCCCGGCCGTCGGCAGGAGCGGCAGGTCCGAGAACGCGCCTCCATCCACGCGAAAACGCAGGCGCAGGCTGTCGGAAACCAGTCGCCCTCCGGCGACGATACGAGCGCTGATCGGGTAGCCGGCGGCCGACAACGATGGATCCGCCGGCGGTTGGTGGGTGAGGCGCAGCCGTATCGGTCGAGCCAGTTCGGTCAGCGCCGCCACGGCGACCTGAACGTTGTGCCGCAGGAACTCCGGATCGTTCACCGACAACCCGATGACATCGTGATCGCTGTGGTAGTGCGGATTGCGGGTGTCGCTGTCCTCGAAGAACGTGAGCGCGGGGTAACCCTGGTCCCAGAACGATTGTTGATCGGAGTTCCCGCCGCCGAACGCCCCTCCGACCACCCCGTAGCCGGGCAGGTACAGGGCAGCCGCGGTCTCCACGAAGTCCCGGAGATCGAGCGAGAGATGGTTGGAGATGAGATCAACGTCAGCCGGATCGTCGAAGGCGCGCCAACCGATCATGTCCAGATTGAGCGCCCCCCGGATGTCCCGGTTTCGCCGGCGCGCGGCGGCCGCCCAGGCCTCGCTCCCCACCAGCCCTTGTTCCTCACCGGAGAAGGCGATGTAGACAATGGTCGCCTCGAGCTGCTGCCGGCCGAGGATTCGCGCGGCTTCGATCACCGCGGCGGTGCCGGTCCCGTTGTCATCCGCGCCCGGCGCGGCCGAGCCCCGGCTGTACGAGTCGTAGTGTCCGCTGATGACGTACCACTCGTCGGGTGAAGTGCGTCCCGGCTGGATTCCGACGACGTTGTCCGACCAGTCGTTGTAGTCGAAGTACGAGACGTCCGGGACGCCATGGCGGCGCAGCATCGCCGCGAGCGAGTCGGCTGCGAGAACGCACTCCGGTTCCGGGCTCCGGCGCGAGCCGAGACCCTGCAGGTAGCGGATCACGGCAAGAAGCGAATCGGCATTCACCGCGGAGACCAACTCCTGGCAGAACGGATCGGCGGACGTGGGCAGCGGCGGCAACTCGCCGAAGGTCTTGCGATCCGGGCGGTCGGCCAGCACGACCGGGCGGTCGAGAACGGGCAAGGACTCGAAGGACGCCCACACCGTTTCCTCGGCCTCGCGGGGATACTCCAGGATCGCACAGACGGAGTCGCGATAGAGGATCCGCCCGATAGACGGGGCCACCGCCTCGGGTTGCAGGTGGATCACGGCATATCCGGAGTCGGGCCGGCGCGGACCGAGGACCTCTGTCGGGACACCCGCTCGCCGCGCCGACTCGACGGCAGCGGCATCACCCCAGGCCAGGGCGAAGCCCTGAGCCGGCCGGGCTGGATCGAATGTCGCTTCGGAGCGGTAAAGCACAGCGGACTCGAGGACGCGAACCGCGGCCAGGCGGTCCCGCAGCGAGGCCAGGGTGGCCGGATCCGCGGTCGCGATGCGCGCCAGCAGTTGCGGCTTCTCCGCCGGGGCAGGGCCGCCGGCGACAACGCAAAGGAGCGCCAGAAGGGCCGCGGAAGCCGCCCGGGTCCGGCCGTACCTGAGGTTCATCCGTGGTTCTCCCTCGGACCGTCCCGGCGCCGGTCCCCAGGCAAGCCTAACACGGAGCGGCGGTCCCGGCCCTCCCGAGGTTGCGGAAACCAGTCCGCGCCGCTACCGTGGTATCCGCGACCTCAGGTGGAACGCGACCGGGATACGGAGGGAAGCGGGCATGCCTATCGACCTGCAAGGAGTCGTCGGCGGGGCTCCCTGGCGCACGCGGCTCCCCGATGGCACTCACCGTCTGGGTCGTTCGCCGTCCAACAAATGCGTGCTGGCCGATCCCTCCGTCTCCCGGGACCACGCCGAGATCAGGGTCGATGGGGACGCAGCGTACGTGCGCGACCTCGGCAGCCGCAACGGCACCTGGATCAATGATCGGCGCTGCGACGGCGAGGTGCCCCTGATGCCCGGCGACCGGCTGCGCCTCGGGAACCTGAACCTGACCCGGTCCGGCTCGCCCGGACGCGAGAGCGATGCGAACCTGCCTGCCGGCGCCGGATCGGACTCGCTGCCGGCCCCGCTTGCGGAGGACGAGCAGGCCCTCTTCGCCTCGCGGGCGCTCCGCTGGGAGGACACCCGGCCCGATGCGAGCGAAGCCGGGGCGCACGCACGCCGTTTGCTTGACGCCCTGCTCGACACCGGAAACCTGCTGGTGATGCCAAGACCCCGGGCAGAGCTGTACGACGCCCTCCTCGGCGTGGCCGGGAAGGTCATCCCCGCCCGGCGCCTGGCGCTGCTGCTCTACGATGATCCTCCCCCGCCGGAGGGGTCGGATGCGTTGCCCACCGTCCGAGCGGCCCGCCCGGAACTTCCGGCCGGGGAGTCCCTGCTCCTCAGCCGCACGCTCCTGCGCAACGTCCTGCATCAACGGCAGAGCCTGCTCGTGGTGGACGCCCGCGCCGACGCCCGGTACAAGGACCAGGCCAGCATCGTGGCGCTCGATCTGCGCTCGGCCATGGTGGCCCCCCTTTTCGACAATGAGCGGGTCATCGGCGTGCTCTACGCGGACAGCAGCGATCCCAGAGTCCATTTCGACGACGAGCATCTCCGCGCGTTCGCGCTCCTGGCCAACCTCGTGGCCGTCAAGATCACCAACGCGCGCCTCCTGGACGACCTGCGGGTGAAGGAGCGGATGGCCCAGGAGCTTGCCCGAGCGGCACAGATCCAGCGCGACCTGCTCCCGGCGCGGCTGCCGGAGATTCCCGGCTATGAGGTCGGGGCCGTGCTGGCTCCCTGCTACGAAGCCGGGGGAGATCTGTACGAAGCGGCCGTGCTGGCGGACGAAACCTGCGTCTTCGCCGTCGGGGATGTCAGCGGAAAAGGGATGAGCGCCGCGCTCACCATGTCGCACACCCTGGCCGTAATGCGACTCCTGCAAGAGGAAGGACTGCCGCTCGAGGAAATCGCGTCGCGGCTGCACCGGCACGTGTACCGCTCCACGGACGCGGCCAGTTTCGTCACGCTCTTCCTGGCCCGACTCGACCCGCGGACGGGGCGGCTGGAGTTTGTGAATTGCGGGCATAACGCCCCGCTCCTCCTGTCGTCGGAAGGACTTGTGCGGGAGTTGGAGGTGACAGACCTGCCTCTCGGCATGCTCCCGGCGGAGATGCTCCCGCCGAATCCGTTCGTTTCCCGAACGGTCGATCTGCCGCCCGGCGCGGTCCTGGCGATCTTCTCCGACGGTGTGCCCGAGGCAATGGGTCCGGAGGGGTTCTACGGCGATGAGCGGCTGGCGGAGACGCTTCGCCACAACCTCGGGCGACCGCTGGAGGCGCTTGCCCGCGAGATGCTTGCCGACGTCGAGCGCTTCCGCGGGGAGACCCCGGCCAGCGACGACGTCACCATCCTGCTCCTGCGGCGCACCCCCGCCGTTTGAGACGGGCCGTACCCGCGCACGCACCCGATTGTCAGCGCCCCGACCAATTCGATACAATTGCCTTGTTCGACTGAGACCGTCGGGGGACCTAATGGTGCAGAGGACGCTGGGGTCGCTGATCGGCATCGCGTGGGCCTGTCTGAGCCTGTCAGCTCCCCTCGCTCAGGCGCTGCCGCTCGAGATTCCCGTCGGGGCCGGCGCCGACGACGGCGCGGAGATCAACGACAGCGTCTGGATACCGGATGCCGAAGACCTGAACCTGGGGACGACCGCGCCCGGAACCGCCTGCGACCTGGGCCTGCGTTTTCTCGTGCCGGAGTTGACCACCTGTGAGCGGGTGTACTTCGCCCGGCTCCGCTTCGACGCGCACGGCGGGACGATCGCCGACAGCCTTCCGCTCACCGTCTTCGGAGCCCTGGAAACCGACTCCCCGTCGCTCTCCCAGAACCGCCGGCCCTCCAAGCTTCCCCGCACCGAGGCGGCGACCGACACGACGCTCCGTGAGCCGTGGCTCGACGACTACGGCGCCGCCCACTTCTACTACACGCCGGACTTGAGTGCGGTCCTCAACGAGATCATCTCTCAGCCCGGTTGGCCGGCAGATTCCGCCGCGCTGATCCTGGGCATCGACGCCTCGGACACCGGAGAGGCCGCTCCGAACCATGTCCGCTGCCGGGCGGTGGAGTCCAACCGGTGGGCGGTCACTCTCCAGATCTGCCGGACTCTGGAAGAGACGTTCATCGCGCATGAAATCGTGGCCCGACCGACCGATATCTCGGCCGAGGTCCACTTCATGTCGCTGGTGGATCTGGAGGCGTACGCCGAATACGGCACGGACGATCTCTCCAACAACACGCCCGTCGTGACTGTCCCCGCGCAACGACCGGGGCAGATCACGCTCTCGCGCCTCCCGCAGAACACTCCGTGCCGCTACCGCCTCCGCTACCGTCTGGCCGGATCCGGGGAACCGTTTGCGTCCGGTCCCGAGCACTCCTTCCATACCCAGCGGGCCGTCGGGGCCGCATTCACGTTCACGGCCGAGGCCGATTCCCACCTCTGGGACCTGTGGCAGATCCCGGCTCTATCCGAGGAGGTCAGTACGCTCTATGCCCGGGTCCTGGCCAATGTGGCGAACGACGCGCCGGACTTCCACTTCAGCCTCGGGGACTTCAACAACTCAGAACTCAGCCGCACGCAGCTCCAGGCGATCGATCGCAACCTGCTCGAGAGACGTTTCCTCGCGGAGCACCTCCATTCGGTCCCCTTCTATCTCGTCCTGGGAAACCACGAAGGCGAGTTGGGCTGGCTCCGAACCCAGCCGGACAGCGTGCCCATCTGGTCCGAACGGGCCCGGCACATGGTGGTGCCGAATCCCTATCCCAATCAGTTCTACGGAGGGTGTCCGGACCCAGCCGTCAGCGGCCCCGGCTTCCGCGAGAGCTACTACTCGTGGGAATGGGGAGAAGCCTTGTTCGTGGTTCTGGACCCATACTGGTACACCTTGGAGCGGCCGTACCATGAGGACCTGGAGCGAACCGGGACCGGCTGGTCCTGGACCCTGGGCCACGACCAGTACGAATGGCTGTATCAGACCCTCCATGCTTCCGATCGGCGGTGGAAGATCATCCTCCTGCACCACCTGACCTCCGGAATCGATATCGGGGGGGGGAGCTATGGCCGGGGCGGCATCGAGGTGGCAAAATGGTCAGTTGCGCACCGGCCCTCGTACGAGTGGGGCGGCGAGGATGCGTCCGGGAGCATCGACTATGCGTTCAAACGACCCGGCTGGATCCACGGACCGATCCACGACATGTTGGTCGAGGCCGGAGTGAAGCTGGTCATCCACGGTCATGACCATTTCTGCGCCATCCAGCAGCTGGACGGCATCACCTACGCCCTCTGCCCCGTGCCCAACGACCGCTACTACACCTACGGCTTCGCGGCATATGCCGGCTATGAGCACGGGATCGTTCTGCCGAATTCCGGCCACCTGCGCTTCCGGGTCAGCCCCGAGGACGTCATCATCGACTATGTCCGGGCCTATCTGGAAGGCCACGGCCCCAACGGCGAAGTGGCGTTGAGCTACTCGGTGGATTGGGCCTCCGCGGTCCCCGGCGACATCGGGAGCGCGAACCCGGGGCTTGGGGTCTCCCCGAATCCCGTGATGGGCGGCGTCTCCATCCTCTTCCGCCTTCCCTCCCCGGAGGCTGAGCCGGCCCTTCGGAGTCTGGACATCTTCGATGCATCCGGACGCCGGTGCGTCACGCTCCAGCCAAAGCCGGAAGGAACGATCCTGTGGAACGGGCGGGACGAAGGGAATCGGCTGGTCCCCTCGGGCGTCTACTACTGCGTAAGCAGATCGCCGCGGGCGATCGACACGCGGTCCGTCGTGATCATCCGATAATACCGCTCCCGGAGAATGTCAGAGCTTCCCCTGGGAGGACCCGGGGAGAGGCAAGCGGCCGGGTTCGGGGGACCGGCATTTCGCTGGAGGCGCCTCAAGCGACGCCGGTCTTCAGCGCCCCGAACCGATCCTCGACCCCTGGCGCATCTGAGATACTTCCGCGATTCGCTGTCGCGCCTCGACGCCTACGCGGTTGCTGTCCAGCGTCGCCGCCCGTTGGTAGGACGCCAACGCCTGCTCCAGCAGATTCCGCCTGGCCAGGCAGTCGCCCCGGAGCAGATCCACGCGTCCATCGTCGGGGGCGACCGAACCGTAGGTCGCCAGGACCTCCTCCGCCTGGACATAGTCGCCGCTCAGGATCAGCGCCTGAGCCAGGGCCCGCAGGAGGTACACGTTCCCATAGACATTCCGATCGCGCTGCACGGACCGGCGCAGCAGCGCCACCGCTTCTGCCGATCGCCCGGACTTGAGCTGACAGAACGCCAGCACGCGCAGCGCCTGCCGAGATTCGGGCCAGCGCGCCAGGACCTCGCGCGCGACGCTCTCCGCCTCCGCCAGCCGGCCGCGAAGGTAGAGCTGCTCCGCCTCGTTGCTGCGGTACATGACCGGCAGCATCGTCTCCGGATCGAGCATCGTCGAGGCGGGCGTCGGGTCTGAAGCCTGCACGTATCCGAGCGAACTCAGGCGTTCGATCTCCTCGTCGGTCATGACCCGAGAGCCTTCCGTGACGTCCTCCCACGACCGCAGCATTTCCTGCAACTCCCGCACCAGTCCGGCCAGACGGGGCGGATTGGAGTTGTACAGATTCACGGTCTCGCGGGGATCCTTCTGCAGGTCAAAGAACCGCCGAACGGGGCCTTCGACGTACTTCGCCCCTCCGGCGCGGAGCCCCCACAGCGGGCTCCAACCGCCGACCTCGCGCGGCTCGGTCGCCTCCAGGTAGATATGGCGATCCTTGCCGGGATCCCCGGGCCATAGACTCCGCCCATCGCAAGGGAGCGTGACGGGGAGCCCGAGGAGCGCCTCGATGGAGGGACGGACATCCACCAGCCCGACGAGCTCGTGCCGAACCTGCCCGTGGACTTTCGTCCACGCCGGACACGAGAACAGCAACGGCACGCGCACCGTGGTTTCATACAGGAGCAACCCATGACTCTGCTCGCCGTGGTCCCCCAGCCCTTCCCCGTGGTCGGAGGCCACCACCACCAGCGTCCGGCCCCGCGCCCCCTCCGCCTCCAGCGCGCCCAGGAGCCGGCCGAACTGCTGGTCGACGAACGCGATCTCGGCATCGTAGGGACGCCCCGTGAAACGAGGATCATTCGCCAGCGGCGACCGAAACGGCAGGTGTGCGTCGAAATAGTGCACCCAGGCGAAGAAAGGGCGGGACTCGCCGTCGCGGGAGCGTTGCTGCAGCCAACGGATGGCCGCATCGGTCACCTGATCGGCTGGCCTCTCGTTGTAGTCAACCATGTCCGGCCGGTACCCCCGGTCCGAGACCGTGAAGTCATAGAGCGCAAACCCCTGGTCCATGCCAAACCGGGCATCGAGGACGAAGCAGCCGATGAACGCGGCCGTTTCGTAGCCGCGCTCCTGCAGCGTCTCCGCCAGCGTCAGGCGGTCCTCCGGCAGGTACCCCATGCTGTTGCTGCGCGTCCCGTGGTTCGGTGGATAGAGACCCGTGAGAATCGTGGCGTGAGACGGGCGGGTGAGCGGAGCGCTGGTCACGGCGTCGTCGAAGCGGATCCCCTCAGCGGCCACTCGATCGAGATTCGGGGTGCTCGCGCGACGGTCGCCGTAGCAGCCGAGGCGATCCTGGCGAACCGTGTCGAGCGTGACCAGGAGGACGTTGTAGCCCGCGGCAATCCCGGGGTTGAGCGTCGGGGCCCGGCCGAAGAGCGACAAACCGGTGTATCTTATTGTCAGAAATCCAATTACCAGGACCGATAAGAGCGCGCTCAACAGGCCCAGCTGGAGCCTTCTTCGCCGCGCGACGGTGTTCTTGCGGCTGTGGGCCGTCCGGGTACTTCGGGCTGGCATTGCAGAAGGATAGCATCGGCGCCCGGAGGCTGCCACCATGGGGATCAGGACGTCCCCGTGCGCGAGTGGCGCGGGCGACGCGGGCCAGGCGGGCGACGCGGGCGGCGATCGCCTCGCGGCTCGTCTCAACCTTGCGCTTCTTCCGGCCGGCTCGACCGGCGCGCGGAGGATTCTCCATGCCCCGATGTTGGTCTTGCGGCGCCGGGCTCTCGTACCCGCGCTACTCGATGGTTCCCCGGGAAGAGGACTGCCCCGGTTGCGGAAAGGATCTCCACTCCTGTCGCAACTGCCGGCATCACGACCCGGGCGTAAACAACCAGTGCCGCGAGCCGGACGCGGAGTGGGTGACCGATCGGGAGCGCGCCAACTTCTGCGAGCGATTTCAGCTCGCGGAGGAGCCGGTTGCCCGCCCCGGCCCGGACCGCGGCAGCGAGGCGCGGCTCAAACTGGACGACTTGTTCCGGAAGGGGAGCTGAAGCGGCGGCCCGAGGAGCACGCGGCAGCCTGAACTCGTCCTTGCGGTCCGAGCGGCCGGCCCGGACTCGCCGGCGAGGCCGACTGGGTTCTTCAACCGTCCACCACCCTTCTGCTACCCTGCTCCGTCCGGCCTCGCGCGGCCACCCTGCTCGGCAGGCGCCGGGGGAAGCCGCGGCTCGTAGGATGTTGAGGACCAGATCATCCGGCTCTCTGCTCGGTTCTCCCGCACCAAAAGGAAGATGATGGACCTGACTCAGGACATCGACGCGCTATTGCCGCTCGTCTCGAAGCCGACCCGCTATCTGGGGAACGAGTTTCACGTCGTGCGCAAGACGCCGACCCGCGAGATGGTGCAGTGGTGCCTCATCCTGCCCGAGGTCTACGAGATCGGGATGAGCCACTGGGGACTCAAGATCCTCTACGAGATCCTGAACCAGAGAGCGGATGCCCTGGCCGAGCGCTGCTATGCCCCCTGGCTGGACATGGAAGCGCAGATGCGCCGCCACGGTGTGCCGCTCTTCGCCCTGGAATCACGGCGGCCGGTGCGCGACTTTGACATCGTGGGCTTCTCGCTGCAGTACGAGCTGACCTACACCAACGTCCTGAACTGCCTCGACCTGGCCGGAATCCCGCTGCGGGCAGAGGACC
Source organism: uncultured bacterium (assembly GCA_964473865.1). Classification (GTDB taxonomy): domain Bacteria; phylum Eisenbacteria; class RBG-16-71-46; order CAIMUX01; family CAIMUX01; genus CAIMUX01. The sequence continues at coordinate 60,907 of CAYYQN010000011.1, read as the reverse complement.
GGGATCAGCGCCATCCCCTGGTCGTCGCGGGCGGACCCTGCGTCAGCAACCCCGAGCCGACCTCCGACTTCTTCGATCTCTACCTGATCGGCGACGCCGAAGAGGCCATTCACACGCTCACCGACACCTATCGAGCGCTGCGCGGCCGGCCCCGCCACGAGATCCTGCGCGTCCTGGCCGCCCTGCCGGGCATCTATGTCCCCCTCATGTACGAAGCGTCCTACGACCCCTCCGGAAGCTTCGCCGGCCTGGTCCCTCGCTATGGCGACGTCCCGGCCCGGGTACAGCGGCAGTTCGTGAAGGATCTCGAGACCGCGCCCTGGCCCGACCTGCCGCTGGTTCCGCTCCAGGGAATCGCCCAGGATCGCCTCGCGGTGGAGGTATTGCGCGGCTGCACCCAGGGATGCCGTTTCTGTCAAGCCGGCTACCTCTACCGGCCCATCCGGGAACGCAGCCCCGAGAGGATCCTGGAGATCGCGGACCGCGGGATTCGCAACTCCGGCTGGAGCGATGTCGGCCTGGTGTCGCTCTCCACCGCCGACCACACCCAGCTGAGCCGGACCGCCGATCTTCTGAACGCCCGCTTCAGCACCGACAAGGTGGCGATCAGCCTGCCCTCGTTGCGCGCCGACGCCTTCGGAGTGGAGATCGCCGACCGCGTTCGGGAGACCCGCAAGACCGGCTTCACCTTCGCGCCCGAGGCCGGGAGCGAACGGCTCCGCCTCGCCATCAACAAGAACATCACGGACCAGGTGTTCTTCGACGCCGCCCGGATCGCCTATGAACGCGGCTGGCGCCTGATCAAGATGTACTTCATGGTCGGGTTGCCGACCGAGACGAGAGAGGACGTCGAAGGGATCGTGCGGTTCGTCGAGACGGTCCGCGGCATCGGCCGGCGGTACGGCCCGGCCTGCAGCGTCACCGCCTCGGTAGGCGCCTTCGTGCCCAAGAGCCACACGCCGTTTCAGTGGGACGCGTTCGAGGGCCTGCAGCCGCTGCACGAGAAGATCGACTATCTCCGCTCCCGCCTCTCCAGCCGCTGGGCGCGGCTGAAGTGGCACGACGTGTTGACGTCCCACCTGGAGGCCGTCTTCTCGACCGGCGATCGCCGGCTGGGCCGCGCCATCGAACAGGCGTTTCGCAACGGCGCTCGATTCGACGGCTGGACCGAGCATTTCGACCATGGGCGCTGGATGCGCGCCTTCGCGGCTGCCGGCATCGATCCGATGGCGCACACCCGGGCGCGAGACTTCCGGGCCCCGCTTCCCTGGGACCACATCGACATCGGCGTACTGAAGAAGTGGCTGATCCGCGAAAGACAGAAGACCGCGCAGGCGGGCGACAACCTCGGCGCCGGGCTCACGCCGGACTGCCGGCACGGGGACTGCACCGCCTGCGGCATCCCGGGGCTTCCGAACGACACGAAGCTCTCCGCGGTGGTCGACGAGGAATCCTTCCGTCGCCTGCTGGCGAAGGCCGCGGAGGGGGCGCCGGCACCCGTCTCCGCCTTAGTCTCCTGGCCGGTGCGGATCCGCTTTGAGAAGGTGGCGCCGGCCCGTTTCCTCTCCCACCTGGAGATGGGAACCGTCCTGGCGCGCGCCTTTCGCATGGCGAGAGTGCCGCTGGCGTTCAGCCAGGGGCATCACCCGCATCCAAAGCTCGCCTTCGGACCGCCCCTGCCGGTGGGAATCCACGGCCTCGCGGAACTCATTGACGCCGAGTTGCTGGAGCCGTGGAGTCCCGGTCTGGCAGACCGCCTGAACTCGGTCCTGCCGGAAGGACTGCGGATCCTGAGCGGCGAAGCCCTTCCCGCCGTCCCGAACCTCCGTCGGCCTTCTCTGGCCCAGCTTGCCCGGCGCGCCCGCTATCGGATCGATCTCGCCGCTCTGCCCGCCGCGCGACGGACTCACTTCGAGGACGTCGCCCGGGCATTCGCCGCCCTCGAGTCTTGCGTGGTGGATCGGACCTACTGGGTTCCGGAGAGCTCGCGCGAGGCTCTCGACTGGGAGGCGCCCATGGATCCCGGGGCCGCCGACCGCGAATCCGGATCGGGGCCCGAGCCGAACGAGGATCTCGCCGCGCCCGGCCACGGGGGTCCGGAAGGCGGCGCCGGAGACACCTCCGCCGGGGAGGGTCGGCCCGGAGCGCCCAGGCCGCAGCGCCCGGCGCCTCATGATGCGCGCGACGCGCGCGGCCGGCGCCCGCAAGGGAAGGGGAAGACGATCCGCCGGGTCGATCTCAAGCAGGCGGTTCTACGACTCGAGCCCACCGAGCCCGACCGGTCCACCCACCCCGACCCGCCGGCCGAGCCTCGTTCGCCTGCGCCGAGGGCCACCTGGTCCATGGAGTTGTGGCTGGATCATCCGGGAGGCCACGTGGCGAACCCCCGAGTGGTCCTCGAGCAGCTCTTTCATCTCTCTCCCGAAGAACAAGCCCGCGTGCAGGTGACCCGGGAGGCAATCCTGGGCCCGGACGGCGCGGCGCTTGTTGGGTAGGGTGATCCGCTCTGTCCTCTGTCCTTGCCCGCGGGGCCTCGGTCCGCGATCATTGCCGCGGTGAAGAGCGTGTCCGAATGCATCGAGCATCAGGAGGATCCATGTCCGATACCCAGCACTGCCCCGCCGCCATCGCCCAGGCCGGCGACGAGATCCACGGTTTCCGGATCACCCGGGTCACCCCGATTCCCGAGCTTCGCGTCACCGCCTACGAGGCGGTGCACGGCGCCACCGGAGCGCAGGTGCTGCATCTGCACAACGACGACCGGGAGAACTGGTACGCCACCACCTTCCGCACGCCGCCCCCCGACTCCACCGGGGTGGCCCACATCCTCGAGCACTCCGTGCTGGCGGGCTCCGAGAAGTACCCGGTGCGAGACGCCTTCAACGAGCTCGGCAAGGCATCGCTGCGGACCTTCCTGAATGCCTTCACCGCTCCGGACTTCACCTGCTACCCCGTGGCCAGCCAGGTCCGCGCCGACTTCTACAACCTCGCCGCGGTCTACACTGACCTGGTGTTGCGGCCTCTCCTGCGCGAGAACACCTTCCGGCAGGAAGGACATCACCTCGAGGTTGGAGACGACGGCACCCTCAGCCTCAGCGGCATCGTGTACAACGAAATGAAGGGGGCGTACTCCTCCCCGGAGCGCGTGGCCGAGAGCACGACGCAGCAGGCGGTCTTCCCCGACACCCCCTACGGCGTGGAGTCGGGCGGACATCCGGACAACATTCCGGACCTGACCTATCCGGCGTTCCGGGAGTTCCACCGCCGCTTCTACTCCCCGAGCAACTGCCGCATCTTCTTCTCCGGGGACATTCCCACCGCGGACCATCTCGCCTTCCTCGCCGGACAGCTTGAAGGGTTTTCCCGGATCGACGTCGATTCCGCCGTGCCGGAGCAGAAGCGGTGGGCCGCGCCCCGCCAGGTGGGGGCCTTCTACCCGGCCGGACCGGACGAGCCGCTGGAACGGAAGAGCACGGTGAACATCGCCTGGCTGACCGCGCCCATGTCCGATTCGGCGGAGCGGCTCGTGCTGGAGGTGTTGGCCGAGGCGCTGATCGGCAACGCCGCCGGACCGCTGCGTCGCGCGCTGGTCGACTCCGGGCTCGGCGAGGACCTCTCGCCCAGCACCGGACTGCAGGGGTGGTTCCGCCAGCTTCCGTTCTTCGTAGGCCTGCGCGGGACCGATCCGGACAAGGGAGCGGAGATCGAGGCCCTTGCCCTGTCCACGCTCGAGCGAATTGTCCGCGATGGGCTGCCGCAGGAGCTGATCGAGGCCGCGCTCCATCAGGTGGAGTTCAAGGGGCGGGAGATCTCGCCGCAGCGCGCCCTGGAGCATCTCTTCCGGGGCATGGTCTCCTGGCTGCACGATCTCGATCCGATCGAGCCCCTGCGCTTCCCCACCCTGGTAACCGCGCTGCGCCGGCGGTGGGAACGCGAGCCCGACCTGTTCCGGGATGCCGCTCGCCGTTGGCTGCTGGAGAATCCACACCGCGTCCGGGCAACCATCGCACCGAGCCGGACGCTCGCGGCCGAGAGCGAGTCGAAGCTGCGGGAGCGTCTGGCCCGCCTGCAGGCCGGCCTGAGTCCGGAGCAGATCGACCGGATCCGCCGGGAGGCCGAGGATCTGCGCGAGGAGCAGCGGGCCACGGAGTCGCCGGAGGCGCTGGCCACCCTGCCCCAGCTGCAATTGAGCCAGATCCCAACCGAGGCCGAGACGATCCCCGCCACCCAGCGGGAAGAGTCCGGCGTACCGATCCACGAGCACGACATCTTCACCAACGGAATCGCCTACCTGGATGTTCTCTTCGACGTCTCTGACCTCCCCGAGGAGATGCAGGCGCTGCTGCCGCTGTTCGGCGCGGCCTGCACCGGCATGGGGACGGCCGGCGAAGATTACGCGGCCTTCGCCACCCGGCAGTCGCTTGTCACCGGCGGCGTCGACTTCGAGCTGAAGGCCCGAGACCGTATCCGGGGCCAGGGAACGACCCAGTTGTTCGCGCTGCGCGCGAGCGCTCTGGTGCGGAACATACCCCGCATGGTGGAGGTGATCCGAGACATCCTCGCCGGCGGTGATCTGGACGATGCGGCGCGCCTCAAGGACATCCTCTCCGAGGAACGGAACAGCCACCGCGCCGTCATCGGCCCTCGGGGCCACGTTTTTGCCTGGCGGTCGGCGGCCGCTTCGCTGTCGCTCGCCGGCTGGCGGGATGAGCAATGGCACGGCGTCAGCCAGGCGAGATTCCTCGGAGAGCTGGCCCGGAGGTATGACGCCGACGGCGAACGGATTCGCGCGGACCTGCACCGCGTGCGCGACGCAGTGTTTCGCCGGGGGCGGGTCATGCTCAACGTGACCGGCGATTCCGAGTGTCTGGCGGCGCTCCGCGGCCCCCTGGCGGAGATGCTCTCGAAGATCGCTCCGGGCGGTGCGCCCGCTGCTGAGGCGAGGCCGGAGCGGCCGCGCCGCAGCCCGGGTTGGGCCCTCCCGGGGCGCGTCTGCTACGTGGCGCGGGTCTACCCCGTCCCGAAGCACAACGATCCCGCCTCTCCGGCCCTCCTGGCCCTGGCCTCTCACCTTGGCGACGGCATCCTGTACAAGAGGATCCGGGTCGAAGGCGGGGCGTATGGAGGCATGGCCGCGTACAACCACGGGCTCGGCCAGTTCGCTCTCCTCTCCTATCGTGACCCGAACCTGGAGAAGACGCTCGAGGTCTACGACGGTGCCGTGGCCACGTTCCTCGAGGAGGAGATCGACGCCGACACGCAGCGCAAGGTGATCATCGGAACGGTGGCCGATGTCGACCGGCCGATGCACCCCGCCACGCGCGGCCGAGTCGCCCTCGATCGAAAGCTGGCCGGTGTTGCCGACGAGGATCGGCAGCGGTTCCGCGCCGAATTGCTGGCGCTGGATCCTGCCGCGCTGCGCCAGGCGGCGCGCGAGTGGCTGCTCGATCCCGCTCCGGCCCGCCAGGCGGTCGTAGCGCCGCGGGACAGGATCGAAGCCGCCAATGCCGCGCTGGCGGTCCCGTTCGAGATCGAGAGCGTGGAGTAGGTGCGAGGATCGACGGCCTGCGAGCGGGCACCCGAAGCGGATTGACGAGGAGAAGGAAGGAAGACAGGAAGGAAGGAAGGAAGGAACCCATGCGCAAGATCGCCATCACCCTCTCCGCACTCGCGCTCCTCGGGAGCGCCCCGGCCGCGTTCGCCGCCACCGGGATCGCATTCACCGGTGTCGGCGGTTACCTCGACTATGTCGATCCCGAGCACATCGATGCCGTTTTGGGATTCGGCGGCCTGGTCGATCTCGGAATGGTCACCCCGGAGATCGGACTCGAGGGAAACGTCGACTACTGGTCGAAGAGCATGGATTTCCTCAACTGGAGCACCAGCTCCCGCCTCGTTTCCATCGGAGCCACGGGCAAGTACTACATCCCCGCCGGCGAGTCCCCCCTGCGCCCGTTCGGCGGGATCGGGCTCGCCCTGCACCTGGTCCACGGGAGCGTCGACTACAACGCGGGATACGTCCCCTACCCCGGGTTCATCGGGGAGGCGAGCAGCGACGACACCAAGATCGGCATCGATCTCTGCGGCGGCACGCGCTATGGGCTCAACGAAGAGCTCGATCTCCTGGGCGAGCTTCGCTACCGCCTAGTCAGCGATGTGAACCAGATCGTGCTGCGGGCCGGCGTCGTCTACCGGTTGGCGGAGTAGCGGCGAGCGCACCGGCAGGCAGTCCTGGCCTCCCCCCACCGGCGACGGGGAGGCCATTCGGCGTGGGGAACCCGGGGGCCTACTCCTTCTCCGCGGCCGCGCGCCGCACCCGCTCCCAGGTTCGGCGAACCAAGGGGTCGGTCTCGTCGCGCATCCGAAGGCGCAGAAACGCCATCGTCTCGGGGTCGCCCAACCGGCCCAGCGACTCGACCGCCGCGGACCGCACGGCCGGATCGGAGTCCGGCGGTTCGAGCACCGCCATGAGCTCTCGCCGCGCCAGACCGCGCGCCGCCACCGAAGCCTCGCCGGTGCTGTCGGCATAGCCCGCCCCGATGCGGCCAAGCGTTCGCAGCCGCAGCGCCCGTTGGGCCGGTGCCGCGCCGGGAACCGACGCGGGCCGCGCCCCGGCCCCGCCGGTCCGCACCGCCCCCGTCAGCTCCTCGCGGGATCGGGGTCCCGGCGACGCCGAGCCACCGGCCAGACTCGCTGCCGCCGCCGAGCGAAAGGACACCAGCGCCGCGCTGGCCGCGGACCGCACCGTCAACTCCGGGTCATCCAGCATCGTCGCCAGGACCGGCACACTCATGGTGTCCCGAAGCGCCTGCAGCGCCACGATCGCAGCGATCCGTCGCCTCTCCTTCGCGTCCCCCAGGAAGGGCCGAAGCGCCGGCCGAGCGGCCCGGTCCCCGATATTCCCCAGCGCCTGGATTACGCGGTTGAACTGCTTCTCCTGCTTCGGATCGCGGAGCATCGCCTCCAGGTCGGGACGCGCCTCCTTGCGCTTCATGTCTCCCAGGAGGGAAATGACGTTGCGCTGGACCCAGACATCGCGATCCGCCAACCGAGGCCGGATCAGCGCCGCGAACGAGTCCGGCCGCGACTGCCCCACGGCCAGGAGGTTGCGGTAGACGAGCCCGTCCTGCGAGTCGAGCCCCTTCTGCAGCGCGTAGCGCACGGCCGGCATTCCCTTGGTCAACAAGGCGGCCCGCGCCCGCGCCACTTTCTCCCGAGCGCTCCCCACCTCCCAGATGCAGGAGGTCTCCCACAGCTCCTCGACCGTGCGCGCCGAATCCGCCGCGGTCAGCACCGGAGGGGGAATCACCTCGGTGGGCATCACCACGTCGCGGTCGAGGTCGATGCCGAGGGCATACAGATCCGAGGACCACACCGCGCCGTCTTTGGCAAAGGTGCCGGTATGGGTGTCGCTACCCTCCAGATCGAGGAAGATCCCCGGCCCACAGAAACCGCGGTTCCAGGTGAGCGTCCCCTGGCCGACACCGGGGGTGGCATAGGTGTCGTCGCCCAGGCCGTCGATGAAGATCCCGACCGAGTTGGTGATGCTCATCCCCTGTCCGTCGCTCACGACGTAGTAGTCGTTGCCGGAGTCGTCGAGGAGCATGCCGACCGAGAGGTCGTGCGCCGTTCCCTGGGTGACGCCGAGTTTGCAGACGTAGTGGTCATCTCCTCCGGCATCGTGCAGCGAGCCGACCGACAGGTGGATTCCCGCCCCCTGCGAGTACTGCGTCGCGAGGTAGCGGTCGTTTCCCCCGCCGTCGTACTGCAGCCCGATCGAGTACCAGTAGCTGGCCCCCTGGGAGTAAACCTCGGCGTCGTAGAAGTCGTTTCCCTCCTCGTCGCAGAGGATGCCGATCCCGCCCCCCGCACGTGGCCGGAAGCCGATCGAGAAGCCCTGGGAGAGCGACTGGAAGTCGTTCGGGAGGAGCGGCCGGTGCAGATACCGGCCGCCGGAGCGGTAGATGTCGTTGCCGGACCGGTCGTAGAGAAGGCCGATTCCGAAGGTGGAGGCGAACCCCTGCGACTGACGCGCGCACAGGTAGGTGTCGTTGTCGTCCCACCGTATCGGCCGCGAGCCGGTCCCGGCCGCCTTCACCAGCCGCTGCTCAAACGCGAGGTCGACTTCGGGCTCGGGACCTGGCGGTGGATCGTTCGCCGACTCCGCAACCAGCGCGCCGATGCCGAAAGCGCCCGCGCCCTGGCTCAGGTTCCGCCCCTCGAACAGGTCGCGCCCGCCGCCGTCGTAGAGGAAGCCGCCCCCGAAAAACGCCGCTCCGTTGCTTCCATCCTCCCCCCGGTAGACGTCGTCCCCGGACCGGTCGATCAGGGCCGCCAATCCAAGCACGGCGCCGCCCAGACAGAAGGCGCGCCCCTGCGCGTCGTAGAGGTCCGCTCCGGCCAGATCGATAATGGCGGCCAGCGGCCGGAAGATCCCCCCGACCGCCGAGGCCGCACGGCCGCGATAGACGTCGTCTCCGCCGGGATCAATGACAAAGGCCGCCTGGCGCAGCGCCTCCGGTCCGTAGTCGTTGTCGCCGGGTCCGCCGATGACGAGCAGGCCCCACGGCGTGTCGCGGATCGCGGTGATCGAGCCGGTCACACCCGCCAGCGCCCGGGTCGCCGGCGAAACGCGCCCCGGCGCGCTGCCCGCCGGAGCCGTCTCCGTATCCACGTCCCAAGGCCGCAGCGCGACGAGGGACGACTCGAGCTGCCGCAACGCGGCGAGGTAGATCCGCGACCCCTCGGTCAGAGCGCCGCGATCCATCTTCACGGCCGCATCCAGAATCGGATCCTCGGTGGCCTTCAGCGTCGTGTCGACCGGAAGCCCGGCCTCGAATTGAAGGAGCCCCTTGCGGTTCTTGTCGCCGGGATCCTCCCCGTCGCTCCAGAATGCCGGGGCCAGCGTCAGGATCCGGGTGCGATCCTCCGCGCCCAATGCCGAGAACGCCTGATCCAGCGCCGCGACCGCCTCTGTGCACCCATCGATGAACGACGTTACGGCCGCGTCGAGTGCGGGCGCGGCCGGATTCGCCCCGCCTCCGCCGGGGCGCGGCCCTTCCTCGGGTCCGGCATCGGCCGGTGGGCGGAGTCCGAGGCCGGCGGGCGCGCCGGTCCGCCCGGGCAATCCACTCCGCTCCCGACGCCGCGCTGTGCGACCGGGCGCCTCCATGATCGCACCCAAAGCGGCCGCCAGCTCGGGCAGGTCCGCATGGCGGGCCCGGATCCTCTCCAGCGTCCGTTCCTGCCACCCCGGCAGCTTCAGGGGATCGCCCAGGATCGTCTCGACCACGCCGAGTCGGAACGTGTCGTCATCCGCGTAGAGTTTGTCGAATCCCAGTTCCGCCGGCCGGATCGCGAGATAGTCGAGCGCGCACCCGAGCGTGGCGGCCGCGAGCGAATCGAGCCCCTCTACCCGAAACGGGGCGCGTGAGCCTCCCGCGGCCACAGACGCCGGTCCCGGGGCCGGGGTCGCCGCGTGCGCCATTCCCGGCCCCGGCGACACCAGGGCCAGCCCGGCAAGCACCGCGGCCACCGGCGCTCCCCAGACCGCCGCTCTTCCTCCTCGCCGATGCATCCAATCATGGAGTCCGGGCCGGGCCATGCGCCGATGGGTCTGGACGGCTGGAACAGCAGCCACGGTGGAACCCTCCCTCCGGCCTCGGACCGCCACCCTCGTCGCGACCGCCGGGCCGGCGGGATCTTGGGCCGCGCATGCGGGGTTTACAAGGGGCACCCAGGGGCAGCCGGAAGGACATCATGGACGAGATCGCGACAAGCTGGAGGTTTCGGCTCGATCCCCGCAATGGAGAATCGGTCGAACTCCACACCTCCGCGCCGCACGACGCGGCCGAGGCCCGGGAGCGCGAAGCGCTCGATGCCTATTCCCGGGTGGTCACGACCGTGGCCGACCGCGTCAGCCCCAGCGTGGTGTTTCTGCGCGTGCGCCCGCGCGCAAAACCGGGAGAGCCGTCCGCGGGAGATCGCCGGCATCGCCCGGGCGAGGGAAGCGGCTCCGGCGTCCTCTTCACCCCGGACGGTCTGATCCTGACCAACAGCCACGTCGTGCACGGCGCCGCCGGAATCGAGGTGGTGCTCACCGACGGCCGCACCTTCCAGGCCGACCTTCTCGGCGACGACCCCGACACCGACCTCGCGATCGTGCGGATCTCCGGCGACACGGTGCATCCGGCGCGCCTGGGCGACTCCGATCTCCTCCGCCCGGGACAGCTCGTGGTGGCAATCGGCAACCCGTACGGGTTTCAGTGCACGGTGACCGCGGGCGTGGTGAGCGCGCTCGGCCGATCGCTGCGCTCCAACTCGGGCCGGTTGATGGACAACATCATCCAGACCGACGCCGCTCTGAATCCCGGCAACTCCGGCGGGCCGCTCGTAAACTCCCAGGGGGAAGTCGTAGGCGTAAACACCGCAGTCATCCTGCCGGCACAGGGGCTCTGCTTCGCCATTCCGGTCAACACCGCGAAGTTCGTGGCCGGGCATCTGATCCGGGATGGGCGAATCCGGCGCGGCCACCTCGGGCTCGGCGGACAGGCGATTCCGATTCATCGCCGCCTGGTGCGCTTTCACGGCCTCGTGGAGGAGACCGGAGTGCTGGTCATTCAGGTCGAGCCGAACAGCCCCGCGGCCCGGGCGGGGATCAAGGAGCACGACATCATCGTGGCCTTTGATGGCCTGCCGGTCCGGAACACGGACGACCTCCACCGCCAGCTGACCGAGTGGAAGATCGGTTCTCGCACGTTGCTCACGGTCATCCGGCGCGCGGAGAAGCTCGATCTGCCGGTCGTGCCCGCCGAGCGGGCGTAGCCGGGGTCCCCGATCCCCTGAGACCCGCACCACGCCAACGAAGGCGGGCGGAGGGAGTCACTCCCCGCCGCCCGCCACGACCTCCGTTGCGGAGCCGCCCCCCACCCGGGAAGCGGAAACCCGCCACTGGCCCCGTCCTCTCAACCCATCGCCTGGATGACCGCGTCTCCGAATGCGCTGCACGCGACTTCGCGGGCCCCTTCCATCTGCCGGGCGAAGTCGTACGTCACGGTGCGGGCGTTGATGGCGCCATCCATCCCCTTGATGACCCGATCCGCCGCCTCCGTCCAACCCAGGTAGCGCAGCATCATCTCGCCGGAGAGGATCACCGATCCCGGGTTCACCTTGTCCAGGCCCGCGTATTTCGGCGCTGTTCCGTGGGTCGCCTCGAAGACGGCATGCCCGGTCAGGTAGTTGATGTTCCCGCCGGGAGCGATGCCGATGCCGCCGACCTGGGCCGCCAGCGCGTCGGACAGGTAGTCGCCGTTCAGGTTCAGGGTCGCGATGACATCGAACTCATCCGGGCGCGTCAGCACCTGCTGCAGCGCGATGTCGGCGATGGCGTCCTTGATCAGGATCCTGCCGGAGGCGAGCGCTGCCTTCTGTTCGGCGTTCGCCGCCTCTTCGCCGTTCGAGGCCTTCGCCTTTTCCCATTGTCTCCAGGTATAGGTTCGCCCGGAGAACTCCCGCTCCGCGAGGGCATAGCCCCAGTTCCGGAAGCCGCCCTCGGTGAATTTCATGATGTTGCCCTTGTGCACGAAGGTGACGCTCTTCCGGCGGTTCGTGAGGGCGTACTCAATCGCGGAGCGCACCAGACGCTCCGTTCCCTCGACCGACACCGGTTTGATGCCGATCGCCGCGCTCCCGGGAAACCGGATCTTCCCGTGCATCGCGGGGAAGGTCTCCCTGAGGAAGGAAAGGACCGTCCGCGCATCATCGGTGCCGGACTCGAATTCGATGCCGGCATAGATATCCTCGGTGTTCTCCCGAAAGATCACCATGTCGACCTTCTCGGGATGCCGCACGGGCGAAGGAACGCCGGCAAACCAGCGCACCGGGCGCAGGCAGACGTACAGATCGAGCATCTGGCGCAAAGCGACGTTCAGCGAGCGAAAACCGCCGCCGATCGGCGTCGTCAGCGGCCCCTTGATCCCGACGAGATACTCGCGGAACGCCTGCACGGTCTCATCGGGAAGCCAGTTCTGGACCTTCGTGAACGCCTTTTCTCCGGCCAGCACCTCCATCCAGCGGATTTTCTTCTTCCCACCGTAGGCTCGCGCGACAGCGGCATCGAGCGCGCGCACACTGGCGCGCCAGATGTCGGGCCCGGTGCCGTCCCCCTCGATGAACGGGACGATCGGGTTGTCGGGAACGATGAGCTTCCCGCCCTCCGCGGTGATCCTGGCGCCGTCTGTCGGAACCTGCAGAGCCATCTTCTCCTCCTCCCCAAATCGACTCCTCTGAACCGAGATCGCGGCGAAGCGTACCACATCGGTCGGCGACCACTCGGATCCGGACTTCGGGGTGAGATGCCCGGTGCACACACGTTCACCGCATCCCGCGCCGCCTCGGACCGCGGTTCATCGTTCCGGACCGGACCATCTAACCGGTCACGAATGAAGAGGTTATTTGTGGGCCCTGTCATTGCTGCGATCGCGTCGCACTTCAAAGCTCCCGACGAGGACACCAGAGACGCAGTCCTGGCATCACGGACAGAGAGAGAGAGAGACAAGCGCAAGATGGGCAAAAAAACAGCCGATCTAGATGAAACCAGAGCGTACTTTCGCTTGCATCCTACAAGCAGGCGTGGTACATTCTATCCGAGTTCGATCGCGGGGTTGGTTGTCGGTCCCCGGATGCTTGCACGTTCGTGCGACGCCTGTGGTACTGAGCCCTGCTCTTCGCGGACGACCTCGGTCCGGTAGTCGGGAGAAGCGTTCGGTTGCTGCTGGCTCGCGTACCAAGATGAGAGCGCGCCAGGCTACCGGAACGTGGCGGCGATCGCGGTTGCTCGAGAGGCAGCGATCTCTGCTGAGTCAGTATCGGTTCGCATTTCCCGAGCGCTCGGGAAACGCAAAAGGAGGATTCTTCTCATGCGTCGTCTGCTAATGGTTCTTCTCATGCTCACGCTTGCGGGTACGGCGATGGCGTCCGTCACGGGCTCCGTCAACCCGAACCTCAAGCCCGACAACTCGGGGATCTACGTGAACCCGCCGACGCGGGTAACCGGCGACACGGTCGCGGATCCGTTCTTCGTCACCGAGCCGCTGCCCTTCATGGCTACCGGCACGACGGTTGGCTTCACGCACGACTACAACGAAGTGTGCCCGTACTCCACGCCGGGCTCCCCGGACGTCGTCTACAGCTTCACGCCGACCAACGCGGCGCTCCTCGCGATCAACATTGACCTCTGCTACAGCAGCTACGACACCAAGCTGTACGTCTATCAGGACGCGGTCACCCCGGGTGCTCCGTTGGCCTGCAACGACGACTACTACTTCGCCGCTCCGTGCTACACCTACTCCTCGTTCCTCGGGATGGTGCCGGTGTCGGTCGGCCACACGTACTACATCGTGATTGACGGCTACGGCTCCGGCTCCGCCGGCAACTACCAGATTGACGTCACCGATGGTGGCGTTCCGCCGCCGTACGGTGCCTGCTGCTACGCCAGCGGCTCCTGCGCGTTCACGACCCAGGTTGGCTGCACGGGTATCTGGCAGGGTGAGAACACCCTCTGCGAGCCGAATCCCTGCCCGCCGCCGCCGCCGGTTGAGTGCCCGGCTGGCTCCCTGACTGAGGTTGAGGACAATGGTGGCTGCAACAGCACGCCGCAGGTGTGGAACCCGATCAACCCGCAAGAGGCGGGCTGTGCGACGATGTGCGGTACGGGTTGGGCCAACACCAGCAGCCGTGACACGGACTGGTTCGTGTCGATCGGTACTGGTGCGACCATGACCGGCACTGCTGTTGCCGAGTTCCCGCTGCAGTACATCCTCATCTACGGCGCTGACTGCGCCGCGCTCAGCTACGTCATCGGCACCGGCGATCCGGGCGTCCCGGTCACTCTGAGCTACGTCATCGCTGACGGCGAAGAGGTCTGGAACTGGATCGGCACGTCGGTATTCGAGGATTGGGCTGAGAGCGACTACGTGCTCGACGTCTGCGGCATCAAGAATCCGCCGCCGCCTCCGGGTGCGTGCTGCCGTAACGGCCTCTGCATGGTCATGGAGCAGGAGCTCTGCCTGTTCGTCGGTGGCACGTTCACCGCTCCTGGTGTCCTGTGCGACCCGAACCCCTGCGAGCCGGTTCCGACCGAGAACAAGAGCTGGGGCCAGCTGAAGAACCTGTATCGGTAGTCCCCCTCGGGATTGCTGACTCTCGCTTGGGGGCCGGGGATCACTCCCCGGCCCCTCGGCTTTTGGGCTGCCTGATGCGGTGAGAAGAAAGGAGTCAGCCCATGCGTCCCACGCTCCTGGTGCTTCTCCTGCTCGTGATATCGGGATCGGTGGAGGCGTCCATCACGGGAACCACTCCCGATACCGCCAAGGACCCGGGATTCCCGTACCTGAACCCGAATCCGCCAATTCGGGTGACCGGGGACACGATCGGCGATCCGTTCGTCCTGGTCGGGCCGCTCCCCGTGACGGTCACCGGCACCACTGCCGGCTTCACCAACGACTACGAAGAGAGTTGTCCGTACTTCTCGACCTCTCCGGATGTCGTGTACGCGTACACGGCCGACGGCACGGCCGAGTCGATCACGCTGGACCTCTGCTACAGCAGCTACGACACCAAGCTGTTCGTCTATGACAACACCGGACCGCCGGCAGCCCCGTATGCCTGCAATGACGACTTCCATACCGCGGCTCCCTGCTACATCTACAGCTCCAAGATCGAGATGATGCCGGTCATGGCGGACCACACCTACTACCTCGTGGTAGACGGGTATGGAGGCCAAAGTGGTGCCTATCAGTTGGACATCACCGACGGGGGAATGCCTCCGCCGACCGGCGCTTGCTGCCACCCAAGCGGCAGCTGCTCCATCACCTATGAGACCGGCTGCCCGGACGCCTGGCAGGGCGAGAATACAGATTGCGAACCGAATCTGTGTCCCCCGCCGCAGCCGGTGGTGTGCCCGCCGGGCGCGCTGATCGAAGGCGAGCCTCCGTGCGCGGACGGTTACATCGACGAGTTCAACAGTGGATGCGGAGGCGACCCGATGGTCTGGACTCCCATCAACCCGCAGGCCGGCGGATGTGCCGTCATGTGCGCCAAGAGCTGCACCTTCCTCAGCAACGAAGGCTGGGAGCTTCGCGACACCGATTGGTTCGAGTCGATCGGTACTGGTGGTCCGGTGACCGTGACCGGCACCGCCGAGTTCCCGCTGCAACTTCTACTCATCTACGGCACCGACTGCGCCAATCTGCTCTACCTCTACGGCCTCGGTGATCCGAGCGAGCCGGTCACTCTGAGCTGGCCGGTCGACGCGGGCGAATCGGTCTGGTTTTGGGTCGGCGTCAGCACCTTCTCGGGCTGGCCCGAGAGCGACTACGTGCTCGACGTCTGCGGCATCCAGAATCCTCCGCTGCCTCCGGGCGCCTGCTGCTCCGTGACGGGTGTCTGCGTCGTGCTCACTCCGGAGGCCTGCGCCTTCTGGGGCGGCGTCTTCCTCGGTGGGGAGTGCACCCCGAACGTTTGCGAGCCGGTTCCGACCGAGGACAAGAGCTGGGGCCAGCTGAAAAACCTGTATCGGTAGCCCCCTTCGGGATTGCGGACGCTCGCTTGGGGGCCGGGGATCACTCCCCGGCCCCTCGGCTTTTGGGGGCCGGAGCTCTCCGAGGCAAGGGGCGAACGCCGGCGCCACCGATCAGAAAACGCGGTATACAGACGCGCCGCGGCGCAGACTCACAGCGCATTGACCGCGTCGACGAACTGCCGCAGGCGCGAGAACCTGCGCTTGCCAAACCGGAAGCAGATCCCGTGCAGCCCGGCGAGCTGGGGATCTGACTGGTCGTCCTTCGGCAGCGCGCAGCTCAGAAGACCATCGTCCGGGATGATGTCGGCAAACCGGGCGGAGAGCTCCTGCCGCTCGGCCTCGCTCAGCGGCCGACGCAGACGGATCAGCAGTCGGTCGCCCACCCAGCGGGAAGAGTCGAAGACCCGGTAGAACCGCTCCACCTCGGCCAGGGCTTCCTCCGGCGCGTGCGCCACTCTCAGAAGCTCCAGATCGGCGGCATCCACGTAGCCCGGTTCCGCCAGCTCCCGCCGCACAAATGCGAGCCAGGTCTCCCAGTAGGTTCCGCCCGGCACGTCCAGCAGCACGACCGGGCGCAGGTCCGCCTTCCCGGTCTGCACCAGCGTCAGAAGCTCGAACGCCTCGTCGTTGGTCCCGAACCCGCCGGGGAACAGGAGATAGGCCGACGACTCCTTGATGAACATGAGCTTGCGGGTAAAGAAGTACTTGAACTCCACCAGCCGCTGCGGGTCCACGAAGCGGTTCGCCTCCGGTTCGAAAGGCAGGCGGATGCCGAGACCAACGCTCCACTCGCGGCCGGCCCCGCGGTTCGCCGCCTCCATGACGCCGCCACCGGCGCCCGTGACCACCATCATTCCCCGCTGGGCGAAGAGCGTCCCGGTGGTCATTGCCAGCCGATAGAGCGGGTGGTCTTCCGGTGTCCGCGCCGAGCCGAAGACGGCGACCTTGCGCACCGCCCGGTAGGGCGCAAACACCCGAAATGACCGGCGAAGCTCCCGCACCGCCGCGTTCAGGATCTTCAGGTCGAGGCGGGACGTATCCTCCCAAGCCAGGCGCGCGGTCGAGACCAGCAGCGACCGGACCAGCTCCCGGTCGGCGAACGGTCCCGCGAGATCCAGAATCCCCGCGATTCGTGACTCTACCTCGTCGCGCGGGTAGGGTAGTCGCTTCATGACGGTCTTCCCCATGCCTGTGTCGCGCCCGGGCTCCGGATTCATGCCCGGCCGGAAGCTACTCCTCAAACCGGCTGTCCAGTTCGATCCGGTTCACCAGATAGGTCTTCAGCTCCTCCAGCACCCGGACCCGGGCTTCGAGCAGATACCCCTCGGCCTCCAGCATCGCCACCCGGGTGATCCGGTCATCCGCGAACCGTTCCTCCGCGATGCGGACCTTGCGCTCCGCCAGCTCCTCCTGCTTCGACAGGATCTCCAGCCGCCGGGAGCTCACCTCCAGCAGGTCCAGGAGGCGGCCGATCTCCGCCCGGGCCTCCTGCCGGGCCCTCGCCAGCTCCAACCTCGCCCGCTCCGCCTCGAAGTGCGCTGACCGGACCGCGGCCCCGGACGCACCTCCGTCCCACACCGGGTAGCTGAAGTTCAGAGAGACGCCCCAACCGTTGGTGTTGATGTTGTCGGTGGGAGAGTCCGTCAGTTTCACTTCGCCGCGCCCGATCGAGTAGCTGGCCTTGAAGTCCCCCGAAAGCCCGTGTCCGGCCGCGGCGAACTCGGCCGCCCGCACCGCCCGGGCATGCTGCAGCTCCGCCTGCCGCACGGTGCGGGTTTCGCTCCAGCCTTCCCTCAGACCAGCCATGCGCTCGCTCGTGAGCGGAGCCGGCCGAGCCGGGCGCACCAGTTCGATCCCGCGCTCGTCCTCCACGTCCAGCAGCAAGGCCAGGACCCGCCGCTGCTCGGCCGCGGCCGCCGTCGCTTCTCGCAGGCTCAACTCGCCGTCGAGGCGACTCGAGGCCGACGTCAGCCACTCCTCCTCCGACCGAACGCCGTCGGTCCACTTGGTGGAGTCGATCACCGCCTGCAGACCGGCGGCCTGCAGGCGGTCGCGGGCCGTCTCTTCCTTCAGATCGGCGAGCAGGACCCCGACAAACGCTTCCGTGACCTCCCGCGCGAGTTTCGCCTCCTCGGCCACTCGGGTGAGGCGCGCCAGGTCGAGGTCGCCCTGACGGTTCGCCAGATCATGGCGAGGCTGGGAGGGGCGTAGGAGGGGCTGCGACAGCGCCAAGTCAAA
This sequence comes from uncultured bacterium, assembly GCA_964473865.1. Classification (GTDB taxonomy): domain Bacteria; phylum Eisenbacteria; class RBG-16-71-46; order CAIMUX01; family CAIMUX01; genus CAIMUX01. The sequence continues at coordinate 43,089 of CAYYQN010000011.1, read as the reverse complement.
GTACCCGCGCCGCCCGGTCTCATCCAGGAACGTATTGGGAGCGGCCGTCGGATCGGTGTCGGGATACCGGTCCCGGTTGTTGGCCAGGTTGGCCCGCAAGTTCAGGGTGCCGCCGGTGACGAGGCTCTGCTGGAGCTGGATGAACGAGTTCAACTCCAGCCCCTGGGTCTTGTAGAGACGCTTGCGGGTCGAGCCGCCGAAGAACTTGTACGACTGGTCCACCGCGTACGATGGCACCTGCCCGTTCACGCTGATCGACGGGAAGTAGAAGTTGCTACGGCTCGCCTGGTAGAGCCCCTGCTTGACCTCCACGTCCCCCCGGATGATCCGGCCGCGCGCCGACTCGCGCACCGCCAGGCGGATCGCCTCGTCGATCGTGAGCGGCTGGCCGGCCCGGGCGGGAACCGCGGCGCACACCAGAGCGGCCGCCACACAGATGAGTAGGATCGGCACGGAGACACCTCCGGAAGTGAAGTCATTCGTAGCGCAGAGAATCGATGACGTTCAGCCGCGCGGCCCGGCGCGCGGGAAAGACGCCGAAGATCAAGCCCACCAGGGTGGAGACCCCGATGGCGAGCACGACGGAAAACCATGAGACCACGGTGGGCCATCCGGCGGTCACGCTGATGACCCGGCTCAAGGCCAGACCGACCGCCAGCCCGACGCCGCACCCGAGAAGGCAGATCGCCACCGCCTCGAGCAGAAACTGCCGGAGGATGTCGCCCTGCGTGGCGCCCACGGCCCGCCGGATGCCGATCTCGCGGGTTCGCTCGAGCACCGTGGCCAGCATGATGTTCATGATTCCGATCCCGCCCACCAGCAAGGAAAGCCCGGCAATGGCCCCCATGACGATGTTGAAGATCCGTTGTGTCTTCTGCGTCTGGCGCACCAGCGACTCCGGGACCACGACCTCATAGTCCGGGACCCCCCCGTGGCGACGCTGCAGCACCCGGTCGATGAGCCTTGTTGCCGCCGGCACGAACCGGACCTCCTTCACCGTGATCGTGAGCTGGTCCACTTCGGGAGTGTTCCAGGTCTTCTGCTCCCCCTCCGCCCGGCTGACGTTGCCCCTCCGGAACCGCAATGCGCCTTCGCCCGGCACCGCCCGCTCGAACTTCTTCACCGCCGTCGCGAAGGGGATGTAGACGTCTTCGTTGAGGTTCTTGAGCTCGAACCCCTCGATCTTCCCCCGGCCGATGTACTTGTCCGCCATCACACCCACCACGGTGAAATCGAGGTCGCCGATCCGCACGACCTTCCCCAGCGGATCATCGAAGGCAAAGAGCTCGCGCTTCGCCTTGGCCCCCAGCACGCAGACCTGGCTGTAGTCCCGGCTGTCGAGGTCAATGAGAAACCGGCCGCTCGCCACGTTCACGGAGGTGGCCCGGATGTAGGACGGCAGCGTCGCCACCACCCGCACACGAGCCTCCTGGGAGCCCCGGCGCACGGTCGCGGCGCCCTCAAAACGCTGGGGCACCACGCCGGCCACGAAGTCGGTGAAGCCGGCGATATTCTCCCCGTCGGCCAGACCCAGGCCCGGAGAACGACGGAAGGACTCGGCGTCGCCGCGCGCGGGGTCCGGCTGCACGGCCCGCACGATGATGTTGTTCACGCCCAGGATGGAGATCTGCAGCAGCGCCTCGCGCTTTGCACCCTCGCCGATCGAGAGCATCGCCACCACCGCGGCGACTCCGAAAATCACCCCGAGCATGGTGAGCAGGGTCCGCAGCTTGTGCACCCCGAGCGACTCGACGGAAACCCGCAGGATGGCGCCGCGGTCCATCATCGGCCGGACGGGCCTCCTGCTCCCGCCGGGGCCGGCGTCCCGCCCGCCCGTCCTCGGTTCAGCTCCGGTTCGGTGGCCTTGTCACCCGGCATTCCCGGACGGGCCACGGTCGGGTCGACCAGCAGCACGGTCTCGCCGCCCGACAGACCGGACACGATTTCGATCTCCTGGTCGTTCCGTCTTCCGGTCTTCACCTCGCGCGGCTTCTTGTTGTCGAGGTAGACGATGGTTTTGCCGGAGACCTCGAAGACCGCCTCCAGCGGGACGGTGACGATGTCGGGGATCTGTTCCACCACGATCTTCCCCGACGCGGACATGCCGGGTTTGAGTCTCTCGTCGTGCTCGAGGATCGCGGCCTCGACATCAAACACATTGACCCGGGAGCTCTCGTCCTTGCGGCGGGCCAGCGTTCCCTTGCGCTCGATCTTGCCGGCGAAGGTGCGATCGGGGACAGCGTCGAGCGAGATGATGACGGGAAGCCCCGGCTCGACGCGCCCGGCATCGACTTCCGACACCGTCGCCTTCAGGAGCATCTCTCCCAGGTCCGGCAGGTCCACGAGCCCCTGTCCCGGCCACGGGGAGTCGCCTTCCTGCACCTTTCCCTCGCTGCTTCCCTTCCAGATGTTGAGGTGCACCGCCATCCCGGGGATCGGCGCCGTCTGCGTCATCTGCTCCAGCTCCTTGCGGGCCACATTCACCTTGTCGCGCGCGCGCTGGACCTCCAGCTCGGCCTTCTGGACATCGGCCCGGATCTGATCGAGTTGGGCGGTGGCCTTCAGCTCCGCCAGTTCGAGCTGCAGCTTCGCCTCGTCCGCAACCTTGGGCGCCTCGTGCTTCTTCTCGTCGTAGTTGCGGCTCGCCTGCCGCAACTCCAGTGCGAGCTGTTTCTCCTGGATCGAGAATTCCTGGCGCGCGCGCCCGAGCGCGGTCTCGCTGATCTTCAGTTGGGACTCCTGGTCGGTGAGTTCGGCCTGCTGTTGGCTTGAGTCGAACCGGACCACCGGGTCCCCTGCCTGCACCAGCGATCCTTCCGGAGCCAGCCAGGTGATCTGGATGTTGCGGATGCGGGGGGCGGTGATCGTAAAGGCCCGCTTGGCCGCCACCTGGCCGGTCACTTGCAAGGAGATGAGCATCTCCCCGCGTCGCGCCTTCGCCTTCGGGGTTTCCACCGGCCGGGAAAGAACACGTTCACCAACGAAGATCCCGCCGGCCACTATGATCAATGCCAGCACGATCACCGAAATCCTGCGCATCGACGATCCCCTCCACCACCGGGCGACGCGGTTGTCGTGGTCATGCTAGCACGGCGCCGCCGCGCCTGGGCCCACGCGCCGCGGCGCGCCGCGCGGCACGCGACAGCTTCCGTCGTCGAATCCGGTCTCAGGCTGCAGCACCGTTTCAAACCGTGGTTTCAATCGAAATCATCCCCGCAAACCCCGGAGGCGCGGATCGGCTCCCGGGCCCCAGACCCGGCCCCGGCGCGGCCTCGCGCGAACTCTCCTAATTGATTGTATCGTATTGTTTTACAAGACCATCAGAGGCGGTCGCCGACCGGTTTGGCACGCTCCATGATAGGGGGCAAGGCGTACACGACACGACCAGACGGGGCGGTTGACGCCACCTCTCGGAGAGAATCGAGACCACGATCAGGAGGGCTTTCCCATGAACCTCGTATGCAGGCAGCCGATGACGCTGGTGCGGACCCCGATCACGAACGGTCCGCTCGGCACGGATATCGACCGGATGTTGGACTGGGCCTTTGGTTCCGATCGCTCCTACCGGCACTTCTCCGGTCCGGCAGTGGATGTGGTTGAGGAAGAGCAGCGCTACCTGGTGCGGGCCGACCTGCCCGGCCTGGGACGCGAAGACGTGGAGATCACCTATCAGGACGGCGTGCTGACGATCAAGGGCGAGAAGAAGCAGAGCGAGCAGAAGGAGAACCACCGTCTGCACGTGCGGGAGCGATTCCACGGAAGCTTCACCCGCACCCTGCGTCTTCCGGAGCAGGTGGACGTGGACAAGATCGAGGCCACGATGAAAGACGGCGTGCTGGAACTGGTCCTGCCGTTCACTCCCGAAGCGCAGCCGCGGAAGATCGTGGTGAACGGATGACGATGACGAACGTCGGTCCGGTCAGGGAAGCCCTCGGCCCACCTGGTCCGGACCGGCCGCCAAGGTCAGGATCCCGCGTCCTGGAACGTATCTGAGCGATTGATGCCCCGGATCGGAATGGCGGGCCGGATCAAGCAGATCCGGCCCGTTTTGACCTGGGATCGATCTATGCATCCGCAAGCGCCAGCGCCAGGGCCAGACAGTCCGCCACGCCTCCCATAGTCAGCCGCCGCGCGCGATATTCATCGTTCCACAAGCTTAGCGTGGGGCGAGGATCATCGCCGTGCTCGAGAATCGACTGCAAGGCGCGGCCGTCGCGGCGGAGCCGGGCCAGCCCATCGAGGCCGCAGCGCGCCACCGCGGTGGTGTCCTCGACCCGCTGCATCAACGCCGCCAAGGCGTGGAACGCCGCGACATCTCGTTGGGGACTACTGTCACGGGCGGCCAGATACGCGGGCAGCCCGGCCTCGAACACCGAAGGCAGTCCGGCGAGCGCCTCCGTCCGCACCCCCCCAAGGCCGTGCCTGACACGCACGCGCGTGCCCGGGTGGTCCGCAGGCGCAGACGCGAGGACCGGCGGCGGGGCGGGTTCGAAGAACGCGCGCGCCACGGCGATGATCGCGGTCCGAAGGACGGTCGGCGGCCTGCGATCCAGAAGCGCCCCGCCATCCGCGTCCGGGTACCCGTGTCCGACCCTCCCGGCCTCTCGGCCGCCGTCCCCAGATCCATCCCGGGAACCCCTCCGGTGCGCGCCCGCGAGGTCGCAGGCCGCCAGCAGCACGAGCCCGGAGAGGAAGATATAGCCGCGATGGGCGTTCGCGCCGACAACCTGGAGCATCCGGGCTTCCGCGCGAAGGCCTGCGGCAATGCCGGCGGCGAGTGACGGGGCGGCTGCCGGGTCGACGGCGGAGCCAGCGCCGGACTCCCCGCCGGCGACCCCGCGTTCGGCACCGGTCCGCAGGCGGATCAGCTCCTCGTAGTACGGCGGGAGCAGATCGATCGAGCGCATCATCCGGGCGTAGTCGAGATCCGGGTGAGACCCGTTGTCGTGGCGGTCCACCAGGCCGGGTTTCGGAGTGAGGTCGACTTCGGCCCGGGCTCCTCTCACCAGCGCGTCGGCCAGAGCGCGAGGATCCGGCCGGTCGATCACGGCCGGTTCCTTTTCGCGCCGGAACTCACGGCTCCAGACGATCCACGTCTCGCGGAAAGAGCGTCGCCTCCTTGATGTTGGCGAGGCCGCAAAGCCGGGCCGTCAGCCGCTCCAGTCCCAGGCCCAGTCCGCCATGGGGCGGCATGCCGAACTGGAACGCCTGCAGGTAGGAGGCGAAGGCAGAGGGGTCCATGCCGCGCTTCCCCATGCTGTCCAGATAGGCGTCGTAGGTGTGGAGCCTTTGGCCTCCCGTGGTGATCTCCATGCCGCGAAAGAGCAGATCGAACGAGAGCGTGCGTTCGGGACGGGCGGGATCCGGCATGGTATAGAAGGGCCGTTTGTCCGTGGGATAGTGGGTGACGAACACGAACTCCGTGCGCCACGTCTGCGCGGCGTACTGACCCAGGAACAACTCCTCTTCGGGCGCCAGGTCGTCCTCGCCCCGGTGATCGAGTCCCCCGTGCCGGAAGACGAGCTCGTGCGCCTCGTCGAACTCGAGCAGCACCAGCTGCTCCAGCCGCGGGAGCGCCACGCCCAGCAACTCCAACTCGGGACCGCACTCTCGGGCCAGCGTCGCGAAGACCGAGTTCAGCATGTTGGCTTCGGTCTGCATGATGTCGACAAACCCGGATTCCAGCGACATCTCGAAATCAAGCGAGGTGTACTCGTTGACGTGGCGCGAGGTATTGTGCCTCTCGGCGCGGAACACGGGACCGACCTCAAACACGCGGCCGAAGGTTCCGACCATCATCTGCTTGTAGAACTGCGGCGACTGCGCCAGGAAGGCCGGGCGTCCGAAGTAGTCGAGCGTGAAGATGTTGGCCCCCCCCTCAGCGCCGCTCTTCACGATCTTGGGGGTGCAGATGCGGGTAAAGCCGGCCTCCGTGAGAAAGCGCCCGAATTCGTTGGCGACTGCCGCCTGGATCCGAAACACGGCCCGCTCGCGCACGTGCCGCAGCGTCAGCGGCCGCAGATCGAGCTTGCGATCCAGGCTGACCGCCATCTCCCTCTTGGTCGTGTCGACCGGCAGGGGATGTTCCGACGGCCGATTCACGATCTCGAGCCCCGAAGCGTGCACCTCGAAGTCGCGGGGATTCAAGGACGGGTCCTTGATCGAGGCCGCCCGGATCTCCCCGGTTACGCGCACGGCCGCCTCCACCGGCACGTCCGCCAGGGCCTGGGCCACACGTTCCCGGTCCACCACGACCTGGATCAGGTGGGACGGTGTCCGCAGAATCAGGAAGCCGCCCCAGGCCAGGCCGCGCACATTCTGCACCATGCCCAGAAGGGTGATGGTATCGCCCTCGCGTGCCCGAAAGTCGATGTGGGAGCTGATGTCCGGGCGTATGTCAAATGATCGCATGGAGGTACCCTCTACGCCTCGCCGTGGAGCCCGGCAGCCAAGGCCGGTCACTCAGCAGCGTGTTGCGGGTCCCGGCCAGGTTCGTGGACGGTGCGCAGCTGCGTTAGCAGCCCCCCCACCCGGTTCCGTAGTTCCGCGTCGCGGTGCCGCCCCAATCGCGCGCAGTCTCGCGCCGCTTCATCGCACACGAGGCATCGACGTTCCGGGAGCCCCAGGGATCGCCGGGTCACCGGCCGACCGTCCGCTCCGTAGACGTCGAGATCCAGGAGTCGGCCCCAGGGGGCGGCGGACTCCAGGGCGACACACGCTTCCTTCATTCGCCGGGCATCCGCCGGCCCCGTGAAGAGCAGAAACGAACCCAGGGGGTCCATCGCCGCCGGGTGGAGCCCGACCTGGACCGCGCCCGCACCACGCAGCATGTCGGCGGCGGCGTCCAGAAGCCGCTCCACGCCATCCGGCCGCTTGTCGATCCCGGGAATGGCAGTCGACACCGCTATCACGCAGCCCGTCCCGCCTGTCCGAGCGATGCAGGCGTCAAGTCGGGCCTGCCGGGATTCCCGGGCCGCGAGCAGGGCGCGACGGACGGCCGCCAATTCGGCGGGCGCCACACCCGCCACGCTCGCAGGCGCCCCGTCCGTCACCCCGGCAAGAGACTCGCCCGCCAGACCGTCGCGCGCCGCACCGGCCACGTCGACCGGCGCCGCGGCCGATAAACCGGCGGGGGTCCCGCGTCGACCCTGCCTCTTCACTCTTCCGTCACCTTGCGCACGACGTCGATGATCGAGCCGTCGCGATACTCGATCAGCGCGACCACCTCATCCGTGAACTCCACCGGGCGCGGCCGGCCCGTGAGCTTCGTGATTTCGGCGTGCAGCTCCCGGATCTCTCGCACCGGCAGACGGCGCTTCAGAAGCTCGGCCTTCAGCGCCTGGTGCTTCTCGGCCACCGCGATCGCCCGCTCCGTGACGATGACGTCCACCGTCTCTCCCGGCGTCGTGATGGTGGTGACCTCGTCCCGGACGATCGGCAGCCTGCCGCGGATCGACGGCGCCACCACGATCGCCAGCTTGGCGCCTGCCGCGGTGTCGCAGTGTCCGCCGGTGTTGTGCAGGAGCAGGCCATTGCTCTCGGTGTTGACGTTGACGTTGAAGTTCACGTCCACTTCGGTGGCGCCCAGAATGACGCAGTCGAGCCGGTTGACCACACAACCACGGTTGAACGGGTTGGCGTAGAGATCGGCGCTGATCTCGCGGTGCATGAGGTTTCGGCCGAGCGACTGCACCGCTTTGAGGTCGAAGCACTGCACGTCGAACAGCGTGTGAAAGAGCCCGTCCTCCAGCATGTCGACGAAATACCCGGTAATCCCGCCGCAGCCGAAGCTCCCCCGGATCCCGAGTTCGCGCATCCGGTTGCGCACATTCTCCGCCACCGCCAGGGAGGTTCCACCCGCGCCGGTCTGGAACGAGAAACCGTCGCGGAGCAGCCCCGCGGCCTCGATCACTTCGGCAGCGTAGCGCGCGATCAGGAGCCCGGCCGGGTCGCGCGTCACCCGCGTGGTGGTGGAGACGATCTTCGCCGGGTCGCCCAGTGAATCGATCTTCACGACCCAGTCCACATCGCTTTGCGAGATGCTCACCGGCGAAGCCGGATACGGAACCAGGTTGTCGGTCACCGCCACGACCTTGCGGGCATAGCGCGCATCGGTGTAGGCGTAGCCCAGACTCCCGCACGCCGAAGGGCCCTGCACACCGTTGAGGTTGCCGGTCTCGTCACAGCACGGCGCCGCGAGAAACGCCACGTCGACCGTGACGTCGCCGGCCACAATCGATCGGGCCCGCCCGCCGTGGCTTCGCACCACGATCGGAAGATCCAGTTCTCCCTTGCTCACCAGCTCGCCGATCAGTCCGTTCACGCCCGTCTCGCAGCGGGTCACGGTGCCGTTACGGATCTGCGGGATGATCTCGGCGTTGACCGGGTGCACCGAGCTGGACGCGATCTTCAGATCGCGGATTCCCATCGCGTCGCACTCCTGGATCACCAGGTTGAGCAGGCGGTCGCCGTTGCGCAGGTGATGGTGGGTCGCGATGGTCATGCCGCTCGCGAGTCCGGTCTTCTCGATCGCCTCGCGCAACGAGCCCAGGAGTTTACCGTCCCAGGGGTTGCGCCGCTCCAGCGGACGGGTGCTGCGCTCCACCTGCGGCTTGCGCGACCAGGGGTCCCGGTAGGGCTCGTAGTTGACGCCCTTCCACTTCTCCGGAATCTCGCGGCCGAGACTATTCCTTGCCATGAACCACCTCGTCGGAGAGCTCCACGTCGACCAGACCGAACGCCTTTGCCGTGCGCAGAATGCGCGCGGCCCGCTTGACCACCGGGGCATCGACCATGCGGCCGCGAAGCGATATGACGCCGGTGCCCATCTCCCGCGCCCGTTGGATCGCCTCCATGACCTCCAGCGCTTCCGCGATCTCTTCCTTCTTCGGGCGGAAGACTTCGTGCACGACCGGAATCTGGCGCGGGTTGACCAACGACTTCCCGGTGAATCCGAGGCCCTTGACCAGCTCGGTCTCGCGGCGCAGCCCCTCCGCGTCGTTCACATCCGAGAAGACCGAGTCGATCGCCTGCATCCCCGCCGCCTTCGCGGCCCAAACGATGCGGGTGCGGGCGTTGAAGAGCTCGGTTCCCTCCTTGGTGCGGTGGATCTCGAGCGAAGCGGTGTAATCCTCGGCGCCGAAGGCCAGCGCCACCAGACGCGACGAGGCCTGCGCCACCTCCACGCAGTTGAGCACCCCGACGGCGCTCTCGATCGAGGGGATGATCTTGAACCAGCCGATCGGCAGCCCGAGCTGCTCCTCCGCCTCCGTGAGCAGGGTGTCGAGCTTTTCCACCACCTCGCGGGTATCCGCCTTGGGCAGGCGGATTCCGTCCGGCCGGGCCGGCAGCACCTCCCGCAGATCATCGAGGGCGTACTTGGTGTCGAGGCCGTTGATGCGGACGAAGATCTCCTTCTCGCGATCGGCGAGCAGGCGCAGGTAGTTGCGCGTCAGCACGCGCGCCGCATCCTTCTCCGCCAGCGGCACCGCGTCCTCGAGGTCGATCATCACGCCGTCCGCCTCGAATACCGGGATGTTCTGGAGCATCCCCGGCATGTTTCCGGGAACGTAGAGCAGCGTCCGGCGCAAGCGCTCCCGGCCGTTCACGGCTGTTCTCCCTCGAAGAAGAGGGTGTCGATGCCGCCCGACTCGGAACGCTGGCGCTCCACCCCGGCGACGATGTACTCGGAGATCACGACCTCACAAGTCGCGAAGACCTCGGCTTCGAAGAGATGCCCGCCGACCACCTCGCCGGACGAGCGGGAACCGAAGATGTGCAGGTGCGGGTCCGGCTGGCCGTCGGCGCCGGGAACCAGGTTCCCCTCGATTCCGATCAGACCCAGCGGCCCTTCGATGCTGTGCACCGGCATGCGCGGCTCCGTGATCGGCAGATGGGCGCCCGCCTGGATGTCGCTGAAGGTGACGTTCCGAACGCTGCCGATGGCGGAGACCATGACGCCGTGCTTGAGCTCGACGTGACGCGCGAAGAGAACGATCTGCTGCACCAGGAGGCTTCCCGGCGGAATGCGGATGATGAAGCGCCGCCCGTCGCGGCACTCACGGTAGGAGAAGGTGTCCATGTTACTCCTCTGCGGAGCGGCGCAGCGCCGTCTCCACCCGGGCTTCTATGGCGTAGTCGAGCGCGCCGCGATCGGACACCGCGATCATCCCCGACGTCACCTGGAGGCGCCGCAGCACCTCCTCGATCCGCGCGCGGATCAGATGCTCGAACTGCTTCTTGACCGTGGACTCGACGCAGATCTCCAGACGTTCCGCCGGTTCCACGGTGACCGACAGGTCGCTCGACTGCATCGTTCCCGCGGTCGCCTTCTTGCCTATTAGCATCGCTACCTCTCCTGGTGGGGGCCGTCGGGAGCGGCCTGGTTTGCGGTCGTGACCATCAGCTCCTCCGCATGGATCCGGGCGACAGTGTCAATGGCCGGGCCCGGACGCCGCCGCCAGGCGCTCCGCGATCGACAACCCCTCGGGCGACCGCAGATAGGCGAAGGTCGTCTCCGGTACCCACCGCCGCAGGGTTTCGTATTCCCGCCGGGCCAGTGCGGCCCGAACCTTGGTGGCGCTGATATAGCTCTCGGAAGCCGGCAGGATCGTCCGGTCATCGTCCGCGCCTTCCGGCGCACCGGCGGTGGCATCAGGCCCCGGCCCATCGGCCGCGCGAGGATCCTGCCGTTCTCCGTCGTCTCTCTCCGGCTCGCGCAGCCGTTCCACCTCCACAAGGTCGACGCCATGCTGCGGAAGCACCTCCCGCATGGTCCGGTTGTAGGCCGCGGTGGTGGCATCGAAGGGCTCATGGCCGACGAAGCGCGCTTTCACGGAGAAGGCCGGCGCGAGGCGCGAGGCAAACAGGCGAAGATCGACCCGCATCTGGGCCAGCGCCACGTCGTCGAGCTTCTTCAGGAAGTACGACGGAAAGGTCCCGGCGCTCACCGCGTAGCGGGAGGTGTCGAGGACAGTGACGTTCTCGAGGTGCGCCGTGGCCTCCCGCGCCATCCGGATCCGGGCCGCGAACGGAAAGACCGAGAGGTCCTCCCGCACCATGAAGAGATAGAAGTTGTCGACGCGACGGGAGGCGGTCTCGACCAGGTGGAGGTGGCCGAGCGTGAACGGGTTCCCGTTCACGACCGAGGCCCCGTTGCGGCCCGGACGGACCTCTGCGGCGTGTTCCGCCAGATAGGAAGAGAACCCGCCACCGTGCTCAAGGAGGGTCACCGTTCCTTCCGCAACCAGGATCTTGAAGTTGAGCTGCTGGAACGCCGAGGCGCTCTCGGGGCGGGTGAACACGAAGAAGGAGTCGTGCCCCGCCGTGCGACCCAGGCGAATCAGCTCGGTCGCCAACTCCCCCAGAAGCGGCCCGCCCTGGTGCTCCGGCTCGATGGCGAACATCTTGAGAACGAATCCGGCCCGGGCGCCGATCGCGACGAGCCGCCCGGCATCGTGGATGCCCACGATGTCGTCCGCCCCCTCTTCGAAGAGCAGATCCCGGGACTCGAGAAGACGCCGCGCATCTTCCAAGTCCCTGCTAGAAAACAATTTAGATGCTGGTGTCGTCATCTGGTCCGGAGAGTGTGCACGCAGTGGCGGCGCAAACCGCCGCGCCTGACGCCGAACCGGCGCGCGTCGATGCCGGCCGGCTTCGGCTGGCGCACATCCGGCACCGGCCATGGCCCGGCCGTCCGGCCGGCCGCCTGCGAGTCCCGTCCTCCTCCTCAACCCTTCCCGGGGCAGGGTACGCGGGGAAGGGGCGGAGTGTCAAATCCGCTCCGTCGGGCAGTCCGGTGTGGCAATCTACTCCCGTTGGGCGAAGGGAGGACTCCGTGCACCGCATTGCCATTCCCTGGGAGGAGCTCACCGTCTGCGCCTGCCACCTCTGGGAGGGGCAGTGGCTGCTTCTGACGGCCGGTGACTTTCGCGCGGGGAGCTACAACACCATGACCGTCGCCTGGGGCAGCCTGGGCACGATGTGGAATCGCCCGTTCGCCCAGGTCGTGGTGCGCCCCACGCGCTACACCCGGGAGTTCATGGAACGGTTCGACACGTTCACGCTCACCGCGTTCCCGCCGCAGCACCGGCGTGCGCTGGACCTGCTCGGCACCCGATCCGGACGCGATGGAGACAAGATCGCGGCGTCCGGGCTCACTCCCATCGCTTCGACCGCGGTCGCCGCTCCCGGATTCGCCGAAGCCGAGTTGATCATCGAGTGCCGCAAGCTCTACTCGCAGGACCTGGACCCGGCCCGGTTCCTGGATCCCGCCATCGAGAAGAACTACCCCAAGAAGGACTATCACCGGGTCTACTACGGGGAGATCCTGGCGGTCTCGGGCGAGGAGAAATACCGCAGCGACCGGTAGGGTCGCCGGCCGCAATGAGGCAATCAGCCGGCCGCGTCCGGCGCGCCGGTCTCCACCGCCTGGCCTTCCGCCACGAACACCACCCACGCACGCCCCGGATCGCCCCACAATTCGCGGACCGCCTGCCGGTAGAGACGAATCTGCGGTTCGTACGCCCGCGCCCGCTCCGCAATCTCGCCGGGACCCAGCTGATCGGTCTTCCAGTCCAGCACCGACCAACGCCCATCGCACCGGAAGAGACAGTCGATGCGCCCCTGTACCAGCACCCAGCTCTCATCGAGCGCTCGACTCCAGTTCTCTGCGGCCCAGCGTGGATCTGTTTCGATGGCCTGGCGGAGCTCGGTGTGCAGGGCCAGCAAACAGCGCACCGGCATCTTGAGCGAGAACGGCACTTCGCGTTCCACCGACTCCGGGGTCGCCGCGGCCTCGGAGAGCGCCCGCCCCGCAGGCGTGGCGAAAAACCGCGCGATGCCGGCTTCGATGCGCGAATCGCGCGGCACGCCTCGCCACCAGGGCTCGGTCGCGAACCGGTCGAACTGGCGCTCGATCTCCGCCGGTGAGGCCGCGGTGAGGTCAAGGCGGGAGAGCGCCGTGTGGTAGACGAGACCACGCCGGGCCGCCGCCTCCGCGAGCGAAGAGACGGAGCCGGCCGGAGAGCCGGCCGGAGAGCTGGCCGGAGAGTCGGCCGGAGAGTTGGCCCCAGCGCTGGCCGGAGAGCTGGCTGCAGACCCGGCCGGCGGTACCGCTGCCCGATCGTGCCCGGCCGGGGAAGCGGGGCTGCTCGCCGGCCAGCCGGACTCCGCCCCCTCGGCCTCGAGCTCCCGGCGTCGCTCGGCATCCGCCAGCGTCTTCAGCTCGGTCACCCAGTACTTGGCGCGTAGTCCGGCCGATCCCAGCGCCGCCAGAGGCGGAAACGGGGCCGCTCGGCCGATGCGGCGGAGGAGCGCATCCAACGCGGCTGAAGCTGGTTCCCGAACCGCAGGCCCAGGGTGGTCGCCCGCCCGCGCCCCATTCTCGGCTCTAGGCTCGTCCTGGGAGATCCCGGCCCATCCGCCATCCGGTTCGCCCACGGGCTGGCCCCTCGTTTCGCCTCCCGGTTCTGGTCTCGGTTTTGCTCCAGGTTCTGCTCCCGGCGGATGGACGGCGCTTGCGACCGCGCCGGCTCGGGCGCCCTCCCCGAGCGCCACCGGAAGAGCGCAGACCTCCGGGGCGTCCGCGGCGTGCTCCGCGAAGACGAACGAAGGATTCCCGGCGCCCCATCCGACGTCGGACAAGATCGACAGCAGCCAGCCGAGACACGATCCGGCGCCTCGCAGCATCTCCCGCAGGCAGGACTCCGCCGCGCTTCGATCGGCGGGCGGCCACTGCCGCTGCCAGCTCCGCGACACGGAGCCCAACAGCACCAACCGCTCGCGTGCCCGGGTGAGGGCGACGTAGAGAATCCGCGCTTCCTCTTCGCGCTGGGATCGTTGCTGCGTCACCTCGAGCATTCGTCGCGCCCAGGAATCCTCCTGGCTCCAGTCCTCGGCGTTCAGGCTGCGCGTGCCGATCCAGCCGCGGTCCACCCGGATCCTCGCCCCGAGACGGTCCGGGCGGAATCCCCAGTCGAGCTGAGGCAGGACGACGAGCGGGAACTCGAGCCCCTTGGCCTTGTGCACCGAGAGGATGGTCACCGCATCCTCTCCCTCGCCCAGGAGCGGGACTCCCTCGATGCCGCCGTGGGTCTGCAGACCCTCCAGGCGGGCCAGGAAACCATGCAGCGACGGACCGCGTTCCGACTCGAAGGCGTCCGCCAGCGCCAGCAGCTTCTCCAGCGCGGCCCGGTGGCTCGCGTGATCGCCCATCCCCTGGAGGCGCGCCAGAAGCCCGGATTCCGCGGCCACGGCGCGCAGCAGGTCGCCGAGCCCTCGCATGCCGGCGGCGTCGCGCCAGCCGCGCAGGCGTCGCAGGAACTCGCGCAGGCGGCGGGCCAGGGCCTCGTCGATCAGTTCGCGTGCATCCGCGACGGGATCGCCCGCCAGGGCCGTTCCCATGGCCGCCGGGGAGAACACTCCGGCGGCGGCGCCCGGCTCATCGCGGAACGCCTCCGCCGTCACCGCGTCGATCAGATTGTGCGTTGCGGGACGCGCCAGCCGCAGGCGAAGCAGGTCCGCGTCGGTGACGCAGAACAGCGGCGAACGCATGAGGGAGGCGAGCGCGATGTCGTCGCGGGGGTTGTCGATCACCTGGAGCAGGGACCGGAAGTCCTGCGCCACCTCCTCCTCCAGGAGCGAGCCGCCGGCTCCAAGGTAGGCCGGCACGCCTTCCTCAAAGAAGACCCGTCGAAAGAGCTCGGCGCGGTTCGCGGCGCGCAGGAGCACGGCCGCATCGCGCCAGGTGGCCGGACTGACGCTTCCGTCCCGGCGCGCGACCGGGGTCCGCTCATCGAGAACCATCGCGCGCAGTCGGCGGGCCGCAAGCCGGGCCTGGCGTTCCAGGGCCGCCGTCGGTCCGTCCTCTCCTTTGGAGATCACGTGGACCTCCACCGGCGCGGGCGGCGCGGGTCTCTCCCGGGCCGCCACCAGCGCTTGTTCCGCATAGGCGGAGCCGATCTGCTCCGCCTCGAAGAGCCGCCCGAACACGAGGTTCGTGAACTCCACGATCTCGGGGCGGGAGCGGTGGTTCTCCCCCAGGAACACGGTCACGGGCCCTTCCGTGGCCGCCAGTTCCTCCGGCGCCCGCACCGCCCTGCGCCCTTCCATCAGTCCCAGGAAGATCGTGGGATCGGCAAGCCGGAACTGATAGATCGACTGCTTCACGTCGCCGACGCGAAAGCGCGCTTCGGCCGGCACCAGGCGGGCCAGGATCGCCTCCTGCAGCCGGTTCACGTCCTGGAACTCGTCCACCAGGCTCTCGCGATAGATCCCTAAAGCCCGATCGCCCAGTTTCCGCAACAGCTCCAGTGTCCGGATCTCGAGGTCCGCGAAGTCGAGAAAGCCGCCGCGTCTCTTGAACGCTTCGTAGTGGTCCTCGACGTCGCGCACGAGCTGAACCAGCGCCCCGGTCGCGGCCCGCACCTTTCGCCCTTCGTCGAGAAGCCGAATCGGATCCCAGGGAATCGCCCGGACCAGAGGTTCGTCGAATGCCCTCTTGGCCGCCCCGTAGAGAAGCTGGAATCCCGGGATCGCGTTGGCGCCGTTCGGCGCGCGGGGAAAGTCAATGTCGATTCCGCCGGCCTTCCGGCCGAATCCGCCCTCCTCGAGCCGGCTTTGGAGCTCGGCCTGTCCGACCGGATCCAACAGACGTTCCTGTCCCTCGGTCAGGATCCGGTATAGACGCTCGTGCGCGTCGACCTTCTTTCCCGCGCCGGCCGCCAGATCGAGGGCCGCGCGGTAGAGCCGCACGCCGCGTGTCCAGAGCCCCTCGCGCCATCTTCCGCCCTGACCCCAGAGCCCGCGGCACATTTCCGCGTGCCAGGGCAGATCCTCCACCGCGCGCGCCTCCGTGCGCGCCAGCAGCGAATCGAGATAGAGCGCCGGATCGTCCGTGGTGCGGGCGAAGGCGTGGAGGCGACGCACGACGTGGCGCAGGCCCTCGCCTTCCGGATCGAAGCCCGACATCTCGACCATTCCACAGAAGACGCTGCGGAGCTTCGGGTCACGATGCTGGTACCAATCATGAAAGGCGCGCCCCAGAGCGTCGGAAAACGCCTGGGCGGCCGCCGATTCGTCGAGGACGCGGAAGCCGGGCTCCAGGCCGGCCTCGAGGAACCTCTCGCGCAGAAAGCGGGCGCAGAACGCGTGAATCGTCGAGATCGTGGCGCGCGGCAACTGCGGCAGGAGGTGGCGGAGCTTCGGATCGCCGCGGAGTTCCCGATGGATCCGCTCGCGCATCTCGCGGGCGGCCTTGTCGGTGAACGTGACGACGAGGAGTCCTTCCAGGGACGGGGAAGCCGCGGCGCGCAGGCGGTGGAGGACTCTCTGCACCAAGACGGTGGTCTTGCCGGTCCCCGCGCCGGCGGTGACGAGGGTGTCCCGAGCGTCGGCAAGGACGGCGGCTTTCTGCGCCGCAGTGAGCGTCGGCTCGCTCATGGCCGCTCCGATCGCGCGGGTGGCGACTCCGGGCTCTCCGGCGCGGGGAATGTCGAGCAGACCGACGGCACGACCGGCATTCCCTCGGCGGGCTCGTGACGGACGGGATCGCGGCCCGGCCGGAACCGACAGAGCGAGCCATAGTCGCAGTTGTCGCAGGGAAGCACACCCGGTTTCAGCTCCAGCGGGCGGGCGGGAATCCATCCGCGAAGGAGGCTCGACGCGTAGGAGCCCAGGAACTCCTTCCCGGCATCGATCACCGAATCCAGGGCCGCCTCGCTGGGGACCGCCTGGTCGGTCCGCCGTTTCGGATCCACCAGCAAGTCCGTCCGGCCATCAATCGCCTCGCGCTCGCCGGTCACGAACAAGCCGGCGGCCCGCAGTTTCAGCGCGTTCGGTCCTTCGCGTTCCAGCTTCTCCTCCGCCACCGGCGCCGGCAGAACCGGCACGTAGAGCCCCGCCACTGGAATCCAGTGCATCACCTCCCGGGCGAAGAGGAAGTAGGCGACCAGTTGCAGGTCGAGGCCGCGGGCAATGTCCTTCGGCACGCCGGCGCGAGCCGAGCGCTTGTAGTCGATCACCGCCGCCAGCGTGTCTGTGCCGCGCACCCGGGTGTCGATGCGGTCGATCCGGCCGGCCAGCAGCAGGGTCCGCCCGCGCTCCAACGGAATCGTGACCGGATTGCCGATCCCCGAGTCAAAGCGCACCTCCCGGACCGCGATCCGGTATCCCGCGTTCTGCAGGCGCAGCGTCTCGACGCGCAGAAACCGCTCCAGGCTGCGGCGGGTGCTATCCCATCGGTACGCGCTGGCCCGATCGACCTCGAACGCTCGGAACTCACGACGGCCGCGCAGGTCCTGGAAGACCTCCGCCAGCCGGGTCCCGATGTCGGCCGGCGAGACCACCGCCGGGCGGCGGAAGAACTCCTCGAGGGCGGAGTGCGCAAGGGTGCCGGTTTCCAGCGGCGTCACCTCCGCCCGCGGGCGCCGGCGCAGCCGGAGCACACCACGCGCAAAGCCCAGGTAGGGGCACTGGACGAACTCGGCCAGGCGGCTCACTCCGGTCTCGAAGGTCGGCCCGGGCACGGCGCGCTCGACCAGCGCCTCCGGCAGGGTCTCGGCAGCGCGGTAGTCAAGCGCGGGGAGAATCCGGTCGAACCGCGCGCGCACCCGCACCAGGCTATCGGTCGCCGGTTGCGCAAGCGCGCAATGCAGTTCCTCGAGCACCGGATCCGGCGAGGCGCCTCGACTCGAGAGTCGGTCCGCCGCCTCGACCGGCGTCTGCAACTCGGCCGGCGCGAGCGCCTCGGTGCCGGCCGCGACCGGCATCTCCTCGATCCCGGGCAACACCCGCCGTACTTCGGCGATGAGAAGCGAGGGCTCGAGTCCCTTGCCGGCCGCGTCGCGCCGGCTGCAGGTCAGAAGCACCTCCTCGGAGGCGCGCGTGAGCGCAACATAGGCGAACCAGGTCTCCTCCTCCTGCCGCGCGGCCGCAGTCGGACCGAGGGCGAGCCCCGCCCGCTCGAGCTCCCCGCGTTCCTGTTCGTCGAGGATCGACTCCGCGGCGACGGTGCGAGGGAACTCCCCGTCGTTGAGTCCGCCCACGATCGCCCGGCGGATGCCGGACAGGCGCGAGCGCTGCACTTCCGCCACCATGACCTGCCCGAAGCGGACCGGCACCGCGGGCACGCGCGCCGCGGCGATCCCTTGTCGGACGGCGCGAGAAAACTCTTCCAGAGACACCGACACCAGGGGCCAGAGCCGGGCAGCCTCCTCCAGCAGCTCCCCCAGCGCCGAGGCGACGCGGCGCGTCCACTCCGGCTGCGGGTCCTCCCACGCCGCCGCGCGCGCGCCGGGCCGATCGGGGTCCAACAACTGGGACTCGAGGTCGCGCAGCCGTGCGGACGCGGTGGCCCCGTCCGGGCATCCGGCGCTCCAGGCCGCCTCGAAGCGGCGCAAGGGGAGGAGGGCTCCGCGGCGCACTTCGTCCGCAATCGCGAGAATCGCCGCCGCGCGGCTGGGCCCGGAGTCCTTCGCCTCGTCTGACTTGCGGTCCCGCCCCGCGAGCTCGTCCGCGTTCTCCTCCTCCGCATTGAGGTCCCCGTCGGGCTCGGTGTCGCCATCCTCCGGCTCCGCTCCGGCAACGCCGTCGTCGTCGCGCCGGGCGAACCTCGCGCGCGTCCCGGGAGGGAACGGCTCCCAGCTTTCGGCGAGCCACGCCTCGGCGAAATCACGGCCGTACTCCAATGAAGCGTTTTCCAGCAGGTCGATGGCGGCGGGCTCGCAGCGAAGCAACGGATTCCGCAAGAATCCGATGACGGCCTCGCGCCGCCAGCCGGACAACAGCACTTCCAGCGCCTCGAGCACGAGGCGCGCCTGCGGGTGGGCAAGCAGTTGGTGCGGCTCATCCAGGAAATAGGGGATTCCATACTCCGCGAAGGTCTCGCGGATCGTCTCCCGGTACGGCTCGACGGAGCGAAGGATCACCGCCACGCTCTCCGGCGGCACCGGCGCGGGAGCGAGCCGGATCCAGCGATCGATCGTCCGCGCCCAGAACCGGACTTCGCGCCGCGGATCCTGGGCCAGAGCCACCTGAACGGACGGAAAGTCCGGGAAACCCGCCGGCACCCCCGATCCGGTGGGCTCGATCGGAGCCGTCCGCGCGGCCGGTTCGGCGCGGAACGCATCCTCCTCGACGTGAAGCCGCCGTTCCAGCGTCGCCAGTTCGGTCCGCGCGAATCGACCCCGGCCGACATCGCGCGCGGGCAGCTCCAGAGGCGGTTCCTCGCCCACCCCGTTTGCCGCAAGCAGCTTCCGCATCCGGGAGAGCGTGCGTTGCGCCGGAAGAAACGGCGCGCGTTCCCCGGTCTCCAGACAGAGCGCGATCTCCATCGGGGCGCCACACCGCGCCAGCGCCGCCAGCACCTCCCGCTCACGCCGAGTCCACGAGAGAAACCCGTCCACGCACCACTGCGTCACCCGCAACCGGCCGGCCTGCTCCGCGATCAGCGGCTCGAGCCCGTGGAGAGCCGCCTCGGGATCGACCAGACCGAGCTCGCGCCGGGCCGCATCGTAGGCCTCCAGGACCGCGCCGAGCGCGCGGAGCTTCCCCGGACCCGCGTTCCGTACCACGTCCAGGAACTCCAGCGTCCCGTGGGCTCTCACCTCGCCGACGAAACGGCCGAGTTCTTCCAGGAATCCCTGCCGGGCGCGCAGCGAGGCCAGGGGGCCCAGCGTCTGATCGGGCAGTCGGGCCAGGACGGCGCGCAGGAGCATCGTCCGCACCGCCTCGCCGATCCGAGGCGGCTCCGGCACCCCCGCCTCCTCCCGCAGACGGAAGGCGAGGCGGGTAAACGAGAGGACCTGGACATGCCGCAGTCCGGGGAGCGCGGGATCGTCGAGCAGTTCCCGCTCCGCAGAGTGCGTCGACTGCTCAGGGACCAGGAGGATCCCCGGCCGCCCTTCCCGCTCCCGGGCGCGGAGTAGCTCCAGGCAGCGGTGGGTCTTTCCCGACCCGGCCGGGCCGAGGACGAATCGCACGGGCATGGTGGGGAGATGGTAGGGCACCGGGGACCCGGCGTCATGCGGGAAGGGGCCGGACGGACGCACCACCCCGCGTCTGCCTTACCGGCGGCGCGGCATCATGTGGGTAGGGGCGGAAGGCCGCAATTGAGCCCGCCGCCGTCTCGATGGTACCTTGCTCCTCCAACAGGCTGCCTGGGTTCCTTGGCATCCTGCTGGCGGCCTCGACAGGTTGGCCGGGCACGGAGGTACGACCGGATGCCGGACAGCGTTCCGTTTCTGAATCAGCAGCTTCTCGGCAACCCGATGCGGGCGTGGGTCGCGGCCGGCATCGTCTTCGCGGTCGCCTTTCTCGCGCTGCGCCTGTTGAAGTGGCTCATTGCCCGGCATCTGGGACGGCTTGCGCAGAAGACCGCTACCCGGGTCGATGATCTCGTGATCGATCTTTTGGGTTGCACCCGCTCATGGGTCCTGGCCGTGATCGCGCTCCTTGCGGCCAGCCTCTTTCTCAAGGTTCCCGAGGACAAGGCCCGGCTCATCCGCAGCCTGACCGCAGTCGCCATGCTCCTCCAGGGCGCGCTCTGGGGAAACCGGCTGATCACCTACTGGCTGACCGAGTATCTCCGCCGGCGTGGAGAGCTCGACCGGGCCAGTCGCACCACCATCTCCACCCTGGGCTTCGTGGGACGGTTGGTGCTCTGGACCACCCTGCTGCTCCTGGCGCTGGACAATTTCGGATTCAAGGTCACCGGCTTGATCACCGGCCTCGGTATCGGCGGCATCGCCGTGGCCTTGGCGGCCCAGGAGGTGCTGAAGGACCTCTTCGCCTCTCTCACCATCGCCCTGGACAAGCCGTTTCTCATCGGCGACTCGATCACGGTGGGGGAGTTCACCGGTACGGTGGAGTTCATCGGCATCAAGACCACTCGCGTGCGCAGCATCAACGGCGAACAGATCGTCATTCCCAATAGCGACCTGATGGGCAGCCGGCTGCGCAACTACGGGCGAATGGAGCAGAGGCGCGTGCTGGTGAACCTCGGACTGGTCTACCAGACGCCGGCGGAACAGGTGGAACGCGCGATCGGGCTGGTGCGCGAGGTGGTCGCCGCCCACGCCGGAGTGCATCTCGAGCGGGCTCACTTTCGGGCCTTCGGCGACTCCGCGCTCTTGCTGGAAGCGGTCTACTTCGTCGACTCGGCCGACTATCTCGCCTACATGGACGTGCAGCAGGCGATCAACCTGGAGATCCTGCGCCGCTTCAACGCCGCAGGGATCGAACTCGCCTACCCGACCCAGACCGTGTATCTCGGTCGCGGATCCGGCGCGACAACGCTCTCGATCTGACCGCTCGCATCGACGACCGGCCGGGCCCGCCGTTCACCCGACGGCGATGATGGTGTGCCCCTCCGGCAGCAGCCGGCCCAGTCCGTGCAGGACATTCCCGCGCAGCATGTGGTAGAGCGCCGACCGCTGGCTGGTTCCGATCATGACGCAGGTGCAGCCCAGCTTCCGGCTGGCATCGGCCAGGGCGCGGGCCGCGGAGTCGGACACGCCCCAGATCGGAACCGCGAAGAGCCCGGCTTCCCGGGCGAAGTGCCCCATCTCGTTCAGGGCCGTCACCTGCTCCGGAGACGGGTGGTTTTCGGCGCCGGAGAACATACCCGGCCACTCGGTCACGGACACCAGGTACACCGCGGCCTCGCCCATTCCCTTGCAGCGACGAATGGCCTCCGTCATCAGCTTGGCGTTCGTCCCGAGCACCGCCACCAGGGTGGAGGAGTGATAGAGCGGCTTCATCGCCACGGCCGCCTCGATGCCAATGATCTCCTCGTGCTCCTCCACCTCGAACTCGACGCGGCGGCGGATCTCCTCGGCCCTCCGGCTCACCCAGGGAATTCGGTTCAGAAGGGTGATGATCCAGTTCCGCCGGATGGCGAGCGCCATGACCAGTCCGCAGGCCGCCAGCGCCGAACCGTAGGCGGTCGCAAACGGCTTTTCCATGATGTTGATGGCCCAGGATCCCGCCACCATGAGGGTCGTGAAGATGCCGACCCAGAAGAGCGGCCCGCGCGCTCCGTCGCGCCAGCGCAGGACATCCAGCCCCAGCGACGTGAAGGTGAACGCGCCGAGCAGACCGAAGCTGTACATGTCTCCGAGGATGTTCAGCTTCGCCCGCGTGATCACGATCGTGAGGATGGGCACCACGGTCGTGATGAGGATGGCCCAGTGGGGCGTGGAAAACCACTTGTTCCGGCGGGCCAGGATTCTCGGGAAGAAACGCTCGCGGCTGAGGGCCAGGAAGACATGATAGCCTCCGATCATCGCCGTGTTTGCGGCGAAGAGCAGCAGTGCCGAGGCGCTCACCACCACCGAGAGCTTCAGGGCCAGCCCGCCCCGGGCGTAGGCCAGGTCGGAGATGAAGGTGTCCGTGCCCGCGGACTTCAGCTCCGGCGGGAGGACAGCCACCGCGAGCGCGGTCAGGATCGGCGACGTCAGTACGATCGTGATGATGACGGCCATCATGGTCCGGCGCGCGGTGGATCGCAGAGGCCGGGCCATGACCGGTGAGAGCTGGCTGATCGATTCCAGCCCGGAGAAGGCGAGCCAGCTTCCGGCGAACCCGATGAGCATGGTCCGGAGCGGGAGCCCCTGGAACTCCCCGAAGCTGTCGGCCAGCACCCGGATCTCATCCGGCTTCATCCCGGCGAGCCCGACCAACGCGGTCACCGCGCTCGTGGCCAACGAAGCCAGCGCCATCACCACCGATACCGTGGCGCTCTCCCGGATGCCGATGATATTGAGCACGCAGAGCAGGCCGATGCCGACACAGGACAGCAACTCGATATCGGGTTTGAAGGCGGGAAAGACCGAGGCCAGGTAAGCGAAGCCGCTGACCGACGAGATCGATGACGTCAGGAAGTAGTCGATCGTGATCAGGATCCCGCCGAGCGCCCCCCACCATGGCCCGAAGGCCTTGCGGGCGACGGTGACGACACCGCCCCCTTCCGGGTTGCGCCAGCTGACCTCCGTGTACTTCTGGGCCAGCAGGAGGAAGCCGATCGTGACGAGCCCGATGAAGAACGGGGCCAGGTTCCCAACATGGTGGTAGAGGATTCCGGGGGTGTAGTAGACGCTGGTGCCGATGTCACAGAAGACCACCGCCCAGGCCAGCAGCCACCCGAGGTGCTGCACCTGGTGGAGGGAACCGCGCTTCCCGCCGTTCGTCGTGCCGTTCGTCCCGTCCGGCCGGGTCTGCTCGCCGGTCTGATCCACGCGCCTCCCATTCCCGTCACCCCGGTTCCAACGGGTCGGATCCGGTGGCCGACAATACGGATTCGCCACCGATGCCGTCAACGACTTGCGCGCCCCCCCCTTCGCCCACGACCGGCACTGGCGGACGGCGGCGGGACCCGGAGAGCTGCGAGCCGCCTCCCTGGCTTGCCGCCGGCTTTAACGGACAGCAGCCTGCTCGGCCCGGCCGAGGAGGCCGGTGCCGGGGCTTGCGCCATGCGACACGATCTCGTCAGCACCTCACACCGTACGCCTGCCGGCGCCTCCGAATGACGACCATCGCGGATGATCGGGAGCGGAACCGCGATCCGTGTCTCGGATGTTCGGCGTGCCGGTTCCGGCGGCCTTCGGACCTGTGCTAGAGTGACGGGTTGGAGCGGCGACGGCTGGAAGGGCGACCTCGGCCTGTCCGGGTGGGGAGAGCCCAGGAACTTTGCCCTTTTCGGCCGGTAGTTGCTACGATCCCCGCTCTGGGGGCGCCCGATGACCGGAAGCAGACAGCGCCGAGCGCGGGCCATGGCCGGCTCCGGCGGGCGGTGTTGCTACCGGCCGCGCGGACATGCATGAGGCGCGACAGATCACACGGACCCGGGTCGGCTCGGCCGGCGGCGGGTGTTCCACGGCTCCATAGGGAGGATGTTCCGATGCGCAATCACAGGCTCGCGGTGGCAACGGCGACAGTCGCCGTCTTCTTCCTGGTCGCGGTCTTCGCCGGACTCAGCCAGGCCCAGGACGCGGCGAAGACCCCAGCCAAGACTGCCGAGAAGCAGCCCGCCTTCATCGGCACCAAGACCTGCAAGATGTGCCACTCGGGCGCAGCCAAGGGCGAGATCTACGAGAAGTGGGTCGCCTCCAAGCACAGCAAGGCGTTCGCCGTCCTCCCCGCCGAGGGGAAGACGAACCCGAAGTGCTTTGCCTGCCACACCACGGGCGCCGGCCAGACCGGCGGCTATGATCCGGCGGCGAAGAACGCGGCGGACCTCGAAGGAGTCGGGTGCGAGTCCTGCCACGGTGCGGCCAGCAACTACAAGACCATCCACGGAAAGGACAAGGCCAAGGCGATGACGTTGGGCCTCACGCTGCCGACCGAGGCCGGCTGCAAGTCCTGTCACGCCGGAGCGGTCCCCGAAGGACACAAGGCGCTCCCGAAGTTCGACTTCGCGGCGGCCAAGGCCAAGATCGAGCACAAGCTCCCGCCGAAGAAGTAGCTCGTCGCGCCAGGCCGCGCCCCGGTCCGCGTGACGGGAGGCCGGCTGGGTTGGACGGCGCAACCGCACGGAACCGCCCCGCGCTCCCGTTCCATCGGGGCCGCGGGGCGGCTCTCGTTGACGGTCTCTGCGACCGCGGCACAACCCCACACCGCTTGTCCCCGATCCTTGTCCCCGATCCGCGGGCAGCCCGTCCCCTACCCTGCGGGCGGACGGCTCCGCGGGCGCTCCACCTTGCTGGTGCCCGAGCAGTCCGGCGGGTCGACGTGGTTGGCCAGCGCGTCCACCACCTCCTGCCCGTAGATCTCTGCGGGGAAGAGGTACGGGCAGAGTCCCTGCAAGAACTGCCGCCGCTTCAACGCCTGGTGATTGGCGTAGTGCTGGCTGTGGATGGTGCGCAGGTAGCTCTCCAGGGTATAGATCTGCAGTTCCACGGTAAAGAAGTAGGGCAGAGGGAAACGATACCGCTCCGAGTTGTAGAGCAGGTCCACATCGGCCTTGTAGACCTCGTACCCCTGCCCGGACCAGACGTTCAGGAGCGCCCGGTCTTTCGGGCGGTTGAAGGTGTCCACCACGTTGCGGATGCGGAATACCCCGCCGAAGAGGTCGAACAGGGTCTCCTTCAGGTGCTCGACTTCCGCCAGGCTCTCGACAATGAACATCGTTCCGATCAGGTCCTCAATCCAGCGGGGGTCGCTTTCGCCCTTGCGGAGCATCTTGCTGACAATGGAGGCGCTGCGCCTCTTGGTGAGACCCGGCCAGATCTCCGTGGGGGCCAGGTGATAGTGATCCGAGCCGCGCGCATACTGAAACGGGATGACCTCTCGCTTGAAACGGCAGGCATAGAAGTAGACGTGAAGACGGACCGGCTCCCCTTCCCGCAAGACCTCGATCTCGCGCAGATCGAACGTCCAGCATTCCTGCCCCGGATCCAGCCGGCCCACGCTGTACTCGATCGACTCGCCGTCGGGATGCAGCGCGTAGCAGATGTCGACCCGTCGCTGCTCGAGCGCGTGGGCGAAGAACTCCCGTTCCAGCACCGACTCGAAGTACTCCCGGTGCTCGCTGCCGCGCTGGACCTCCCAGTTGTGATCGACATCGAAGAAGAGCTTGCTGAGGTAGAGCTTGCGCTGGGCCTCGTAGGAGATGCGCCGGTCGCGGGAGCCGAAGATCAAGGTCAACAGCTCGAGGATATCCGGGCAGCCCATGACCTCCGGGCGGGGCGTGACCCGAGCCCGGACTTCCGCCGGAACCATGAGCAGCAGCTCGCCGAGGTAGCCGACCGCCTCGTTGAGGTAGTAGGCGGCCCCGGTGAGATTGGCCTCCAGGGGGCGCAACTCCTCGACCGGATGGAGGATCTTGTTCAGAAACTCGTTGTAGCGGCTGGGGTTGTCTCGCACCTGCAGGTACCACTTGTAGAGGTGGCGGAAGAGGCCCGGATTGGTGGTGGCCAGACCGGGATCCAGGAAGGGGTGTGCCTCGAAGGAAGTTCCCGCCATGCCACTCTCCGCAGGTTCCAGATCCCTACGCAGCCCGGTCGCGAGCCAAACCCCAACATACCATCCAACAAGGCAATCCTCTAGTAGGAACGCCGGGGGGACGATATTATCCCCGGCTATCTCCGATTTTCTTGGGGGGGAATTCATGCCGAGGCCCGTTGAGACCTTTCGCGTCAAGCCGACTCTACCGGGCGAGCTCGCCATCCTGAAGGAGCTGGCCCACAATCTGGCCTGGAGCTGGAATCACGAGACGATCGAGCTCTTCCGCCAGCTCGACACGGACCTGTGGAACGCGTCGAACCACAATCCGGTCAAGATGCTGGGTCTGGTCAAACAGGAGAAGCTCGTCCTGGCCGCGCGGGATGACGGCTTCATGGCCCAGTTGCGCCGGGCCTACCACGAGCTGCACGACTACCTGAGCGCTCAGACCTGGTACGCGGGAAAGTACGAGCCGGCGACAACGCCGAAGATCGCCTACTTCTCCATGGAGTTCGGTCTCACCGAGTGCCTGCCGATCTACTCCGGAGGGCTCGGGATCCTGGCCGGCGACCATCTCAAGTCCGCCAGCGAGCTCGGCCTGCCGTTGGTGGCCGTCGGACTTCTCTACCAGCAGGGCTACTTCCGGCAGTACCTGAACGCCGACGGCTGGCAGCAGGAGACGTTCCCGGACAACGATTTCTACAACCTCCCGATCGCGCTGGAGACTGATGCGGCGGGCAAACCGATGCTGGTCGAGGTTTCGTTCCCGGACCGCAGCGTCTTCTGCCGCGTCTGGAAGGCGGAAATCGGGCGGATCCCGCTCTACCTCCTCGACACCAACACTCCGGAGAACCAGCCGCGTGATCGCAAGATCACCTATCAGCTCTATGGCGGCGACGAGGAGACGCGCATCCAGCAGGAGATCATCCTCGGCATCGGCGGGATGAAGACACTGCACCGGCTCGACATCCATGTCCACGTATGCCACATGAACGAGGGGCACGCCGCATTCATGGCGCTGGAGCGGATCCGCCACCGGATGGAGAAGGACCGCCTCTCCTTCGAGGAGGGGCTGGAAGTGGTGCGGGCGGGAACGATCTTCACCACGCACACGCCGGTGCCGGCGGGTATCGACATCTTCGAACCCACGCTCGTGGACCGGTACTTCCACCGGTTCTACCAGGAGATCGGGATCCCGCGGGACGAGTTCATCGGCCTCGGCCGCCTGAACCCGAAGAACCCCCATGAGCCATTCAACATGGCACTGCTGGCCCTGCGCACCACCTCCCACGCCAACGGCGTGAGTCGGCTTCACGGCGAGGTGTCCCGCAAGATGTGGCAGGCGGTCTGGCCGCAGGTCCCGCTGCGGGAAGTTCCGATCGACAGCGTGACCAACGGAATCCACACCCGGTCGTGGATCTCCGCCGAGATGTCAGCATTGCTGCTCCGCTACCTCGGGCCGAACTGGATCCGCAAGCCCGCCGACCAATCGGTGTGGCAGGGGGTGGATCGGATCCCCGATGTCGAACTCTGGCGCATCCACGAACGGCGACGCGAGCGGATGGTGGCATTCATCCGGGACCGCCTGCACATCCAGCTGCAGCGGCGCGGCGCCGCGGCCCGCGAGATCGAGTACGCGCACGAGGCGCTATCGCCGGAGGTGCTGACCATCGGATTCGCGCGACGATTCGCCACCTACAAGCGCGCCGGCCTGCTCCTGCGCGATCCGGAGCGGCTGCGGCGGCTCCTGAACAACCCGGACCAGCCGGTCCAGTTCGTCTTCGCCGGCAAGGCCCACCCGCGCGACAACCAGGGGAAGGACCTGATCAAGCAGCTCGTTCATTTCTCCCGTCTGGAAAACGTCCGCAAGCGGGTCGTGTTCCTCGAAGACTACGATATGAGCGTGGCGCGTTACCTGGTCCAGGGGGTCGACGTCTGGCTGAACACGCCTCAGCGCCCATTGGAAGCCAGCGGAACCAGCGGCATGAAGGTGATCCCCAACGGCGGGCTGAACCTGAGCGTACTCGACGGTTGGTGGGTGGAAGGGTACGATACCGATACCGGCTGGGCGATCGGCGCCGGCGAGGAATACGACGATCCGGCCTACCGGGACGAAGTGGAGAGCAAGAGCCTCTTCGACGTCATCGAAAACGACATCATTCCGCTCTTCTACGACGTCGGCAACGACGGCCTGCCGCGCAAGTGGATCCACATGGTCAAGGCCTCCATGACGAAGCTCGGCCCCGTCTTCAACACCAACCGCATGGTTCAGGAGTACACCGACCGCTTCTACATGAAGGCCTACCACGCCTGGAAGGACCTCTCCGCCGACGAGTTCACCCGGGTCCGCGAGGTGGTCAAGTGGAAGCGCGGCATTCGCAACCACTGGAGCGAAGTCGAAGTCGTACGCGGCCAGCTCGAAAAGGTCGAGGTGCAGGCCGGCAGCGCCCTGCGGGTGGAAGCCGAGGTCTACCTCGGCGCGCTGCGCCAGGACGACGTGTTGGTGCAGGTCTACTCCGGCCCGCTTGACTCGGACTACAACATCACCGAGGGTACGGCTCGAAACATGCGGTTCGTCGACTCGACGCCGGACGGGATCTACCGGTACTCGGGGTTCATTCCCTGCGACGAGAGCGGGCTCTTCGGATACCTGATCCGGGTCATGCCGCACCACCCGGATCTGAACGGCAGCTTCGGCCTGGAGTTGATGCGCTGGATCGGAGAGGGACACCGGGTCCCGGTCGCGCAGCAGGCGTGAGGCCGGGGAGGACAAGGCCGAGGCCGCCGGACGCCGCCGCCGGGATCTCCCCTGACTCGCTTGCCGACTCGTTGCGGAGCCGGCGGATACCGCCCGGGGCGAGTGGCTCTCCGGTTCCGGTTTCCGGTGCCGCGCCGGCCCGCGCCACCTCCATCCTGTCGCCTCCGGCACCACCCGATACCTCACGTGCGGCTGCCGCCGGCGCTCGCGCCGCCCGGCCGGCCGGCGACAAACACACGATCGTCGATGTGCGTGGATCCGAGGCCTTCCGTCGCGGCCACATCCGGGGATCGGTCTCGATTCCGAAGGCACGGCTTTCCCGGTCGCTCTATCTCCTGCCCCCTCGCGAGCGTCCCCTTCTCGTGGTCGGGAGCAGCGGGCGGGCCGCGGCCCAAGCGGCGCAGATCCTGGCCCGGCATGGGCGCCCCTTCGCCAATTGGCTCGACGGATCGCCGCAGGATCTCCCGCGAGTCTTGCGTCGGGCAGGTGCGGAGGTGAACCGGACCTGGGAACCGGCGCCTCTGTTGCGCGAGTTCATCAAAGGCCTCCCGCAGGCGGGCGCGGCGATCGACCTGGCCTGCGGCTCCGGGCGGGAAGCGGCCTTTCTGGCCTTGCACCGGCCGGCGGTGCTGGGGGTGGACATTCTGCCCGATGCGCTCCGCCAGGCGCGAGCCCTGGCGCGGGCGGCCGGAGTGGCTCCCGGCCGGCTCCGCCTGCGCCGCGCTGACCTGACGGAAGCCGGAACGGCGGGAGCGTTGTTGCCCCCGCAGCGCTATCGCGTGATTCTCTGCTTCCGCTATCTCGATCGGGCGTTGCTGCCCGCCGTCGCGCGGGCCCTGGCGCCGGGCGGCTGGGTGATCTACCAGACCTTCCTCGAAGCGCAGGCCCGCGCCGGGCGGCGGCCGAAGCGACCGGCGTACCTCCTGCAGCCCGGCGAGCTGCACCGAGCGTTCGCGGGCGCGGGAGGTCTCGAAATCATCCACTACGCGGAGGGCCCGGATGCGCGGGGAGACCACCTGGCGTCACTGGTGGGGCGAAGAGCGAGGTAGACGGAACTCGGCCTCCCGGGCAATGACCTAACGTCCGCGTGGGTTTGCCGGAGCCGGCGATTCGGAATCTCGACGCGCCTCCTCGGCGCGACCCAGCCGCACGGCCGTGACTTCGCTCATGATCCGGATGTTTGCCGAGTTGGGATAGCGGGATCGGGCGACGGCCAGGAGCGAGTCGGCTGCCTTCAGCTTGCCGGCCATGATCAGAACGCGCGCCCGGCCGTCCAGGAATCCCTCGTCCTCGGCCACGCCCTCGGTGAGCGATCGCGCCAGGAGCCGCTCGGCCTCATCGTAGCGGCCCGCCTCCGCCTCCACGAGCCCCAGGAAGAAAGTGGCCGGTCCGAACCGCGACTCCAGTTCCAGCGCCCGCCGCAGCGCGTGCCGCGCCTGGGGCAGATTCCCGAGCGTCTGCTGCGCACGCCCGGTGTACAACCACAACTCCGCGGACTCAAACCCCAGGCCTCGAGCCTTCTGTAACGAGAGGAGCCCCTCCGCCGCGCGACCGGTCTCGACCAGAGCGATCCCGAGCTGGCAGTGCGGCTTCGCCAGCGCGCTGTCCCTCGTCACGATGGTCTGCAGAAGCGGTACGGCTTCCCGATACCGGCGGCGGCTGATCAGATACGAGGCTTCCTGAAACGCGTCGACCGCCCGGCGCTCCTGGACCTGTCCCCAGCTGCCGGATTCCTCCAGGTCGCCGCGGATCTGATCGAGCGCGGCGCGGAACTGCGGCGGCAATGGCTGCGGCGCCCCGGACGGCTCTACCCGGAACAGAAGGCCGAAGGGGATTCCTCCCGACATGTGAATCAGGCGGAGTCCCGGCGGAATCATTTCCGGCCGCAGGAGATCCGCATATCTCGACACGAGCTCGAACTCGACCACGCCGTAGAACAGATAGGCGGCTCCCCGGGCCCGAAGGCTGTCGGTCAGAAGTTCCAGGGGCGCGTCCGGAAAGCCGATCAGAGGCCGGTCGGCCAGGAACGCAACATGGGGCTTGCGGGCGCAGACTCCGCCCGAATCCCGGCCTTGCCGGCTCAGCGCTTCTGCGGCCAGGTACGCGGGAACCGCCGACCGCTCGAGTACGCGCAGGGACCGGGCAAGCCGGATCTCCTGGTACAGACCGGCCCCGGCGACGAGCACGATGCCCACGACCAGGAGAACCCGGCGGCGGCCGGTGGGAGGCACGAGCATGGACAGCCGCGTCCCCGGCGACGAGAACGGGCGAAACGCGAGCGCCGTGCCCAGGAAGGCCACCGGCGCGGCCAGGAAGAGACCGAACCGGGGTTCGTAGTACAGAGGCGCCAGGATCAGGAAGGCCCACACCCCGGCGAGGGGGAGGACCCAGAGAGTCCGGTCGGGCGGTTGGGCCGGCAGCTCGCGGATCTGCGGATGCACGGCGTCGCTCGATCGCGTCGGATCAACCGCAGACTCGTCGGCGCGAGCAGGCCCGGATCTTCGCGACCCGCGGTCCCACCAGATCAACATGGTCGCTCCGGCGAGAGCCGTTGCGGACACGATCGGGCCGAACAGATCCCAGGCCATGCGTCCGAGGTAGGTGGGCGCGTTGCAGATCCCTCGCCAGAGCAGAATCGGGATCCGCGTCCGGACGAGCGCGCCGTAGCCGGGCACATCCGTCTCGAACGTCCGGCGAAAGACATCGGGGTTCATCACGCCGCGTTCCGGAGAAGCCGCGGCCGCCAGATTCCGGTAGTTCTGCGTGACGGGCCAATGGCCTTGAACCGCGTGATAGACCGCCATCCAGAGAAGGGTGGGCGCGAAGAATGAGACCGCGACGATGCCCCCCGCGCGCCAGAGAAACCGCCGGCGGCGGCCTGACGGGCACAAGAGCCAGAGCGCGGTCAGCATCGCCGGCACCAGGAAGAGCCCGTTGGGCCGCGTGAGCCAGGCATAGCCGGCCACGGCGCCGGCTGCGGCCAAACGTCCCGACGAAGGAACGGACTCGCCGGAGTCGGCGTCTCCACGCGGCAGGAGCAGACCCAGCGCCAGAAGCGAGAGCGCGGCGAACGGCATGTCCGTTCCCACCGACCAACCATGCGCGAGGACGAGCGGCTGCGCCACAAGCAGAAGCGCGGCGATCGATGCCCCCAGCCCGCCATAGGTGCGACGCGCTACCCAGGCGGTCAGTCCGACCAGGAGTCCAAAGGCCGCCACCGAGAGGAGCTTCCCGGCCCAGAAGAGGTCGCGGACGATGAGCCCGACGAGCGCCAGCAGGAGGTGATAGCCGGGCCCACGGAAGGCAAAGGACTCTGGCAGGTGGCCTCGCAGGATCGCACGCGCGTAGGGGGCGTACTCCCCCATGAAGTCGGTCTCCACATCGAACCGGGCGTAGCGGTGACCGCAGGCGAACGCAAGCGCCAGGAGCGCGGCTGCCAGGCCCAGAAAGCGGGGATCACTCCACGGAGCGGATCGAACCGCCCGTCGCGCGGCTTTGGTCCGGATCGGTCCTCTCAACCCGCCTCCGGCGTTGTGGCAATCCGGAGTCCCACCCGTCGCCTGCTCCCGAACGAAGTCATCGCCCGGGTGGTCCGCAGATGCGCGCGAAGGTCCGGGCCATCCTCCACCCGCCGATGCGGTCGCCGTGCCCCCTCGACGAGGTCATGCGCCATCACTTCGCCGCCCCGAGCCGGTGCGCCGGACCCGGGTCTCCCCGCTCACACGCAAGGCATGCTCTCCGCTGTCAGGAGCGCGCGGCCTCGGACACGGCCCGATACCTTCCGGCCGGGAGGCCCTCCTCCGCTGGAATCCGGTGTCGCTGGCCGCGGCACCTCCCCTGAGCCCGGATGCCGGGACCGCAATCCCGTAACGATGATACCACTGAAGACGAAACCCCGAACGCCTGATTCCGGCGCCGGTCGCGGACCTGGCCCGGATCCGGATTCAGAGCGGCTCTCCCCTTGACTCGAGGCCGGAAGAACCCGAATCGTGGTCCGTCACCTCACCCGCACCAGCGTCCCGCCCGTCCGGCAGTCCTCCACCTCCAGACGGTAGAAGAACACGCCGGCTCCGGCATCGCGCCCTCCACTCGTTCGTCCGTCCCAGATCACACTGTGTACGCCGGCCGCGGTCGACCGGTCGACCAACGTTCGCACACAGCGGCCGCCGACGTCGTACAGGCCGAGCCATACCCGCCCCGGAACCGGCACTCGATAGGAGAAAGTGGCGGAGCCGCGCACCGGATTGGGCGTGGCGATCCAGATCCTCCGGTCGTTCGGTTGCGGGGCCACCGACGAGACGATACCTCCATGGCGATAGAGGAGCGCGTATCCGTTTCCCCAGTCCGCCCCGGTCAGGAAGAAGTCCCGGTCTCCGTCGAGGTCGACGTCGACAAGCTGTAGCGATCCCTCACGCACTCCCGGAAGCGACAGCGGGAAGGCAACGAACCCGCCGCCGGTGTTCTCATACACACCTGTCATCAGCCCGGAACCGTCGTATCCGCAGAAGGCAGCATCGAGATCGCCGTCCAGATCGACGTCGCCGAGCGCACAGGAACTGCGGTAGATGCCGGCCAAATCCGCGATCTGCGTCAGAGTCCCCTGTTCAGTGCGGTAGATCCGCGCGCACCGGAGCGCCGGTGTCGACTCGCCCGTGAAGGCAAGATCGACATCTCCGTCTCCATCCAGGTCGCCCCAGGCAGCGTCCGAGAACGCGACCCCAGGGAGACCGTGGTCCCCGTCCGAGGCGAGCCAACCCGCCGGATGGTTCCGATAGAAGAGCGTTCGGCGCTGCGACCCGTCGCTGCCGGTCAGCAGAAGATCAAGATCGCCGTCGTTGTCGTAGTCTCCCCAATCGGCCGATCCGGCGAAGAGACCGATGAGCGTGTTCAGTGTGTCGGGCGTGAGCGTCCCGGGCGGGTGGTTGCGATAGAGCACCGTCAACGCTTGCGTACCGTCGTAACCCATGAGCAGCAGATCGGCGTCGAGATCCTCGTCGAAGTCGGCCCACGCCAGCGACGCGTAGCTGACGGCGACGAGCGTCTGTTCGGCGTCGAGCGTAAGGTTGCCCGCGCCGTCGTTCTGGTAGATCCCGGCAAAGCGTTGGGTCGCTCCCATCCCGGCCACGGCGAGATCGAGATCCCCGTCCGCATCGCAGTCTCCCCAGGCCAGCGCGCCGCTGCCTTCGTTCTGCACGCCGGAGAGCATCTGGCGCAGGTCGAGATTGGTGCCGGTATTCTCGTAGGTGCAGGTGATCGGCGCGCCACCGCTTTCGCCGCAGATCGCGAGGTCAGGATCCCCATCGCCGTCGAAGTCGCCCCAGGCGGCGTCGCTCCTGAAGAGCGGCGGACCCGACCATGCTTCAGCGTAGGTGACGGCGATCGGAGGACCGACATAGGCGCAGGCCGAGATCGGCGAGACCGCACGGTCGGAGACGATGCGGCCAGCAATCCAGTAGTGCGGCTGTGGAGCCAGTCCCACCCCCACGCCGTGCTGATCGGCTCCGTGCACAATGGTGGAGTCGTTCGGGTTGCCGCCCGACCACCAGAGCTCAACGCCGTCATTCAAGCCGTCCTCGTCGGTATCGGCGAGCCCCGGGGCCGTGCCCCACCCGAGCTCCTGAAGATCACCACCTCCATCCAGATCCGCGTCGCTTTCGCCGGCGATCGCAAAGAGCCCGAGCATGGTCGTCGTGAAGGTGACCGAGTGATCGGCCCGGTTGATGCCGATGCGCTCCGGGATCAGGACCCACGCCCCCCGGCCCTCTTCATAGCGATAGGCTTCGAGCGCACATTCCGCGACGCCGCCATACTGCATCAGCCGCGAAGCCGGGTACTGGACGCGGACCTCGACCGGCCGGAGCAGCTGTGGGCCGGTGCTCTTCGCAATCTCGAACGCCAGCATCGCGCCGGGCACGCCGGGCAGCATCCCCGCGGGCGGGGGGATGGCGAGCGGTTCCGCGAAGGCGATGGTGCAGTCCTCTTCCGTGGCATGGGCCGGAAAGTAGGCGAAGATCTGGTAGTCCTGGATGGTCGACGCGAGCTCGCCGCCGCCCGGGCCCGTGGTGTTCGGCGGGAGGATGACGTCCGTGTCGTCGTACAGGATCATGCGCACGGTCTCTTCCGCGCTCTGGGTGGACTGCACCACCATCCCGTTGCGCAGGTTGACCGCATGCTGATCCCACTTCGCCTTGAAGGTGAACCACTCCCCGGCGGCGTTGTCACAGATGTCGCCCGTCTGCCACTCGGCGTAGCCGTTCCGGTCGGTATAGACCGTGTTGGTCATGCTCCACGACGGGTTGCTGTCTTTCGTGATCGTGAACTTGATCGCCTCGTTCGGCAGGCCCGCCCCGACGGAGCCATAGATGAACGGGGAGTCGCGTCCGACATAAAGCCAGGCGCGCAGGTAGGCCTGATCCCAATAGACGGTGTAGATGGGGAATGTGTTGTTGTTCGCCGCCTGGACGCTGAAGTCGAGCCCGACATCGAGCAGACCCGCCCAGACGACGTCCGGAAGGCTGGCGTTGAGCGCGGGGCTGGACTCGAAGTTCTGCGCGGTCAGATACGCGGCACCGTAACGGAAATCGTACTCGCAATCGAGCTCGCGGATCGCTCCGCCGGGCTCGAAGAGCGGCGTCTGCCAGCGCAGCTCGATTGACTGCGGCGCTTCTCCCGGTGTCGCGAAGAGATCCGTGAGCGGAGGAATCGCCGCCTGGGCGGCGCAGAGGCCGGCGCCCAGCAAAAGCTCGATCGTGGTGATCAGAAGAACCTCGCGCCGGACGGAACGTGAGAACCAGGATTCCGGAGTCGACATGGCGCGACCCTCCCTCGGTAGGTGTCAGGGCGGCCGTACTTCCGCATGGCTCAATGGCGCCGGAGGAGACCCTGACGAACGGGAACTCGTGATCTACCCTGCGGAAAGGGTACGTCTCGGGGAGGTGGTAGGGCCACAGGAAAATCGGCCGGAGGCCGGACCGCGTCAACTTCGCGGCGGCGGGAGTCGACCCGCTGGCCGCTCCGCGGCCGGTGCGAGCAAGGCTGTTTCCGGTCTACATCCAACCCTGTCGGAGCCTGTGGATTGCCCGCGGGCCGACCCGGCGGGTCGAAAGTCAGCAAGCGGCGGTGACGATGGGCCGAGGCTAGTTCGCGTTCACTCGCCGTGGTTTCTCAGAGCGTGCGCACTCACTTGTTGCCGGCTGAGCCTTTGGCCTCCACGGAGTACCTCACGTGCCCGGACTTGTCGATCCGGAACACGTGACGCTGCAACAACGGTCCGCTGGCGATCCTGCCGCCCCGCCAGGTGAAGTCCCCCGGCCGGTCGCCACACTGCCAGACCAGCTTGAACTCGGAGTCGTTGTTGACCGTAAACCGAATCACCGTCTTCCCATTCAAAGGGATCGAATCCTTGACCATGGTCTGGCCGTCAACTATGAGACGTACGCGCTCGATTGCGGACGAGGTGCCGTTCTCAATCACCGCTTCGTGATTGCGATCGCCCGCGAGCACGGCGTCCCGGTGGTTCCAGCCGTACCAACCGGCCACCGCCATCAGCGCCAGGAAGAACAGCGTCCTCATCGGATCCCCCCATTCGTGGAGCACAGCGGCTTGCCTCGGGGGTCCGCTCCCGCGGGGCGCGGAGGACCGGAACCGGCCCCAGTACGCGCGGCGCGGCTGCACTGAAGAGTGGGCACTTTGCCCGGCCGCCCAGCGCGGCAGGTTTTCCCGAGGGTCACCACGGTGGATCGCTCAATCGTCTCATCCCCAATGCCTTGGCGGACTCGCCCGAACAGGCCGGCGTCCGCCCTCCGGGCCACGGCGCCCCGGGTGCATCGGTTGCCCATCCCATGGATTGGCAAGAACCGGGCCGAAGGAAACGGCTTTCTGGCTCGCTGGCCCGAGGCGCCGTCCTGATCCGGGGTTGCGGCGTTTCGAGTCGACACCCCGGGCCTCGGCTCGCCGCCCAACAGACCGAGTCGGCCGGATGGGTAGAGGACCCGATCGGAGCCCGGCGCGCTCTGCAGTCCTGACCGCACCACCTCGCGGCCCGGTCGCACGGTTGCACGAGTTCTTGGTGGCCGGTCTCAGGCGCCCGAATCGTCGACAAACACGGTCCAGTCAAGATCCGGAAAGAGGTTGTCGCGCGACTCGAGCTCCGCCAGACGAGCCTCTTCGATCTCGCCGCGCAGCAGCTGCTCATGGAGCGCATTGAAGTTCGCGAGGTGCTCCCGGGTGCGGCGCGTCGCGTACTCGGTCATGGTGCCGGCCTTCAGGATGAACGCCCAGTCGGAGCTCTGGGCCAGGAGCAACTCGCGCCCGGCCTGCTTCAGTCCCCGCTCTACCGGGAGGGAGAGCCTTCCGCCGTGGCGCATCTGCCGGGCAAACCGTTCCGCCAGCTCGATCATCCGGTCGCCGGCCCGGTGGAGCAGCGGATAGATCCAGTCGTTGCTGGGATCGAGCCAGTGCTCGGCGTAACCCTTCATCCCCCATGAGGAGTACGACGGGGTGGAGACCTGCAGGGTGGGACCGGCGTCGAGGTAGTCGGACGGCGTCATCGCGCGCAGCCCATCCCCCTCCGCCATCCGGCGCAGCAGCGACTCGAGCCACTGCGGGCCCTCGTACCACCAGTGGCCGAAGAGCTCGGCGTCATAGGGAGCCACAACGAACGGAGTGCAGCCCAACCGTTTCTTGAGTTCCTCGACCTGCCGGAGGCGGGACCTCAGGAAGTGGTCCGCGTGCAACTCGGCTCGCGCCCGTGCCGCTTCGAAGTCGTACGGCTGTTTGTCCGGCCCGGGCCCGGTGATCCGGTAGTACTTGATCCCCAGGTTGCAGCGGCGTCCGTCGGAGTGGAGGGACGGACGCAGGTACTCGTAGTCGAGGTCCCAGCCGACGTCCCGGTAGAACTCCCGGTAATTGAAGTCGCCCGGATACCCGAGCCACGAGGACCACACCTGCCGGGAAGAGTCCAGATCGCGACCAAACGCCGCCACCCCTTCGGGAGTGACGATCGGCACGAAGGTCCCGAACCGCGGATAGGGTGACCCGCGCAGGATGCCGTGCGCATCGCAGAAGAAGTAGCGGATCTTCTCCTCGCGCAGGATCCGGTCGACGCCGGGGGCATAGCCGCATTCGGGCAGCCAGATTCCGGCGGGACGCCGGCCGAAGTGCCGCTCATGCTCGCGCGCGGCGGTCACGATCTGGGCGCGCCAGAGCCCGCGCCGTTCCAGCATCAGCGGCAGGAAGCCGTGGGTCGCACCACTGGTGATCAGCTCGACCGCTCCCGCATCGGCCAGCCGGCGAAACGCCCCGATCAGATCACGACGGTGGTGTTCCAGGAATCGCCGGCGGCAGCGGAGGAACGACGTGTGATAGCGACGCGCCAGGTCGTGGAACGCGGGCAGCCAGCGCGTCCGCTCCACCTCCCGCCCGGCGAGGTCGATCAGCTTCCCGAGGTGGCGCAGATACCGCTCTTGCAGGAGCGGGTCCTCCAGCATCGCCGCCAGAGTCGGGGTGATGGACAGCGTGAAGCGATGAAAGATCCCTTCTTCGATCAGACGTTCGGCCAGATCCAGCAACGGCAGGTAGGTTTCGCTGATCGCCTCGAAAAGCCAGTCTTCCTCAAAGAAGTCGATGCATTCCGGGTGACGAACGAACGGGAGATGCGCGTGCAGGACGAGGCAGAGTCCGGCGGGACCCGGCGGTCCCGCGCCCGAGCGATCCGGCCCGGGTCCCTTCATGCTCGCCCGGACGGCCGGGATGGATCCCGGCCGGAGCCGCCCGCCGGGCCGACCCGGTCGGTCGCGGCGCCCCCGCGGGGCGCGGTGAAGAGAGGCCGGATCAACCGTCACTCACCCGGCGAGCCGGATGACCTCGCGGACAAGCCCGGCAATCCCCTCGGCAACCTGGTCGATTCCCCCCGCGAGCATGTAGGCGGGCGTGGTGACGATCTTGTTCGCTTCGTCGACCACAACGCCGTCGGCCGGACAGGCGAGGTGCTCCGCCCCCGTCTTCTTCACTTCTGCGATCGTCTCCGGGTCGGTCCCGATCGTCACCCGAGGGCGAATCCCCCGCTTGGCGAGAGCCTTTGCCACCAGCGGCGGGGCGATGCAGATCGCGCCGATCGGCTTCCCCGCCGCGTGCATCTCGAGAAGGAGCTGTTCCAGCTCCGGCCGAACAGAACACGCTCCGCCGGCGGCGGCGAAGTCGCTCAAGTTGGTCGCCGCCCCGTAACCGCCGGGCAGATTCACGGCGTCGATCTCGGAAGCCCGCAGCGCGCGGAGGTCGCGGATGGCTCCCCGGGCGATGCGGGCGGCCTCCGTCAGCATGTTCCGCGATTCGGTCGTGGGGTTCCCGGACCGATGATCCACCACCGCCGCCTGTGGCGCATCGGGGGCGGCACAGATCGCGTCCGCCCCCGCGCGCGCGAGTTCCAGGAGCGTGATCGTCGCCTCGTGGATCTCGCTGCCGTCCTTCACCCCGCAACCGGACAGGATCACTCCCACCCTCAGCCTGGCCATCGGACCCTCCCTGCGGCGCCGTCAGACGCCGCCCGCCGAGGTTACCGTATGCCTGGAAGCAGCGCCACCGGTTCACGTGACCGGTCCCGCGGCGAAGCTTCCCCGGCCCCGGCAGCCCGTGTTGCCGGTCGTGAATCACGCCGGCGCATTCAGCCGACGGGCGGCGCGTCGGCCAGGCCGGCGTTCGCCAGCATCCGGCGCAGACTCTCGCAGTGTGATCCCTCCCAGTAGATCTGCGCGCAATGAGAGCAGGCACGGAAGGCGTTGTAGTGCTGCCGCGTCTTCGGCAGTAAACGTGCTTCGACCTCCGACTTCGGCACCGGTCGCAGCGATCCGCCGCACCGCAGGCAGCAGCTCCACGGGCGGGCGAGCGGCCGGAGCCCCAGGCGATCCAGGATCTCCCGCGCCTGGGCATCGGGACGATCAGCCCGCACCAGACATCCTCCGCGAATGGCCGCACGCTTGAGAAGGCCTCGGTCGCGGGTGAGGAGGCAACGGCGTTCGGTGACCGCAATGCGGGCCAGCTGGGCGTCCCCCCAGTCGATGTGATAGGCGGTGTCGAAACCGAACAGACGCAGGCGCGTGGCCAGACCACCGAGGTGAACGTCAGCGACGAACGGCGGCGCCTTCGCGGCGGGGACCCGGGCCACTGCCGGCACCGGGTGCACCACCACCGTGCAGTCCGCCTCCACCCGGGTGTCGAGGCGAATCGCCGTGCCGTTCTCCGGGACGTCGAGAAGCGCGCCGGGCGGCCCCTGGATCACCCGACTGACTTCCGTGTGAGGTATGCCGATCCGTTCGATCAAGTCCTTGACCGAAGTACGGAATGGTACCTGGACCTGCTGGATGCCCGATCTCCGGGCGGAAAGAACGCCGGTCCAGTCCCCGGCGAAGCGGACCGTCACCCAAGGCATCGCCCTCAGGGTAGCACGAGCTCGCGCCGCCGAGACGAACCAGGGGCCCCACGCAGGCATCCGGCGCGCACCCTGCCAGTTGGGCGCACACCGGCATTCGCCAGACACGGCGGCTTCGATCGACCCGCCTTCGCGCCAGCCCCGGCCGGCGGCCGGCTACGGCTCGTCCGGGCTCTTCGCCTGCTCGCTGTCCTCGATCGTCCTTCGCGTCACGACCGGTGTGATGGTTCGCTCGACCTTGCCGTCGCGCGACACCGCCACGGCACGCAGCTCCTGTTCCCCGTCCGGAAGCTGAATCCGCACGCTGAAGGTGCCGTCCGGCCGCAGGGTCACTGGCGTCCCCTGCAGCGTGACCGCCGCGCCCAGCTCGGTGGACCCGTAGACGACGAGCTCGGTATGGAGCGTGAAGTGGAAGGGAGCGGGCACGAGCGGAGCCGGCTCAGAGAGCGGCATCGCCGTCTCACGCCCGGTCGGCCCGGGCGGTATCCCCGGACCTGCCGGCGCGAGCCCCCGGCCACTCGTCATTCCCAGGTCTGTTTCTGGAGCGAGACCCGCGCCGCTCTCTCCGGCAACCGCGTCTCCTTCGAGCCGGGAGGTCGCAGCGTCGCCGGGGCGACCCCCGGCGGCCGGCGTAGCCTTCCGTGACCGGGACGCCACCGGCCGGGCGCCGGAGCCTGTCGACTCAGCGGGAGCCTCGCCAGCCGCCTTCGCCGGACCAGCGGCCGGACCGGGACCGGCAGGCCCCGTCCCTTCGAGCGCGTCGCCCGGCGTCGCCGGCGCGCCCGGCGCGGCCGGCGCGGCCGGCGCCGCAGGCGGCTCCACTCGCGTCTGAGTCGTGTTGCGGCTGGCCGCATCCCGAGGCGTGATCACCGTGTTGCTGGAAGCCAGCGGGAAGAAGAGCCCCTGCGCGGTGAGCATGCCGACGTCGACCCGGTAGCCGCGATTCGCCCGCGGCACATCCACGTAGGCGCTCGTCGCGTCGGTCGCCAGGACCACATCGAAGAAGCCGGCCTGCGGCTCGTCCGGATCGCCGGAGACCGGGATGCCGTGCACCCGCAGAATCGGACGACTGTCCTTGAACTCATCTCCCAGCTCGGTCGTGATCCGTTCCACGCTCTCCTCCGTTACCTCCCAGTAGGCGTGCACGCAGTACGGATCGCGCACCAACAGCCGACAACGGTCGAGCGCGCGAGGGGGCGGCGGGACCGGCGGCTCGGGAGCCCGGGGCCGGATTTCGCCGACGACGGCACCTCCCGCCGGCCGCGTTTCCTCCCCGGTATCCCCCCGCGGCCGGGGCGCTTCAGTCGAAGACCTGCCTCCGCCGTGGGACCCGCGGCGCCGCACTTCGTCGGGCGCAAGCGGCCCGCCGCGCGGCTGCGCCGGCGCTCCGGACGTTGGGAGCCGATCGGAAGCGCGGTGGCTATCACGTTCGGGACGGGCATCTCCCGCGATCCTCCGATCTTCACGATCCGCCCGGCCTTCGCCGGGAAGGCGCCGCTCGACGACCGCACCGCCCGGCGCGCGCCCGCCTCGCCCGGACTCCCCAGACCCGCCGGTGCCCTGGTGTCCGCGAGCGGGATGCTCCTCGCCCCGACCGCGCCCGTGCTCCTTGCGGGCATCCGGCAGACACCGGTCGCGTTCATACCGCGGCGTGTAGGCGCTGTCGCGGCGGGCAATGCCGCTGCGTCGGAGATCGTCCCGGGCACCGTAGGAGCGTTCACCCGCGCGTTGGCGGCCGAGTTCGGAGCGCTCCGCCAGCGACTTCGCAATCGGGGAGGGAGGACCTCCGGGGACCCGCCGGGCCGGCGGCGCGTTTCGCGAGGGGATACTGCCCGGGTTGAGAAAGCGCCCGTAGTTCGGGTCGCGCCCGAGGGCGGTCGAATTCCAGTTCTGGCCGTCCTCGTCGTCCTCGTCGTGCGGCGACGGGCGGTGGGTGCGCAACCCTCGGGCGGCCGATGGAGGGGGCTCACCCGGGGCTCGCCCGGCCGCAGGCGCGGGAGTCGCGGAACGGGGCGTGGACTCGGCCGGCGGAGGGGCCGCCGCCGCGGGCGGCGGCGCATCGATCGCGGCACGGGCCCCGTCGGACGCGCGAGGGGCGCCGGACGGCCGCGCGGCCCGATCCGTCGCGGTGATACCCGCCGGCGTCGCTCGCGACCGGGACCTGGGGGACGCTTCCGCGGACGCCGGCGTAGGCTCGTCCTTCCCGGACTTCCGCGGCTTGCGAGTTGCTCCCGCCTCCGCCGCCGGCTTTGCCGCCCCCCGGTCGGGCTTCGACCGCGTGGCGGCCGCCATCGCGTCGATCAGCTCGTCCTTGCTCATGGCGTTTCGGCCGCGGATCTCCAGCCGCTTGGCCTCTTCCAGAAGCTCCAGCCTGGTCATCCCGCGGAGATCGTCCTTTCGCATGCGTTCCTCTCTTCCGGCCGCGCCTTCAGACGTCGGCGGTCGTACCACTCCGTAGAATCGTATCGAGCTCAAGATTCGCGTGCCCCGCCAACGTGCGGAGAGCGCTCAGCTCCACCTGCCCGGCGGGTCGGTCGGCGGCCGCGCCGGTCGTGGCCAGTCGATTCAGCTCCGCGCGAAACCGCAGGACCAGTTCGTAGACCCGGGGCTCGAGCCAGGTCCGCACGAGCGGCAGATGCAGCCGGTCAGCCGGGGCGATGGTTTCATAGGCGGCCCGGACCAGCCCGAGCGCGGCCAGATCGGAAGACTCATCCAGCGCGCGGTCGAGCAGATCGTGAATTCGCTCCGAAAGCACGGTCGCGAGCGGCGCGGCGAGCTTGCGGGCAGCCGGGGTGGCTTCGGCTTCCAGACCGAGCCGCTCCTGTTCCGCGAGCGTTGCCTCCACTTCGTCCCACCAGTCCGACGGAATGGTTGCCGGCCCCCGGGGTAGCCGGGTCGCCAGATCCCGGAAGGTCCCTTCCGCACAGTAGCGAGCCAGGCTGCGGTGCACCTCCGGGAAGGGCAGCCG
>CAYYQN010000010.1:0-127281 GCA_964473865.1 uncultured bacterium | reverse complement strand
GGTCGTGCGCGGCTCGCCGTAGTAGGAAGAAGCCAGTCCGCCGGTCAGATGGAA
Organism: uncultured bacterium; assembly: GCA_964473865.1. Lineage (GTDB taxonomy): Bacteria > Eisenbacteria > RBG-16-71-46 > CAIMUX01 > CAIMUX01 > CAIMUX01. Next base: position 127,227 of record CAYYQN010000010.1, on the reverse strand, counting down.
GGGGAGGCCCAGGGAAGTGAGAGCTGAGGCGATCCGCTCGACAGTGCGCCGAAGATCGGTTCCGCCTGCTCGATTCGGTGGCGGACGACTCGGCACAACTCGGCCAGGAGTCCGACCGACATCGCCACCCGTTCCCGGCCGGTCAATCGCCCCAGCCGGGTTCGGTACTCACGCTCGACATCGTTCATGGTGGGAGAGTACCAAGGGTGGGTGCACGGCGGCCATCGAAGCCGATGTGGCTCAACCGGGCGTGTGGATCCGGCCATCGGACCGAAACCGCAGGGCGACGCGCCAGCGATGCGGGAGTGCCACCCGGCACGCTCGCCTCCGCGAATGCTCTGTTGGCGAAGATGTCCGCCCGGACCGAGGCCGACCGGCCGTCAGGCACTGGGAGCGCCACGAGCCGCCCCCTGCTCCCGGAAGCGGTCAGGGCTAGATCGGAATCCAGTACGTGATCTTGGCCAGCAGAACGTTCTCCGGCTCATTGCGGAGGAGCGGATCGCTGTTGATGCCGGTGTCAAAGGTCGTCGGGTCGTCGGCCCAGCCTCGCTCGCTGTAGGTCGAGCGCGTATGGGTCCACACCAGGAAGAACGTGCTGCCGGGCCGGTACTCCCACCGGAAGACCGCGTTCACGTTCACGGAGCCGAAGCGGAAGTCGTAGTCCCGATCGTCGAACCCCTCGGCGGAGTAGGGTGCGAGTTCGTAGGTGTCGGGGCGGGTCAGCTCCCGCGCCCCTGAATAGGTCCCGGTCGTCACGTAGGGCTCGGCATAGATCTCCAGCGACTTGTTCCGGCTGAAGAGGAGGCTGGAACGCAGGGTGGCGCGGAGCGTCTTCTGCCGGAGCTGTCCATAGACATAACTCACCCCACCGATGCCGTGGCCCGGGTTCTCGAAGTTCTCGAGGTGCTGGGTGTCGTCGGTGCGCGACTCGACCTCCGCCGAGAGGTCATGATGGATGGCGCTGGTCTGGTTCCAGGTCAGGCCGAGGTTCGCGCTTCGGGCCAGATTGTGGGCCCGATCGACGGAGTAGCTCGCCTCGGCATTGACTTGGACGTTTTTCCGGTAGTCGCTCTGCCCTCCCACCCAGCCGGTCCAGGTGTCCGGCTCGCAGATCAGAGGTCCGCCTCCGGGGATCTGCGCGCGCCGGCCGTCCTGAAGCAGAACCGTGTTGCGCGTGTCGTACCGCTGGGTCCCCTCGAGTTGCCGGCTCAGGCCCCACCAGACCTCATAGAGGTTGCGCAGGCGCATCCAGCTGTTCGCGCTGATGGTGTGGATCTGCCGGTGCCCGCGTCCGTAGCTCCAGACCTGCTCGCCCGTGTGCAGGTCGTATCCGGCGCGGCGGGCATAGCAGTAGGTGAGATTGGTGTTGAGGTTGAGATTCCCCGAACTGATGAGCGAAGTCCGATTCCTGGCGTTGTACCGATAGCCGACCCACAGGGCCGCCGACGCGCGGTCGGTCGATTGCAGGTAGCCGGCGTCGTTCAGATCGAGCTTCGGCGTGATCCACCGGCCGGAGAGCGAACCGTTCCAACTGCGGCCCTCGCGGTTCAGGGACATGAATCCGCCCGTTCCGTACGTCTTCGTGCCTTGGGGCGCCGCGTCTCCAGGGCGGGCTTCCGAATCGATGACCGATCCGACGTACGATCCCTCCAGGGCATACACCCGGTCGTGGAAGAGAAGCTCGAAGTCGCCGCCGGTGGTGTAGGCCTCGCGCGATCCGAGGTCCCCGAACTGCGCGCGGCTCCCCGGCCGGGCCACCACGGTCTGCGTGACGTTGAACTGGTACCTGCCCCCGGCGAACTCCTGCCCGATCCGACTGGCCAGGAAGCTGGACTGCTGCGTTCCGTCCTTGAAGAGATTGTGGGTCTGTCCTTCCCCGGTCACGTCGGTGATGGCCAGAAGCGTCCCGATGGAGGTGCCGCGGCGGGTCTTTCCGGTCAGCTTGGCCGCCGTGCGGATGCGGGAGTTCTCACTCCCGGTGCCAACCCGCCGGGAATAGAAGGAAGTGAACGCCGGCTGCTCGAAGTACCGTCCCCCCTCGGTGAAGAAGGGACGCCGTTCCGAGTAGTAGGTTTCAAACGGAGAGAGATTGAGGACCGCCGGATCGGACTCCACCTGCCCGAAGTCCGGCTGCACCGTGGCGTTGAGTGTGAGGGCGGCCGTGACTCCGTACTTCAGGTCCGCCCCGGTGTTTGCGGACCGGTCGATCGACTCGGGGCCCGGGACGGCAGGGTCGTCCGCCCGGTAGACGACATAGGGGGTGACCTCGAGCTGCCGTGGCGCGGGGATGTGCGAGATACCGGCGAGGTGCCCGAATCGGCTGACGAACCCGGCCTTGTCGCGGTCCCAGACGACCCAGGCGTCGCTTTCTCCCTGCGCGTGGATCTCGCGAAAGACGTCCAGGCCCCAGGCTTCGGATTCGGTCCGGTACCGGATGGAGGAAAAGGGGATGCGCACTTCGGCGAACCATCCATCACCATCCTGGAACGTCTCGGCCTCCCACACCGTATCCCAGTCGCTCTCCTCCTCGCCGTCGTTGACCACATAGGCGTCCTGTTGCACGCCCCGCGGATTGACCCAGAACACATAGCCGGAGCTGTGATCGTGATACGGGTCGAGGTAGATTCCGATCTGATCCGATCCGTAGATCTTGTCCCGCCGGCAGAGCTTTCCCGTCACCTTCCCGGACTCGGACTCGGCGCAGGCAACGCCGAAGTAGAGCGACCGGTCGTCGTAGGCCACCTTGAAGACGGTGCGCTCGTAGGCCGCGCCCCCGCGCTGGGGGTCCCAGCAGTGAAACCCGCTGGCAGCTTGGGCCCTCGCCCAGACCGCATCGTCCAGTCTTCCGTCGACGGCAATCGTCTGACCGTCCGTCAGCCGCAGCGCCGTGACCGCCGAGGTCGTATCCTGGCCTGCGGCGGAGGCGTCTGCAGTGGACACTGACCTCATCGAGGGGATGTCGAACGAGGTGAACCAGGCCGCAGCCGGATCGACGGCCCCGCCGGCGCACCCCCATGCCACCACCCACGCCGCTCCGGCAGATCTCAGCCGGAAGCGGGTTCCAACTGCCGCGGGTCTACCGGCAGCGGTCCTTCCTGCGCACACCATCGCGGGTACCTCCTGGCGTCACCTGCAGAACCCGGCACAGCCGGCCCCCAGGCATAGACGCGCGGAACCGGGCTTCCGTTCGACTCAAGTTCGCGGTCGGACAGAAGGGTCAGAGCGATCGAGGTCCGGAGCGTTTTCATCGGTTCCCCCGAGCAGGAGGGGTCCGACGAGGGTGGCCGCGCACCCTGCTCGGCCGCTCTGGCTGCCTTCCGGAGTTGCGTCTACGCAGATGGGTTCGGCGCGGTTACCGGGGGGTCGTGAGAATGCGGCGAACCCGCGCGGGGATGCGGCGAGCCTGCTCCGGAAGACGACGAGCACGCTGGCCCCACCGGCTCGCCGGTGGTATGCTCGGCATCGCTTCGTGTGAACTGTCCCCGGCCGCCGCGAGGAAGGAGCGATCCGCGCTCCGCCGGCTCAGATCCCGGACGCTCCTTACGGCAGGGGCCTCTCCCTCGCAGGCACATGGGAGGAGCTGGCCATGAGAGCGTTCTTTCTGGCGTCCTGGCTTCTTCTGACTCCGGCGGGGTTGGCGATGGGGAGCAATCAGGTTCCGTACCTACGGGCCCCTGGCTCCAGCGAACGCGGCGAAAGCGCCGCCGCCCGCGCCTGCTTCTCACATCCGGGCGACCTCTTGGGAAACGTCGTGGACTCAGAGCAGATCCTGATGTACGGGCTCGAGTCCGAGGTCGCCGACGACTTCAGTCTGTGTCCGGGCGGGCCGCACACTATTCCCAAGGTGATTGCCTGGGGCAGCTACTTCGACTGGCACCCGGGCGACCCCGATGTTCCGGCCTACAATCTGCGTTTCTATCAGGATGCAGGCGGTCTTCCAGGTAGCGAGATTGCGAGCTGTCTGAACCTGGTCCCGACTTCCATCACCTACTTCGGCGACAACATCTATGGCGCTCCGTGCTACCAGATCGAGTTCGACGTCAGTGTCGGCGGCATCTTGGGAGCGACGGTGTACTGGCTTGGCGTGCAGGCCAGCGACCACGACTATCCGCCGCGGTGGGGCCGACAGCAGGCCGATTCGTTCTTCGGTTCCTTGGCGGCGTACCGCAGCGCCTTCTGGGGCTTTCCCGACTGGGTTCCCGCCTCTGAAGCCTTCGTCGGCTTGGAGTACGATGCTTCGCAGGAGTTCGGGTGAAGCTGAGACGACCAGACGGCTGTCCGTGAGACGGCCTGGGGGGCTCAGCCTCTTGTCGTGGCTCCGAATCCATCCCGGGGCGAGACGCGGATCTTCTTCGACGCGACCGGCATCGGACCTGTCAAGATCGGGGTCTTTGACATCTCGGGGCGGTTGGTCCGAGATCTCGTACCCGGCGCGGTCTTGCCGGGGTGGAACTCCGTCTTCTGGAACGGGAACGACGACGCGGGGCGGTCCGTGCCGAACGGAGTCTATCACCTGCGCTTCTCGGACTCGCATCGGCAACTTGGGAGAAGGGTGCTGGTGACGCGCTAGCAGGGTGTGGTAGTAGTCCGTCGGTCGCGTTCGCGGCGCCGCCCGGCCACCCGTGCGGCGCGACCGACGACTGCGGGGAGAGCCTCGTCTTGACCTATACTGAGGTTGCGGAACCATGAAACGGATACGGCAGGCCATCGTGATCATGAGCGCTGCGGCGAATCTGATCTTCTGCGGAAACGCCGGTGGCGGTGGACCGGATGCGCTCGCGCTGGAGGCGGAACTGCACCGGATTGCGGGGGGCTCGACGTTCTGGCCCGGCTACGATCCGCTCAAGGCGCCGCTTGCAGTTTTCGACGGGACGAACACCTACCTCTTCCGTCATCCGAACCCTCCCGCCGGTTTCGTTCACGAGGAGATGGCCTGGGTCCATCCGGGGCGCCACCCGGACGTGGTCGCCAACTCCTCCGCCCTGATCGGCGGCATCCGAACGGCGACCGTGCAGCTGAACGGGCTCACGCCGCCCGATGCTCTCCGTGATCTCGTGGCGGTGGTGGTTCATGAGGGATTCCACGCGTATCAGTTCGAGACGCGGCGAACGTGGGGTTCCGACGAGACGCAGCTGTTCCTGTACCCCGTGGATGACCCCCGCCTTCTGACCCTGAGCCGCCTGGAGACCGAGGCGTTGCGCCGGTCTCTGGCCGCGTCGGACCCTCCGGTGAGCGCCGGCTGGGCAAAGCACGCTTTGGACCTGCGCCGCCTCCGGTTCGGCGGGATGGACTCGAGCTTCGTGTCGTACGAGCGCGGGATCGAGACCCTCGAGGGCACGGCGGCGTACGTGGAGCTCCGGGCCGCCGGTCGTCGCGAACCGGCGTTCCCGCCGCACGGATTCCCCGCGGAGTCCGTTCGGCTCCGCGCCTATGCGACGGGCGCGGCTTGGGCGCTCCTGCTCGATCGCTTCCGGCCGGAATGGCGCACCGGCTTCGCCGCAGATGATCGCCGGCACCTGGACAGCGATCTCGCCGAAGCGCTCGCCCGGGTCCCGGGAGCCGCGGATTGCGCATTCGCGGCCGCGGACAGCGCGGTGGCGGCGGATACCGCCGGCAGAGATGTGGAAGAGCTGCGGGCTGCTCGCATGTCGATGCGTCAGCGCTTCATCGCCGCTCCCGGCTGGCGGCTCGTTGTCGAGGCGGACTCGGCGTCGCCGCTCTGGCCCCAGGGATTCGATCCGATGAATGTCCGGCGTCTCGACACCGGGCTTCTCCACACACGGTTCCTGCGGCTGGGCAACGATGCCGGCACGTTCGAGGTGATGGGGGACACCGTCCTCACGGAAGGAGTCGGGCCGCATCCGCTGTTCAATGGGGTGAAGCGGGCTACCTTCGTGGGGCTCGACACCGAGCCGCCGGTACGGGTTGATGTCGATACGGTGAAGGTCCGGCTGCCGGCCTTGAGTGCCCGGTTCAAGGGCGCCAGAGTCGAGACGACGGACCAGCAGACGACGATTCGCCTGGGGAGATCGCCCCGATGAGGAAGGTCCTGCCCTTCACCGCCAGGCGGCGCCCACGCTCACCCGCAGTGCAGGTACTGCTTGACCAGCTTGACCAGGGCGTCGCCGTCTCCAAACATGCGTTCGCTGAGGTCCTTGTCGTTGTACTGCTGGAGCACAGCGGCGATGCCGTCGATCATGTGCGGCGGAAAGACTCCCTGCTTCTCGTAGAAGGCACGGTCCTTGAGCAGCCGTTCGCCGGCCTCGAAGCACGACGCGGGCAACTGGGGCAGATTCAGACCGGCCTGGTTCTTCCCCACGTCGACGCTCACGTATAGCTTCTCGGCCAGCTGCAGCGCGTCGTCGCCGTTCTCCAACCCGTGCCGGGCGGCGACGGCGATGCCCGCCAGCAAGAGATAGACATTGGACGATCCATCGGCACTGCGCAGCTCGATGGTCTGATCGCCCATCGGGTCGCTCCACGGCTCCCGCTCCTGCGGATTGGCCTCTTGGACCATGCGGTCGGCTCCGGTCCAGCCGAGGGGGACGCGCACCAGCACGGAACGGTTCGTGTCGCCCCAGCAGATGTTGGTCGGAGCCTCCTGGTGCGGGACCAGCCTCAAGAACGAGGTCGGCACCACGTTCCCGAAGGCGGTGATCGACGGCGCCAGCTCCAGCAGGCCGCCGATCATCTTCCGCGCCGCGGTGCTCAGGGACCCGGCGTCGTCGACCATCTGGTTGCGGCCGTCCTTCACGAGACGCATGTGGATGTGCAGGCCGCTGCCGGCGTGTCCGACGATGATCTTGGGAGCGAAGCTCACCTCCAGCCCGAGCTTGTAGGCCACCTCGCGGAGCGCCCACTTGGCGACCACGAGCTGATCGGCGGCGTCTTCGATGTCCACCGGCGCGAACTCGATCTCGTGCTGGACGTACTCCCAGTCGCCGGAGACGATGTTGCCCACCTCGGAGTGGCCGTACTTGATCCGGCCGCCCATTTCCGAGATCAGCTTCATCGCCTCGATCCGCACCGTCTCCCACTTCGCGAAGGGGTGGGACTCGTGGTAGCCCTTCTGCGGTGTGATGGTGTAGATACGGTCCAGCTCGGAAGAGACGTAGAACTCGAGCTCGCCCAGCGCCTGCAGGCGCAGGCCGGTCTGTTCCTGCAGGGCCGCGTGCGCTTTCTTCAAGATGTTCTCTGGAGCGATCGCGAGCGGCCGACCGGAGCGATCGAAATAGGAGCAGAGGATGTCGACGGTGGGCACCGGGGCGAAGGGGTTGACGTACGCCGTCCGGTAGCGGGGCACCACGTAGAGATCGCTGGCGCTGGCCTCGATGTAGGAGAAGAGGCTCGATCCGTCGACGCGCTCTCCCATGGCCAGGACGCGGTCCAGGTGCCGCCGGTCGTTGATGACGAAGTTCAGCAGCTTGAGCTTACCGTCGCCGCCGACATACCGGAAGTTGACCATTCGAATGTCGTTCTTCTCGATGAAGTGAATCAGGTCCTTGCGGGTGAACTGATCCGGGCTCTTGCCCAGGAAGCGCACCAGCTTGTTCGGATTGAGCGCCAACTGCTCGTCCATCAGGGTCCTCCGTCCAGGGTCGCCGCGGCCGCCCCGCGTGCGGCCGTCATGGTACCACACGGGCGCCGGAGAGGGAGCCGGGCATGGCGAAGGAGATCGAGCGCAACCCGGCGGAGACGGCCAGGGTCCAGTCGGCGCGCGCTCATGGCGGTGTTGGCGTGTGCGGATCCCGAAGTGGACCGGACTTCAGTAGTGCGGGGCTGAAGAGTGCGTGGGAGCGCCCCCATCGCGGCCGCCGCACCACTCGGGCTGTTTGCGCTGTTTGCGCTGCTTACGCCCGCCTCAGCCCGCCGCCGTTCTTCGTCGCGGGAGGGCGGGCGAGCGGATGAACGCACTCATTGGCTCGAGATCGGCGAGGACTGCTGGATCGGTCCCGGCCGATGTTCGCCTGTTCATCCCGCCGATGGTGACCGAATCCCCGTGATTCCCGTCCGCACCCCGCGTCCCATCATCTGGTGACCGCCCGCCCGCGCCGTGCCGCGGGGACACCGCTCCTCAAGACGCGGCCCCGATGGGCCGGACCGGCCGAGGAGTCCGGCCCGCCCGGAGGACAATCCCCGGCGATCCGGCACGGGCGCACCCGTGATCGTCGTTCGTTTTCCCGGGCCGTTTCACACTGAGGAGGCTATGGCTATGAAACTCCAGATCGCAATTCCGGTCATCGCGCTGTCTTTCCTCCTGGGCATCCCGACCGCCCAGGGCCAGACCTGGAACCTCCAGGTCGTGGACGATGCCGGCGACGCCGGCTACGACTCCCAGATCGTGGTCACCAGCGCCGGGATCCCGTACATCTTCTACAAGAGTGGAGGCAATTTGATGCTGGCCTGGTGGATTCCGGACGGCGGAGGAGCGGGTGGCTGGCAGTACAAGCAATTGGACTCGAACATGTATGCCGGATACTTCTTCGAGGTTCTATTGGACGCACAGGATCGTTTCCACGTAGCGTGGAACAAGTACGTCTCTCCCTACACCCGGTACGGTATCTACGACCCGGCGACCGGGAGCTGGGTCCTCGGGCCCGAGGCGGTCACGGGGACCAGCGCATACAGCTACGTTGACCTGGCCCTGGTTCAGATCGGAGAGGAGCTCGTCCCGGTCATCACCAGCCTTGCGGAAGACGCCCGGGTTTCCGTTTTCCAGCGGACGCCGGGCACCGGCGGCTGGACCAGCACCCAGGTTGACGCCGTGCACTACGCCACCCACGGCGCCTCCATCGCCGTTGACTCCGCCCTCAACCTGCACGTGAGCTTCTACGAGAACGCCGGAGATAATCTGATGTATGCGACCAAGGCCTGGGACGACACCACGTGGCAGGTTTCCACCGTCGATATCGCGGGAAATGTCGGCGATTACAGCTCCATCGCGGTCGACGCCAGCGACAACGTGCACATCGTCTACTACGACGCGACGAACGGCGACTTGAAGTACGCCACGTTGAACCCGTGACCACCCCAACCAAGAACCGGGAGCGGAGAAGATGTGGAAACAATCATCGGTACTTGCTCTCTGGGCGGTCATCCCGCTGGCTGCCATTGCGGCCGCCTCGCCGGCTTGGGCGCAGACCTGGACTGTCTCGACGCTCGACACGGGCGGGGACGTGGGCCGGTTCGCGGATCTGCAGGTCGACTCCGCCGGCGAGCTCTGCGTCGTCTACTTGCGGACGGACAATCACACCCTGAAGACGGTCTTCACGGCATCCGGCACCTGGGGAACACCTGAAGTGATCGACGCGTCGGGGACCGTGGGCGACGGCTGCGCCCTCGCTCTCGATGCCGGAGGCACGAAGAGAACCTGTTACCGGCGCACGGACAGCGGCGCGGGCTGGTATGCCGGTCCGGAAGCGGTTCGTTCCTGGACCGCCTCGGCAATCGTGCAAGAGGGCGATGTGGGTCGCTCGGCTTGTATCCAGATGGATGCGAACGGCGACATCGCGGTCGCCTACCGGCACGAGAGTTCCGGGGCGTTACACCACATTCGCCGCACGGGGGGTGCCTGGGGATCTCCCGTGATCGTCGATCCCGGTCCCGGTCGCGGGCGGTACTTCGATCTCGCCCGGCGCCCGGAGGGAGGCTATGCCTTCAGCGAGTACTCCTCCACTGAGGGAGCAGCCTTCCTTGCCGACCCGGTCCTGCAGGGCCGCTCATGGAGCGTCGAGGCGGCCGTGGCGGACCCGGACGACGTCGGCGGCAATCTCTGCCTGTATGAAGACAGCGGTGGGAGCCTGGTTGCCGCCTACCGGAACGCGACCCAAGGCTCCCTGCAGTACATCGTGCGGGAGGGGGAAGCCTGGTCCGCGCCCGTCACCGTCGATCCGGGACCCGGGCGGGGGCAATACTTCGACGTGGCCGACCACGCCGGGATCGGTTACGCCTTCAGCGAATACTCCGCGGCAACCGGCGCCGTCCTCCTGGCCGATCGCGAGATCCACTCCGCGCCATGGACCATCGAAACCGCGCTGGCGGACACGGCGGACGTCGGCCGCAACGCGGTCCTGGTACCGGAGCCGCAAGGGGACCTGCTGGTGGCCTATCGAAACGCGACGCGGGGCTCGCTCCAGTACGTCCGACGGGCCGGCGATGCCTGGCAACCTCCGATCACCGTCGACCCGGGCCCGAACCGCGGCACCTACTTCGATCTGGCGGCGCGACCCGACTCCGGTTACGCCTTCAGCGAGTACGATTCCCGGATCGGGGCGGTACTGCTTGCCGATCCCGTCGTGCGGCCGCGCTCATTCCAGATCCACTTGGGCGACCCGCATTGCGACGCCGCGCGCCAGCTCTCGCTCTTCGCGGGGTCGCCCGACCGGCTCGAATGCACCTACCTCGCGTCCGGACCATCCGGCGTTCCGCAACTCCGGGTGGCCGACATCATTCCCGACTCCGCCTACGTCGTGACCGTGGTCGTCGACTCGGTGGCCGCCGCCTTGACCGACGCAGTGAGGCCCGACCTGTTCGTCACGCCGGAGCAGGACGGGTTTGTCTCGTTTCGCCACGGGGTGACCCATCATCTCTACCTGGCCACCAGCGACTCTTTCCGGGTCGTCCCGGCGGCGGTGCCGGACGACCCCGGCCTCCCGCCGCCGTCGGTCGCGGCCGCCACGGTCCTTTCGGGGAGTCGCCCCAACCCGGCCCCGGCGGGTGTGCGCGTACTCTTCACCTCCGCTGAATCCACCACCGGTGCCTTCGAGCTGTACGACACGCAGGGGCGTCTGGTGCACCGGGATCCTCTCCAGTGCCGGAAAGGAGAGAACGAGCACTGGTTTGATGGGCGGAGCTCCGACGGCGCCAGGCTGGCCGCGGGGGTCTACTACCTGCGACTGCAAGTGGGCAAGACCACGCTCGGTCCGCGGAAGATCGTGCTCTTGGGCGCGAGCGGCCCGGGTCGCTGAGGAAGGACGGGACCGAGCGACGGCGCACCAGGGCAATGCGCAGCCGGTCTCACCGCCCGGGCCCGGACGAATCGGGCGTCCGCCCCGGGGCCGGGGGGGGCTGCGCCTTGGTAGCCGGCTCGACGCTCCAGGTCTCCCGGCCGGCCTGCACCACGAAGTCAACCTCGGCACCCTGGCGGGTGCGGAAGTGGAAGAGGGTGACCTGGGGCCACCGTGTGCCCCGTCGCCCCTGGAATTCGGTCGCTACGAGTGGATTCGGCCGGGTAGGAGATTGGCCTGGCCCCGGCGGAGCTTGCGTGCACTCGACCCCGATAGGAGATAGCGGAACCGGCAAGGAGCCTCGTCCAGCAGGACCTGGACAACATCGAAGAGAGCCGGCACTCGCTGCAAGCATTCGAGAGAGACCTGAAGGGGAGCCACTCGACACCCGGTCCGGATTGCATTTCCTGCGGTTCTCATGGCTCCCCGTCAGATTCCACGTCAAGATCCACATCATCCTCCGAGCCCTGGTTTCCACCTTGCGGTCCCGAGTCGACCGGCTTTCACGGATCCTTGACGCCCGTTTCCGGCGCGTCTATGCTATCAGCGGGATCCGGGGTTGACGTTTCGCTGCTCGGCATGGCGGCTCGGCCTGACGAAATACGTGCGATCTGCCAGCGACCGCCTCCGTGCCGGCATTGCCGCAAGGGAGACCCCGCATGTCGCGCCTGCCCCGCATGTCCCGCCTACCCCACTTGTCTCCCCTGTCCCACTTGTCCCGCCTGTCCCACCGGCGTTGCCCCGGCCTCGGGTTGTTCCTTCTGCTGCTGAACATGATTCTTCCTCCCGGAGCCAGAGCCGAGGCCTTCCGGCTGTTGGAGTCGAGCGAGTCGGCCATCGTGGTGGAGTGCACCCTGCCGCCCATGACGATGGAAACCGTGTCGGCCGGGGGCTCCGTCTACACGAAGGTGGAGGTCGCGGACTCCGGAACCGGTGGCAACGAAGGAGCGCCGCGCCTTCCCGTCCTCCGACGTCTGCTGGAGGTTCCGGTCGGCGCCGCCTGGAGCGTCTCGGTGGAGTCCCCGGAGTTCCGGGAGATCCCGCTGACCTCGCCGGTTCTGCCATTGCAGCCGGTTCAGTACCGTACCGCCCCGGAACCGCCGTTCGTGCTGGATGCCGCGGCCTATTCCCAGACCGGGTTTCCGGAGACGCCGCTGGCTGAGCTGCAGGAGCTGGGTACGATGCGCCAGCACCGGCTGGCGCTGCTCCGGGTCGATGCCGTGCAGTACGACCCGGCCCGGCGGGTGCTGCGCGTGCTGGACCGGGCCCGGGTCCGGATCGAGTTTCGGCCCACAACGGCACCGATGCTCGCCGCCGAGCGCGAGCGACTTCGTTCGCCGATTTTCGACGAGATCACGCACCGGCTGGTCCTGAATGCGACGCCGTTGCGCTACGAGCCCGGGCCTCCCGTCGGCTTGCTGGTGGTCTCCGCGGCCGAGTTCGCCGACGACCCGATCCTGGCCGCGTTCCTGGCCGCCAAGGCCCGCCGCGGTCTGCACGTCACCCACGTCTCGACGGCCGAGATCGGCGGCAGCGCCACCGAGATCCGGGACTACATCCGGGACGCGTTCTGGAATTGGGCGATCCCGCCGACCTGCGTGCTTCTGGTCGGAGACACCCCACAGATCCCCCACTGGATCGGGACTGGATACCGGCTACCTCCGACCGATCTCTACTACGCAGCCCTGTGGCAAGAGGAACCCTTCACCGACTACATCCCGGATCTGGACGTCGGCCGGCTCTCCGTGGCCGATCTCACCCAACTGCACAATCTCTTGGGAAAGATCCGGTCCTACGAGGAGATCGGATGGACCGGGAACGACACCTGGGAGAAGTACGCCGCCTTCATGGCCGGCGCTGATCACGCCGGCGACAACGAGGGCCAGCTCAACGCAATCATCGATGCGTTCTTGAATCCGCTGGGGTACACCGTGAACCGGCTCTACTGCGCCACCCACCACGCGCAGTCGTACCAGGTGACGGACGCGTTCAACGCCGGACGGGCGTTGGGAGCCTACAGTGGGCACGGGAGCACGACCATGTGGCTGGATGGACCGGTGTTCCGTCAGGTTGACGTCGCCAACCTGACCAACGAGGTCTATCCCTTGATCCAATCCTATTCCTGCCAGACCGGCAGGTTCTCGGAGCCGGAGTGCTTTGGAGAGACCTGGATCCGCGTGGCCCACGGGGCCGTGGGATTCTTCGGCTCGAGCGAGGATTCGCCGACCTTGTGGGATGGCGTTCTCTCGTGGCATTTCAACGAGGGGATCTACAACGCCCAGGCGGGGGGCTATGCGGTCAATCGCACCTGGATGGGCGGCGCAGCCACCTATGCGAAGCTGTCGTGTGCCGAGCATCTGGGTGACGACTCGTACACGCGGGGCTACCTGGAGCAGTACAACTTTCTCGGGGATCCCTCGGTCGATATCTGGACCGACGTTCCCGCGGTGATCCCGGTCGAGGCCCCCGAGCTTCTGGTCGAAGGTCCGACCGGGCTTGAGATCAACGTGGTGGGTCAGCCGAACCTCATGGTCACGGCCCAGAAGCACGACGGGCTGGACGACTTCTTCGTCGCCACGTGGACCGATTCTTCCGGCCATGCCGGCCTGTCGTTTCCCGGCCCGATCGGAACCGGGATGCTGGGCCTGTCCGTCACCGGTCACGATCGGGTTCCGTGGTACCGGGAGGTACCGGTCATTCCGCCCGAAGGACCCACCCTCATTGCGGACAGCCTGCACGTGCTTGACCCGGCGGGAGACGCGGACGGTCAGGGTGACGCGGGAGAACGCCTCGGACTGACGCTGGACCTGAAGAACATCGGCTTTGGAGTGGCTGCGGGAACGTGGGGATTCCTGCAGCAGACTGTGCCTCCGGGTCTCGAGATCGTCGCCGGTGAGCGTTCCTATGGAAACATCGCTCCCGGCGACACGCGGACCAACGACCAGCCGTTCGAGGTCCGGCTGCTCAGCAACCTGACCGACCAGCAGGAGTTGCTCCTGAACCTGAGCGCGGAATCCGATGACCTGGGACTCTGGAGCTGCCATTACCGTCTTGCCGTGCAGGCGCCGGTGCTTCGGCTCTGCGGTGATCTGGTCGACGACTCTCCGCCCCGGGGGGACGGGGATGGCGTGGCGGAACCGGGCGAGACGATCTACCTCTCATTCTGGGTTGAGAACACCGGCCATGCGGATGCCGGAAACCTGGCCGGCGGCCTGGCCTGCCCGGATGCGTACGTGGAGATCCTAGATGCGGACGGCCAGTGCTTCGGTGTCGGAATGGAACAGCGTGCGCTGCTCGGAGTCTACAAAGTGAAGATCCTCGACGCCTGCCCGAATCCCTCGATGCTGGCCCTGCATGCAGTGATGAGCACCCCTGATGGGGAGCTGACCACGCTTTCCTACGACCTGGCCGTGGGGGCGTGGTTCGATGACGTCGAGACCGATCGCGGATGGCAAATGAGCGCCCCGGAGGACGACGCCACCGACGGCTTCTGGGAACGCGTGCATCCGATTCGCACCAACGCCCAGGTCTGGCATGGCCCGCTGGTCCAGCCGGACGACGATCATACGCCCGGCGGGTGGTTTTCCGGTCGCTGCTTCATCACCGAGAACCCCATTGGGGTTGGCTATCCGCCCGGCGACGCGGATGTTGACGGCGGCAGCAACACCCTCTTGAGTCCGATCTTCGACCTTGGCAACGCCACGTCCGCCATCGTCGGATACTGGCGCTGGTACACCAATCACCTGGGCCCGAACCCGGGGGAGGACTGGTGGGACGTGGACGTGACCGCTGACGGGGAGAACTGGGTCCACCTGGAGCACACCACCGAAAGCGCCAATGAGTGGACATTCTTCAGCTTCGACGTCGGCGCCTATGTGCCGCTGACGGACAAGATCCAGTTTCGATTCGTGGCTTCCGACGATCCGCCCGATGCCCTGGTCGAGGCCGCGGTCGATGACATCTCGCTGGCGGTGAGCCGGCCCCTTCCCACCGGTGTTCCCGACGAAGGAATCGTGAGCCGCGCCGGGTTCGTCGGGGTGTACCCCAATCCGCTCGGGCCGCGCGGGCGGATCATCCTCCGCCAGAACACGCGGGCCCACCTGCGAATCTCGCTGTTCGATGTCGCGGGACGCCTCGTACGGCGCCTGGTGGACGCTGAGGCGGATCCGGGGCTGCACACCCTGCAGTTCGACGGGGAGAACGGGGCCGGGAGAAGCCTGCCTTCGGGTGTCTATTTCCTGAAGCTGGAGACTCCCGGGGTCAAGCAGTACCGGCAGGTGACGATCCTGCAATAGGGGCGTTCTTAGGGGAGGGACGCCTGCGAGTGACAGCGTCACTTCATTCCCAGCCGGCCCCCAGGGCGATCATGAATGCCGCGCTCGAGACGAGGAGAAGCCAGGACCCGGTCAGCACACCGAGGTACAGGTCACTCCCGGTCTTGCTCTCACCCGCCCGTTCGTAACGGTAGGCGTCGAACCGGGCCGTGACGGAACCGACGCGCGTGAGGTTACAGCTCGCCCCCGCCGTGAGCCCGGGCAACACCGTCGTGAAATCCTCCAGTTCGCCTGCGACCAGGACCCCCGCCGAGAGGTCGAGCGAGGGGAACGAGCGGGTCGATTTCCGCGGCAGGCGCCGACGATGCCGCAACTCCAGTCCGATGAATCCGCCCACTTCATTGACCGTCCAGACCATGGCCGGGCCGAGCCAGCGGCCTGCGCAATGCCGGGCGCGCTCTCCGACTCCTGCGCCCCGGCGCGGCGCGCGGACGCCAGCAGGCACAACATGAGCAGGCATGCGGCGTGGCAACGGCTGCGAGGCATCGGACACGTCCTCCAGGGTCACGGGGAGCAGCAGACGATGGGCCCAGCATACTACCGCCGCCCACGGAAGCGTCGTATCCTTCGCAGCGGTCGTGGAGCGGACGGAGGCGACAAGAGAGTCCATCGCCCCCGAGCCCCTGCACCCCACTCCGAGCATTCCTGCAGAGATCTGGCGGCGCCATGAATTGGCGATCTTCACCGATCCCGAATCGGAACGGCGATCGTGTCGGGATGGGAGGGAGTCAAACCGTCGATGTGGATGTCGATGGCTGGACCACAACCCACGGGGAGGCAGGTCGTTGCGCCTCGGCCGAGTTGCCTGACCCTGCGGGATGGCCCGACGATGGGGGCCGGGCGAGTCCGAACCCGAGACGCGAGCCGGGCTACCTGACTATAATGGTAGGGCGGATGCGGGTACGCCACCACGTGCCATCCGGCGCCTCTTGGCATCCGGCGCCTCTTGGCATCCGGCGCGTCTTGGCATCCGGCGCGTCTTGGCACCCGGCGTGTCTTGGCATCCGGCGCCTCTTGGCACCCGGAAGGGCACGACATTCGGTCGGGCCCGGCATCGCGCCATCGCGGCCCGCGACCTCCGTCCGGACCCAGCCCTCGAACCGAATCCATGGAGTCTTTCATGAAGCGCGCTTTGTCGACCCCTCTCGTCGCGATGTTGCTGTTCTGCATCCTTGGGCTCCAGGCGATGGCCTGGCCGCCAAGTGAGGCGTCGGCTGCCGCCATTGGGCCTGTATTGCGGGAGCGGATTGACACGGCGCGCCCCGATGAGGAGCTTCCGGTTCTCCTGAGTATGCGGGACAAGGTCGATCTCTCCCGTTTCGATCAAGGGCGCGGCTCGGCCGGTGCGATGATCCGCGCCCTCCAGGCCGCCGCGGCCAAAGCCCAGCCGCCGGTCCTGCAGTGGCTTGCAGATCACGGTATCGCGGGGCGGGCTTTCTGGATCGACAACAGCATCGCCTGCAAGCTGGGTCCGGGACTCATCCGGGAGTTGGCCACGCGCGACGAGATCGGCGACATCGAGTTCGATGTGCCGATCTACCTGCCGGAAATCCGGACGGAGCCGTTGCCGGATGACGAGAACGCGGTGGACCAGCCGTCGGGAAACCAGAGCCCAGGGGAACGGACCTCAGAGGAACCGACATCACGGGAGCGGAGACCAGGGGGGCAGGCGGCAGGAGACCAGGCGCCGCGCACTGTCTACTGGAACCTGCGGACCATCCACGCCCCCGAGGTCTGGGAGTTGGGGCTGAACGGGACCGGCATCGTCGTCGGCTCCATGGACTCGGGCGCCGAGGTCACCCACCCGGCGCTCGCGGGCAAATGGCGGGGCGGGACGAATTCCTGGCACGACGCGGTCAACCATCTTCCGGATCCCTACGATGACAACGGGCACGGCACGCACACCATCGGCACCATGGTCGGCGGGGACGGCCGCGGAGCATTCCCTGAGGACATCGGGGTCGCCTACGGCGCGCAGTTCATCTCGGCGAAGATCCTCGACGCAAACAACTCCTTGAGCAGCGTCTCCGTCGCCATCGAAGGCGCGCAGTTCATGCTCGACCCGGACGGAGACCCGGATACCGACGATCTCCCGCACGTGATCAACAACAGCTGGGCCTTCGGCAATCAGCTCTACGCAGGGTTCTACGAGTCTGCCGCGGCCTGGCAGGCCGCCGGGATCATCCCGGTGTTTGCGATCGGAAACGAGGGACCGGATCCCGCGAGCACTCGACCGCCCGGGAACTACAACAACGTCATCGGGGTCGGGGCCACCACCTCGGCCGACGAGGTCTGGACCAGTTCGTCCCGCGGCCCCAGCCCCACCGGGCCGATCTTCCCTCATGATCTGCGCAAGCCGGAGATTGCCGCCCCCGGCGCCGACGTTCGCTCCTCCTGGCGCGGCGGTGGATACGTGAACGGATTCGGCACTTCCATGGCTGCTCCGCACGTCGCCGGCACGGTGGCCCTCCTTCTGCAGGCCAATCCCGGCCTGACCTACGATGAAGTGCGCGCCATCCTCTGTCAGAGCAGCCAGGACCTGGGTCCGGCCGGATACGATTACGACTACGGGTACGGACGTCTGGACGCGCTCGAAGCTGCGGGGATGGTCGCGACGGGGATCGCCGAAGGCATTCACGCGGTCCAGCCGCGGTTGCGGGCCGCTCCGAACCCCTTTTCGGACCGGGTCCACCTCAGTCTCCCCAACCAGACCCCGGTCCAGAGCGGCGCCCCGGGCCTCTCGCTGCGCGTGTTCTCCGCCGCGGGAACGGAGGTCCGCCGAATCCGGATCGAGTCCCCCGCCTCATCCGCAACCTGGGACGGACTCGATGCGCACGGGCGGCGGGTTCCGGCCGGGCGGTACTACGTAGCGCTCTCGCCTTCCATGAGGGTGGGAAGCCAGTCCGTACTCCTCATCCCGTAGGGCCAAGATCGCATACCGGAGCCCAACCGCGCCGATGTTTCGGACCCGCGCCTTGTGGCGTACTTCCTCTTCCGGATAGGTCTCTACGCGGGAACGCAGATCAGTCTTCTTGTTCCGCTCGCAGGGCGAGAGCCAGCGATGGTGATGGAGACTACCGGTACAGGTGCTTTAGCCCACCCCAGCTGGTGGCATCCGCGGGGACCGGCTCGCAAGGATTCGGGTCGCAAGCGGTGTCCTCGCCCTGCCAGACACCTGCGCAGGCGCCCTCAATTGTCATGGTGCAGCCCCCCCCGGCATCGCAGCAGGCGCCCAGTGGGGGCACGTAGCAGCCGTTTGTGACGGTGCAGGTGTAGGCGCCGCTGGCGGAGCCGTAACCGTCGATCACAATGTAGTAGGTGTGCCCGGCGGAAGCCGGCACATTCCCGAGGAACGAAGTATACAAGTAACAGGGAGGGGCGAAGTAGTAGTCGTCGTTGCAGGCAATCGGCAAGCCTGGGGTCACGGCGTCCTGATAGACATAGACCTTGGTGTCGTAGCCGCTGTGGCAGAGGTCAACGCAGAAGACAAGCGGCGTTTCGGCGTTGTACCGGTAGACCACGTCCGGGGCGGTGCTGCCGGTATAGGGGCAGGCCTCGTCATAGTCGTTGGCAAAGCTGGCGGTCGTGCCGGTGACGGTGCACGGCAACGGCGTGAGGGAGAACGGGTCGGCGACGGTGTCACCGGTGATCCGCAGGGGCGGGTTCACGAAGGGCATCCCCGAGTCCTTGGGGCGCGGCGCGGGGCTGCTCGAGGTGGAAGCCATCGCCGCGCCGGCCGGGATGAGCAGACAAAGAACCGCGACCAGATGACGCATGGGACGAACCCTCCTCTGGCGCGTCCCGGACGCTCGGATTGGGCGGAGATCCTGAACGCGTTGTTGCCACGGAAACGGATCGAAGCGCTCCCGATGCCGCCGGGGCCGGGCAGAGTTTCATCACAGCAGCACGATTGGCACACGCACGGCATCGCCAGGGCCGTTCCACGCAGCCCAGGATACACCCGCCGCGGCGCTTTGGCCATCGCCAACGCGTCCGTCCGAGCGCCGAGTGGACGCTCCCGTAGCGCGCCGATGCACATCCGAAGCCACACCGCCGGTCCGTAGAGTCTGTCAGAACGTCTCCCGGGACATTGCTTTACGGGAAGCGTGCCACGGCTGGAGGCGCACGACCTGGAGCGTCACGTTCCCGGAGACCCCTGCCGACCCGTATGTGTTCACTGACGCGGCGGGCCGCGGGCTCCCCTCAGGCCAGGCTTGCAGACGTCGTCCCGCGGAGTTGCTACTCTGGATTCCTGTATGCAGAGCCCGGGGCACCTCGGTCTGCCTCTTTCGCGACCGCGGCCCACCCCAATCCCGCGATGCCCGGCGCTCCTCTGGCGACGCAACCCTTCACCCGGGACGCGGGGTCTGCCGCGGATGCTGGGCATGGAGGGGGCGGGGAGTGAGGAATCGGTCCTTACACACAAGCCCCTCTGCATCGTCGGTAGCGGCGCCGAGTGCACCACCCGGTCCGAGTTCTCTCGTTGACCCGATCCACTCCACGGGATAGCGTAGACCCCATGAAGGAGTGCCCCGCCCAGGCGTCCGCCGGAGTCGGCGCCCCAGTACTACTGCAGCGGGACGGCAACCGCTTCGGAGGCAGATTGTATCGGGATCTGCCGACGTTCAATCGACATGACGACCTCTGGCACGGCGGCAAGGTCCCGGCCTACTTCGTAGCTCACGCCCGCAAGCTTGCGGCATCTCTGGACGAGTTTCCGGAGCCGGTCCTCGACCTTGGGGAGCCCAACGCCAATATTCAGATCGTCCAGGAAGAGAAGGCATTTCAGTTCACATCGTGCGGCGACATCGATTTCAACATGGACCGGATCGAGGGGCGTTGGGGCACGATCTTCTGCTTCGAGATACTCGAGCACCTCCACAATCCACTCTTCGCACCGGCGAGCATGAAGAACGCGCTGCTACCCGGCGGCGTCATCTACCTGTCGACCCCGGGGCGGCCCAAGCACATGTGACCTGACCAGCACTTCCACGAGATCGATGACCTGCGCATAGGCTGGCTCTTCCGCCGGGCCGGCCTGGTGGTCGAGCACCGGGGAAAGGTGCCGCTGCGGCAAGCGATCTGGTGGCATCTGCGGGGGTGCGGCCGCTGATGCGGTGGTTCACATGCACGCGAGTGTACAAGCTCAGGGTGGATCCTTCGGCCTGACGGACCACGGAGCTGGAAGCAACACGGCGTAATAGAGCGGCACGGAACGAGAAACGGGACACGGCAGGAAACGCTCGAATGAGCGGTCCGTGCCGACACGCCCAGGATCGGCGTTCTTCCGGTCGCGCAACGCGCGACCGGAAACCCGGGATCTGCCGCCATGTCTCCGGCGCGACGGACCGCATGGACCCTCTGTCCGGGGTCCGTCCGGCGAGACGTGGTTGGTCAGCGACTATCGGTGCCGGACAGACTTCCGCTGAGCACCGTTGTTGTTCCCTGCATGATCAGGATGCGGCTGTTGGTTCCCAAAGGACAGCGCATGGAAACCGGAAACGCCGACACCGACCGGTCGTTGCTCTCGACGACAATGGTGCCGATCGCCTTCCGATCCAGGCTCGACATCTCCAGGACGGCCTGGTAGGTGTTGGGAGCGAGATTGTGGAGATCGAATGTGTACAATGTCTGGCGAGGTTTGTCGCAATCGACGGATGCTGTGCCCCACGTGTTCGATGGCACCGTAGAACTGGGGCGAAGTGTGATGGTGGTTGGAGTCGCGGAGACGACAGAGACGGAGGATGCCAGGAGCAAGGCGGCTACGGAGAGTGACAATTTCCTATTCATGGTATCTCCCTCTTCTTGCTGATTTCGGATGTCCGAGCGTGAAGCCGGGAGGTCCCTGACCGGCTGCATCCAGGTGAAGACGTTCTTTGGATGCGGCCGGCCGCCGGTTGGTTGTGGGAAATCGCCCGGATCGTCATCTGGCGAAGCGCGTCTCACGTGGAGAAGCGATCCACTTCCAGGCTGTAGCGACGGCCGGACGGCGCAGGCCGGTTCTGAAGCGGCGGCCCGACGACGGGGGCCGGTTCCGAAGGGATCGCCCGACGATAGCAGGCGGACACGAAGCGGCCGGGGCGGCTTACACCGCCCCGGCCGTGGAGAATCGTGATTGCGTGGCTGGATCGCCTAGACGACGCCCTGATCGAGCATGGCGTCGGCGACCTTGATGAATCCGGCGATGTTGGCGCCCGCGACGTAGTTGATGAACCCGTCAGGTTGCTGGCCGTACTTCACGCAGGCAGCGTGGATGCTCTTCATGATTCCGTGCAGCTTCTGGTCGACCTCCTCGCGGCTCCAGTTCAACCGCATGGAGTTCTGGCTCATCTCCAGCCCAGAGGTGGCGACGCCGCCGGCGTTCGCAGCCTTTCCTGGACCGTACAGGATTTTGTGCTTGAGGTAGACATTGATGGCGTCCGGGTCGGACGGCATGTTGGCGCCCTCGGCGACGCAGATGCAGCCGTTCTTTACCAGCGTCTCGGCCTCCGCACCAGTGACCTCGTTCTGGGTGGCGCAGGGCAGCGCGATGTCGCACTTGACGCCCCACGGGCGGACGCCTTCCTTGTACTCGCAGTTGAACTTCTGGGCGTACTCGCTGATCCGGCCGCGCTTGACGTTCTTCAGGTTTATCACGTAGGCCAGCTTGTCGGCGTCGATCCCGTTCGGGTCGTGGATCGTGCCGTTCGAGTCCGACAGGGTCACGACCTTGCCGCCGAGCTGGGTGGCCTTCTGCGTTGCGTACTGGGCGACGTTGCCGGACCCGGAGATGGCGACCGTCTTGCCCTTGAAGTCCTTGCCCTGGGTGGCGAGCTGCTCGGCCGCGAAGTAGACGCAGCCGTAGCCGGTCGCCTCCGGCCGGATGAGGCTGCCGCCCCAGTTCAGGCCTTTGCCGGTGAGAACACCGGTGAACTCGTTGCGGAGGCGCTTGTACTGCCCGAAGAGGAAGCCGATCTCCCGGCCACCGACGCCGATGTCGCCCGCCGGCACGTCTGTGTTCGCCCCGATGTGGCGCTGGAGTTCGGTCATGAAGCTCTGACAGAAGCGCATGACCTCCATGTCCGACTTGCCCTTGGGATCAAAGTTCGAGCCGCCCTTGCCACCGCCCATCGGAAGCGTGGTGAGGCTGTTCTTGAAGACCTGCTCGAAGCCGAGGAACTTGAGGATGCCGAGATTGACCGTGGGGTGGAAGCGCAGCCCGCCCTTGTACGGCCCGATGGCGCTGTTGAATTCGACGCGGTAGCCCTTCTGAACCTGGACCTGACCGCGGTCGTCGACCCACGGAACGCGGAACAAAATGGTCCGTTCCGGCTCCACGATCCGTTCCATGATTCCGGCCTCGAGATAGTGCGGATGCTTCTCGAGATACGGCCAAAGTGATTCGACGACCTCGTGGACCGCCTGGTGAAACTCCCGCTCGTTGGGGTTCCGGGCAATCACGTACTCCATGAACGACGCAGCGTTCTGAGCCATGTTCAGTCTCCCTCCTTGTACCTCCCCCAACCACACAGAGTCCAGGCCGGGGCAATTCGCACCATTCCCGGGAATTCTCGCCCCGACGCCGGGTCAGATCAACTGATCAATTCTTCTGACCAGCATCAGCGAGACGGAGTCCCCCTGACAGAGCCGTGGCTTGATCCGCATCGGGGCCGCTCCTAGAGTGTCCCTGCGGCTCCGATGGAGCTGTGGCCGGCGGGGCGTCCGCCCGAGGCCTCCTACCGGTCCGCGCGACCGGTGTCCGAATGGCCGGAACCTCCGGAGGGATCGATGGACCTGTTTGAAGCAGTGAAGACGCGTCGTTCGGTGCGGGCATTTCTGGGCGAGCCGCTCCCGGCCGGAAGTCTGGATCGGTTGCTGGAGGCGGTGAACCTGGCCCCTTCCGCCGGTGATCTCCAGGCCTATGAGGTCTATCTGGTCCAGGATGCGGGCGTGAAGGAGGCTCTGGTCCACGCGGCGTACGGTCAAACGTTCATCGAGCAGGCGCCGGCGGTTCTGGTCTTCTGCGCCAACCCTATGCGTGCCAAACGGTACGGAGACCGAGGCGCGTCGCTCTACGCAGTGCAGGATGCGACCATCGCCGCCGCCTACGCCCAGCTCGCCGCGACGGCGCTCGGTCTGGCCACGGTGTGGGTAGGCGCGTTCGAGGAGGACAAGGCCTCGCAGGCTCTGAAGCTGTCGCCCGGACAGCGGCCCCTGGCAATCGTGCCGGTGGGCAAGCCCGCGGAATCGCCACCCGCCACGCCGAGGCGGAACCTCGCCGAGCTGGTCCACCGAGTCTGAAGGCGGCGCGGCGACCGACGGACCGGATTCCGCCCCGTAGGGTTACGGGACGGTCCGTCCGGGCGGCGCCGTCCCGCTCATCGACTCTGACAACCGGTCCCCGGGGCGACCTCGGCTCACCAGCTCTTCGCCAGCTCCCCGATTTCCGTCTCCACGGCGGTCAGGACGTCACACCGCTCCACCGCGGCCATCATGTTGTTGTGATCGGTGAATAGCGGACGATCGACCTCCAGATGCTCGACGACGCGGCGCACCGCGGCATGCGCCGCGCGGGTGCCGACTCCGGGTGTGAACTCGCGGAAATCGAGTCCCTGGGCCGCGGCGATGAACTCGATTCCAAGCACGCCCCAGGCGTTCTCGAGGATCTGCCGCGTCTTGAGCGCGGCGTTCATCCCCATGCTGACAAAGTCCTCCTGGTCCGCGGCCGCGGGAATCGACTGCGTGTAGGACGGCTGGCTCAGGATCCGCTGCTCCACCACCATCATGCCGGCGGTGTACTGGCTGAGCATGTGGCCGGAGAACATCCCGGCGCCTTTGGTCAGAAACGCGGGCAGACCGACCGAAAGCGCGGGGTTCAGGAGCCGGTTCAGCCGCCGCTCCGACATCACCGAGACCATGCAGATCCCCGCGCCCATCGCGTCGAGCGGCAGGCTCACCGGAGTGCCCTGGAAGTTGGCCCCGGTGAGGACGGTGTTCGAGTCGGGCAGGAAAATCGGGTTGTCCGCCACGCCATTGAGCTCGATCTCCACCTGTTGGCGCGTCCACGCCACCAGGTCGCGCAACGAGCCGATGACCTGCGGCGTGGAGCGCATGGAGTAGGCATCCTGCACCTTCACCTTGAGCTTGCCGGTGACGAGGTCGGATCCGGCCATGACGGTGCGCAGGTTCTTTGCACAGGTCACCGCTCCCTTGAATCCGCGGAGCTGATGCAGGCGCTCGTCGTACGGCTTCATGTTGGCGAGCAGCGCCTCGAGCGTCATGGCCGCGGCGATCTCGGCCTGGGCGATCCAGCGCTCGGAATCGAAGAGGGTGAGACAGGCGATCCCCGTGATGAGATTGCTGCCGTTGATCGCGGCCAGCCCGTCGCGCGCTTGCAGGCCGGGTATCGGGATGCCCGCCTTCTCGAGCGCGGAGCGGGTCGGCATCCGCTCCCCTTGGTAGAACGCCTCTCCCTCGCCCATCAGGGAGAGAGCGAGCTGGCTCATGGGAGAGAGATCGCCACAGGCGCCGACGCTGCCCTTCTCGCAGACCACCGGGGTGACTCCGGCGTTCAGCATGGCGACATAGGTCTGCGTGATCTCGGGACGGCACCCGGAGTGGCCGCGGGCGTGCACGTTGATGCGGCTCAGCATCGCGGCGCGGACGTGGTCGAGCGGGCAAGGCTTGCCGATTCCGGCGGCGTGGTTGTAGATGAGGTACTTCTGGAACTGCTGCACCTGCTCATCCGTCAACACCACCTCGGAGAACTCGCCGATCCCCGTATTGACCCCGTACATGATCTCGTGCGCCACGATCTTCTTTTCGAGCATCCCGCGACAATGGCGGATGCGCTCCACCGCGTCGGGCGCGAGTTCCACCGGCTCGTGGTGCCGGGCCACGCGGACGACGTCTTCGATCTTCAGGTTACGGCCGTCGATGCGGATCGACATCGGATCCTCCCTCCTCGGAACCGGTACGCCCGGGCGAGCGAGTCGCGGTCCCGTCCCACACCCCACCCTCCGAGTCGTCGGGGGTCAACCGTGACATTCTAACACCCGGGCCGGAGCGGCGGATAGCGACGCCTTGCCCGGCCGGGCACGGGTTCGGCGCGGCCTCTCCACAGCCGCGAGATCGGTCGTCCGCGCGACAGGCGGGCCCGGATGGCGGACACCCTGCCTCCTCGGAAGCCGTTGCCCGCCCGCCCGATCGCGTCCCGGGCGGCCGGATCGGGAAGGCGCGGGAGCTGATCGATCGACTGCGCGCGGCGAGGATTCGGGCTATACTGCAGTCGGAGCCGCCATCGGCGGCGCCCCCGGGGGGTGGGCGAGGCCATAGTCGAGGACCTTCACCATGTATCGAGCCCGCGTCTCCCTCGTTGCGCTGCTTTTGCTCGCCGCTACTGTCGCCGCCCGGGCCGGCACGCTGTCCCCGGACCTCGAGCGCCAACTCTCTGCTCTCCCGCCCGGTGAAACGCTCCCCGTCCTCGTCCACCTGACGGAGCGCGCCCCGGTGGAGCGGATCATTGCCGCCGGAAAGGCACGCGGATCGAGCCTGCGCGAACGGCACCGCGAGGTCGTCCTCGCCCTGCAGGAGGCGGCGAAGTCACAGCACGATCTCTTGGGCGCCCTTGCCGGAGCGAAAACGCGCGGGGACGTCACTGCCTTTCAGTCGTACTGGATCACCAACCTCGTCTCCGTGACCGCGACGCGAGAAGCGATCCTGGCGATTGCGGCGCGGCCCGACGTAAGGATCGTCGCGCCCAGCGTTCGCGTGCGGCTGATCGAGCCGGTACAGCGGGGATCCGTGGCGGATGGGCGTGGTCACCCCGGCAACGGGGCGGGACAGGGGAAGGACGATCCGGGCATCCCGGATGGTATCCGCGCGATCCGGGCGCCGGAAGTCTGGCGCGATTTCGGCATCAACGGAGACGGCGTCTTGGTCGCCAACCTCGACACCGGCGTCGACGTTACGCATCCGGCCCTGCGGGACCGCTGGCGGGGTCGAGACCCCGGCGTCGATCCTCACGCCTGTTGGTTCGCGCCGGTCAACCCCGGGTCCGACTTCCCGAACGACAACCATGGTCACGGGACACACGTCATGGGCACGATGACCGGCCTCGGAGCGGCCACGGGCGACACCATCGGCGTGGCCTGGGGCGCGAAGTGGATCGCCGGGGACATCTTCGGGGCGGGCCGCAGCGGAGTGTTCGCGGACAGTATCGAACTGCCGGCCGCGGACGAGGTCATTCGGTCGTTCCAGTGGTTTGCGGATCCGGACGGCAACCCCGAGACCAGCGACGATGTCCCGGCCGTGGTGCAGAACTCGTGGGGCACTTCGGCCGACGAGGGCGGAATCCCGTGCGATCCCACCTGGTGGGATGCGATCGACAACTGCGAAGCCGCCGGGGTCGTTGTCACCTGGTCGGCCGGGAATAGCGGTCCAGCCTCCGGGACGATCATCGTGCCGGCTGATCGCGCCACCGCTCCCACGCGCAACTTCTCGATCGGCGCCGTCCGTGCCACGGATGCCAGTTGGCCTTACCGCGTGGCCCCCTTCTCCAGCCGCGGGCCCAGTCTGTGTACCCCCGACGGCGGGATGGCCATCAAGCCCGAGGTGGTGGCGCCGGGCGTGGACGTCTACTCGAGCGTCCCCGGCGGATACGCGGGCGGGTGGAGCGGGACGTCCATGGCCGGTCCTCACTGCGCGGGAATCGTGGCCCTCATGCGCCAGGCGAATCCCGATCTCGACCCCGACACGGTGAAGGAGATCCTCATGGAGACTGCCCGGCGGCCGGACGCCCTGGCGGCCGAGGACAACACCTATGGGTGGGGCTTCGTGGATGCGTACGCGGCGGTGTCGCGGGCGGTCGTGGGCTTCGGCACCATCGAGGGAACCGTGTGGAACGGGAGCGTCCCCGGGCTCGTTGTCCCCGAGGCGGAGGTGCGTGTTCTCGGATCGATGGCCCGCTTCCTGGTGCGGGAGGACGGAAGCTTCCGCGGAGCCGTCCCCGCGGTGCCGGTCCAGGTTTACGCCGGCGCATCCGGGTTCGCGCCCGAAACGCTCACCGTGGAAGTGACGGAGCGGCTGACCACCCACCTGGAGTTTCACCTCCGCGATTCCGAGCCGCCGCTGATCCGGCCGGTCGATCTCGGGATCGGCACCATCGACACGCTGGGACCGTATCCGGCGGAGTTGCGGGCAACCGACCCCAGCGGCATCGCCGGGGTCACGCTCCGGCACCGCCGGGACGACCGACCGTGGGAAGAGACGGCTCTCGTGGTGTCGCCGGACGGAATCTGGCGGGCTTTGATACCCGGCGCCCCTCCCGACTCGCGCATCGACTACGCCTATCTGGCCACGGATCGCGCGGGCCTCATCAGCGGCTGGCCTCCCGGGGCGCCCGACTCTTCCGCCGCGTTCCTGGTCCGGCGCGAGATCTACCGAACTTCGCTGGAGGACGCGCCGGAGCCCGGCTGGCAGGCCGGAATCGAGGGGGACGACGCGACTTCGGGGACCTGGATCCAGGCCGATCCGGTGGGCACGATCCAGGAGGAGCCGCGCCGGGTGATACAGATGGAGGATGACCATACTCCGGGAGACGGTTCGCTCTGCTTCGTGACCGGCAATGGGGAACCGGGTGGTGCTCCGGGCGGCGCCGATGTGGACGGCGGGTGCACGACGCTGCTCTCCCCGGCGGTGAATCTCCGCGGCGAGAAACAGGCGTTCGTCTCGTACGCCCGCTGGTTCAACATGGGGGGCGCCTCCGCCGACGACACCCTCCGTGTGGACGTCTCTGCGGATGGCGGATCGAGCTGGGTGGCGCTGGAGCGCGTGACCGTTCCCGACACGATCTGGCATGTCGTCGACATTCCCTGGCCTGATTCGCTTGCGCTGAGCGATCAGAGTCGAGTGCGCTTCGTCGCCTGCGACGAGTTCGCCGGGGGGGTGACCGAAGCCGGGATCGACGATCTTTCGATCACGGTGTTCACGCCCCGGACCGCGGTACCGGGAGACACCGTGCCGTCCGCGACGTTGCTGCCGGCGCCGGCGCCGAACCCGATCCGGGGCCCGACCACGATCCGGTTCCAGCTAGACGCGGCGGCGCGGGTGAACCTGGCGGTCTTTGACCTGTCGGGGCGCCGTGTTCGCGTGATCGTGGACGCCGACTACCCCGCCGGCACCTACGGGCTGCCCTGGGACGGCCGGGACGGACGCGGGCATCGCGTGGCTTCGGGCGTGTACTACCTGCGGCTGCAGGCGGGTGGGGTCGTCGAGACTCGGCGGCTGGTGGTGCGGAGGTAACAGCTCTGCCTGCGGTGGTTCCGCGGCGGGCCGGCTGGCCGGCGGAGGTCCCGGTCCGACCGGCGCGCCTTCAGGGGCTCGTTTGCGGGGGAAGCCGGAACACCAGATCGGAAACGACTTGCGCGCCGCGAATCGGAATGACCGCCGCGGAGTCCCACGAGGCCGTCCCGGGATACCAGATGAGACTGTCGGGCAAAGGACCGGCGCATCTGTCGATTTCCGCAAAGATTCCGCGCGCGACCCCGAGCTTGTAGTCACCTTCCGCCAGGCCGACCAGGCGGAACTCTCCATCGGCATTGTAGGTTGGCTCGGTGCGGACGCACGTGTCTCGAGCCGCGGCCGTCAGGACCATCGTAAAGGTCTCGACCGGGATCTCCTGAAGGTCGAGCACCCGCCCCTCGATCCTTCCGCCGATGAGAAGGCGCATCGTCACCGGCACCACCTCTCCACCTGCGGGGACGACAATCGGGGTGGACATCTCCGGCGTGAGCGCCTGGTCGTACCACTGCGGGAGCCACTCGGTGTGCTCCAAAGAGAGTGGCTCGATGAAGAGCCGGTAGGTGCTGCCCGGAAGCCCCGGGATCGCCACGCGATCCGGAATGCCGATCGCGGTCGAGAGATTCATTGTGGCGTGTCCGGCGGGATCGAGCAGGCGGATCCTGGCCACGGTCGGGATGTCGGTGTGCAGGTCGGAAGTCAGCGTCAGGAGGATTGCGCTCTCCACGTAATCCGGGACCTCGACCTCTTCTCCGGGGGTGAGCACAAACTCCCGCGCCTCGGCAAAGGAGCCACCGCCGATCCAAAGGGAAGCTTCGCCGATCCGGATGCGGACGCGAACCCGGTCGACCTGGTAGAGATCGAAGCGGAAGGCTCCGAAGGCGTCGGTTTCGCCGGAAGCGACTTCCCGCGTCTCGGTCTCGTGCAACGTCACATACGGAGCGCCGACACCGAGCCGCGGCCAGCTTCCCCGGATCTGCCCGCGGATTCGCGCGGCCGGAACGTCGAGGGTGGCACGATAGGTGCGCGATTCGCCCGGCTGCACCCGAACCGTGTCGGCCTCCCGCAGGTCGCGAGTGAACGGCATCCAGAAGTCGATCGGCCGAGTTGACGCCCCGTAGGCACTCGCATGGATGAAGTACGCTCCGGGCGGCACCGAGCCGAATGATCCAAGAACGTGGCCGTTCGACGCTCGAACGAAGGAGCTGGCATATTGGCGGTACGGCTCTCCGCTGGTGTCACGCAGGCGAACGCTCCACAGCGACCCGTCCAGCGCCGGAGGCACCGCGAGGTCGAATCGGACCGCGCCAAGCACCAGATCGATCCGGCTGATCGTCTCACCTGCGGCCACGGTCAGCGTGTCGGCGTCCTGGAAATCCCAGACCGGCCCGGTCGCTTGGTAGTAAAGGCGATTTCCGAAATCGGCCCGCACGCGATAGCGTCCGGCCGGCAGATCCAGGGTGTAGGCGCCCTCTTCGTCGCACGGCCCGCGGAACGATTCGCGATACAGGTCATCCGCGTGGATTCCCTGGGCAACGATCGTCCAGTGCACCGAATCGCCCGGGGCGTTGAGGGTCCCTTGGATCGTGCCCGAGGCTGGAACGGGACAGGATGCCGGTGTGTCCGACGACGATCCGCAGCCGGGGACGATCGCCCCGACGATGGGAAGGACGAGCAGGCCGAGAGAGACCTTCCAGGCGCCTCCGGCGGGACGGGTTCGGGCGCTCATTGCGGGACCATCCAATCCACACCCGAAAGCTCGCTGTGATCCTGGATCGACAGAACTCCCGCCGCCCGCCAGTCTCGCCCGCCCGGATACCAGCGCCGGGAAGCAGCGGTCCCCCCAATGCCGAGACGATAGTCGTCATCGGGAAGCCCGACGAAGCGGTAGGCGCCCGTGGCCGGGTGAACGGAAGCGCGCCGCAGAACCACCGTGGAGTCGGCGAGTGAAGTCAGCCATAGCTCATCCGCGCCGTAGGCATGTCCTTCTGGCGCGGTCAGGTGTCCGGCCAGGCTTCCCCCGGCGCGCAGGTGGAACGTGACCGGCACGATGCCGCCTCCCGGGGGAATCACCAAAGGAGTGGCGTCCGGCAGCGAATCGGCGGATTCGTACCACTGTGGCAACCAGATCTCACGATCTCCGGGGATGACTTGCAGGTAGTAGGCCCCGGGTGCGAGGTTCGGAATCTCCGCGGCTTCGGTGCCCTCCAGGTAGTGTCCGGATTCCGTCAGTGTTTGGCCGAAGGCGTTCATCACCCGGACCCGGGCATCGTAACGGGTCCAAGGTCCGGGTCCTTCCAGGAGGATGCGGAAACCGCCGTCGCGGATCCGGATCTCTTCGGTGGTCTGCCCCGGCGTGACATTGATCCAGGTCGCCTGCGCGAAGGAATCGCCGCCGAACCACCGCGAAGCGCCGCCCAGGCGAAGGCGGAGGCGGACCGGCCCCGCGTGGAAGAGCGCGATCCGAAATTCCTCGTTGTCCGCCACAATGTCGCGTGCCAGCTGCACGGAGTCGGCGCTGAAGAGGGCGAGCTCGCGCACCAAGGAACGCGAGGTCCGTTCCGATTCAACGCTGCCCCGCACGTATCCTGGTTCCGCAAGGGCCACAGTGCAGAGCGTCGTCCGGCCGTTCACGATGGTGACCGGCTCCGCCTGATCTCCGGCGCCTCCGCCGCGCAACCAGACCTCCTCGCCGAATTCGGAGCGGTAGCGAAGCGAGTAGCCCTGGGCCGGGAGGAACGGAATCTCAAGCTCGGCGATGCCGTCCACCGGCCTCGCCTCCGCGTAACCGTGAACCGCCGCCCAGGAGTAGGGCGCATCGAGGCTTTCGATGCGGAAGATGGCCGTTTCCCACGGTTCATCCACCAGGCCGGGAGGAAGCTGGACCCTGAGCCGCAGGTTGCCACCGGGCAGATCGGCTTGCACGATCCGGCCTGGCCGGTCCAGGTCGATGTACGTGGCCCGAACCGGGAACGGAGTGAGCCCGGTGGCCGAGTAGTAGAGCTCCGGCTGGAGATGGCCCAGGTGCACGCGGAGCAGGTAGGTGCCCAGCGGCAGCAGCATCTCGTAGTTCCCCAGGGAGTCCACGGGGACCCGGGCCGAGGCGTAGTAGGGCGCCGCGCTGTTCACCGGCTCCGCGATGACGTCCATCCAACCGGGCGGGATTCCCGCGACGACCTGCCCCCGGATCATGCCGTGCTTGCTCTGGAGGCAATCGGGGTCCGTCGATTCATCGTCGCCGCAGGAGGCGCAGAGCGAGAACAGCAGCGTGATCGCGCAGACTGCGTGGATCGCGCCGAAATGCACGCGTGGGGACGGGCGGTGTCCGGCCGCGCGGAGTCTCACCCTTCCCGGCCAGGAGGTCTTCGCAGTCTTCACAATCCCTCCGGGCGGCGCGAACCCAGTCCTCGGTGGCGGGGATCTCGGTTCCCGTCTGCGCGCCGGAAACCTTTCGCACCTGCCGGATGTCGCTGCCCAACAGCCGACGCGTCACCGCAGGCGAGCCTCACTCACGGCGCATCATCCGCCGCCCCGCGGCGGCGCGCAACCGAAATGGCGGCGCGCGATGCGCCGGCCGGCGCGGCGGCCTGAGTTCTACAGCCCCCTGCTGGCTTGCGTCGCCGTCCGGAAGAGCGCCTTGACCTCTCCCCAGCTCCCCGGCAGCGTCCCCCCCGGCGCCGGGGGGGCGGTCGGATCGGAGTCGTAGGGCAGACCCGGGGGCTCGACCGGCACGCTCTCGGGCGTGCAGTTCGGCCCTTCCGGCGTGCAGAACCGCTCCACAAAGGTGAAGCCGCCGCCCGACGAGGCGAAGTCGTACCCTAGGAACGGCTCCGCGCCGTCCGGGCAGCGAGCGAAGCAGGTGCCCGGCGGAAGCGGCGGAGCATCGTGGAATCCGAGCTGGTCGACGCGAACTCCATCGAAGCGGAAGAGGTAAAGCAGCCCCGCCGCGTCCAGGTCGTAGCCCGGGAGTGTGGTCACGACCTGGAAGAACAGCGGGGGGATGAATCCGTTGAGAACCCACACCGCGTCGCCGTTCACGAGCAGCCAGCCGTTCACTGATTCCGGCAGCGGCGTGGGGTTGAACAGCTCGAGCATGTCCAGGCCGCCGGGAGACGTCGGGTCGAACTCGTTCATGACGATGGAGAGGCCGGGTGCTGGCACGGGCGCATCGTTGTGGGCGCCGAATGTCGGAGTGAAGTCGATCGTCCAGACCAGACCGTCGAGGCCGGGGTCCGGCGGCGGCGTCAGACCGTCGGCGGCGTCCGGCGCGCGGGCCAACGAGGTGCCGGCCGGCGGCAACGGGGCGCTTCCCTCGGTGCCGTAGTGAACAGAGTCGATCCCCACCGCCAGGCGACCGCTCCCGCGCACCAGGTCGATGAGCGAGGTCACGCCCCCGCGCTCGTGCATGATGTCGCCCACGTCGAGAGTCGTGTACGAGCCGGTCGGAAGCACCGTCCCCGGCGGCACGGTGTAGGAGCCCTTGCTGCCCTGGATGACCCAGCCGTCAATCGAGATGTCCGGGCCGCCATTGTACAGCTCCACCGACTCGGACGCGCCGGCCGGAGCCACGGTGAGCTCATTGAGCCGGACCTGAGCGACGGCGGATGTCGTTGCCCACGCCCAGGCAAGGTAGATGAGGGCAATCATCTTGCCGGTATCGGCCGGGCGGCGATTGGCCGGCTGCTTCGTTACGTCTCCTCGACGGAATGTGTTCATGGTGTACTCCCGCCTGCCGGCGAGCCCGAGGGCCGCCGGATTCCATACAGCTTCATGCGGTTTCGGATCATGCTCTCGGTGATGCCGAGACGACGGGCGGCCGAAGACTGGTTCCAGGAGTCCTGCTCCAGGGCGGAGCGGATGAGGGCCGCTTCGACCTGCACCAGGCGGGATTCCAGAGACTCGCCGGGACGAAGAGCCGCCGCGGCGGTGGTCGCGGGCTTCCGGCGCAAGGTTGCCGGCAGGTGCCTCGGTTCGAGGGCTTCACCGCCGCTGACGGTGAGCATGTACTCGATGGCGTTCCGCAGTTCGCGGACGTTTCCCGGCCAATCGTGCTGCAGACAAGCATCCAGTGTGGCCGGAGAGACGCGGGGCGCAGTTCCGGCAGGGATCAGAAGCTGCAGGAAGTGCTGCATCAAGAGCGGGATGTCCTCGGGTCGTTCCCGCAGCGAGGGCATCCGCATCGGCACGACCGCCAGGCGATAGTAGAGGTCGGTGCGGAACTCTCCCCGTTCCATCGCGGCGTGCAGGTCGCGGCTCGTGGCTGCGAGCACGCGGACATCGACCCGGATCGTCTTTCGTCCCCCCACCCGCTCGAACTCGCGCTCCTGCAGGAACCGGAGTAGCTTCGCCTGCGTGGCAATCGGCATGTCGCCGACCTCGTCCAGGAAGAGCGTGCCGCCGTCGGCCTGTTCGATCTTGCCGGCCCGCGCCTCGAAGGCGCCGGTGAAGGCACCCCGCTCGTGTCCGAACAACTCGCTCTCGATCAGCTCGCGCGGGATGGACGGACAGCTGATCGCGAGGAATGGGCGCTCGCGCCGCAGGCTGAGCGCATGGATCGACCGTGCGGCGAGCTCCTTGCCGGTGCCGCTTTCGCCGAGAATCAGCACGGTCGAATCGGTGGGGGCGGCCTGGCGCACCAGCCGATAGACCACCCGCATCGCCGCCGAGGAGCCGACCAGCAGCTCGCAGCGCCCCAGGGCACCGTCCGGTTGTCCGGGGCCGGGCCGCTCGGCGGAGACGCTGGATCGTTCGAGCCATTCCCGAAGCGCATCGGCGGCTCCGGCCAACGAACGAGCGACAGCCAGGAGCCGTGTGGCTTCCTCCGGGGCCCGGTTCGATTCGCGCCGGGCCGGATGGTTGCCGGAAGCGGGGACGAGATACTCGGGCGGCGCGCCGGCGGAGTGGGGGGGGGCGGAGACGATGCCGGCTACGGCCTGTTCCACCCGGCGCGCCAGCTCTCCGAGGTCGAGTTCGGCGGCCGGTCGATCGCTCTCCTCGCGACGGCGGGTTGTGAAGTCGTGACGCTGGAGACGAGCCACCGTGGCCGTGTACAACCCCTCGAGCCCATCGGCGCGGGCCTGGGCCAGCGCCGCTCGGCGAATCTCGCTCGCCTCGCCACCTGCGGTCACATCGAGCACACTGGCGAGATGGAGCTGTGCCAGTATCCGCCAACGACCGTTGCCGAAGCGCGTGAACTCGCGCTCCACCCGGCGCAGGCGCTCGGCGGCGGCTTCGGATGCCCCGGACCGGGCGAGCAACCGGCCTTCTTCGAAGGCCACCCGCGCGCGCTCCTGCGAAGACGACCAGCCGCGGAGGAGCCGGGTGGCCCGGGTCAGAGCCTCCCGCGCGGCCTCGAGATCGCCCCGAAAGATCTGCACCGAGCCGAGGACACGCCCGGCATACGCCTCCATCTCCGGGTCATCGAGTTCCTTCGCATATGCGCCCGCCGCTTCGGCGGCCGTCAGCGCGGCGTCCGGCATCTCCTCTGCGAGCAGGATCTGGGCGCGCAGAGCCTCGACCTCGGCCAGCTGGTCGCGGGCTTGAGCCTTCTCCGCGGCTTGCCGGGCCGATTCCATCGCGCCCGCCGCATCGCTGAGTCGTCCGAGCTCCAGCAAAGCCAGGCCGCGGCAGACGAGCGCCGGGGCCACGGTCCCTTCGATGCCCGCGCGCCGCAGGATCGCGAGGCTGCCGCCCGCGTGTTCCAGCGCCTCTTCTGGGCGGCCCCGAGCGATCGCCAGGTGGCTCAGGTTGGTCAGGCAGTTCGATTCGCCGAGCGGGTCTCCGACGCGCCGCTTGCAGGCCAGGGCTTCGCGATAGCGCGCCTCGGCGGAGGCGAGATCTCCCTCGGCCTGATCGAGGAGTCCGAGGTTGGCGAGTCCATCCGCGGCCCGCGCCTCATCACCCAGATGGCGGAAGAGGTCGAGGCACTCCTCGAAGAGCGACCGGGATTCGGCCAGCTCCCCGAGGCGAAGGAGGGTGGAGGCCAGGTTATTTGCCGTGGCCGCGGTGGCCCGGTCGTCGTCGAGGGCGCGGTGCGTGTCGAGCGCCTCACGATAGCAGGCGATCGCCTCCTGGTATTGACCCAGACGGTGGCGCAGGTTGCCGAGTTGGTTCAGATCCTTGGCCACTCCGGCCCGGTCGCCGGCGGCGCGGCGAAGCTCCAGCGCCTCGCTGCAATAGCGCTGGGCCTGAGCCGGGTCGGCGCGCAGCGCCCAGGCCGACGCGAAGAGCTCCAGCGTCTCCGCGCGCGTGGATCGACCTTCGGGGTGGGCTACGGTTGTGGTCAGGGCGAGACTGTCCCGCAGCTGCTCCAGCCCGACATCGAGGCGCCCTTGGCGAAGTCGAAGCCAGCCCAGCGCGTTGTGGCAGGCGGCCCGGAGCAGGAGGGGGTCGTCTTCTCCGGTATCGGCGCTCGCGCCGGGGTCCGGGTCCGCGTCCAGACCGGAGGCGAGCGTCGTGGCCGACACCAGGGCCGACTCTGCCGCATCGAACCTTCCGGCCTGCTGTTCCACTGAACCCAGAAGCAGAAGAGCGCGGCTTTCCAGGCCGGCGTGGCCCATCGTGCGGGCAAGATCGCTCGCCTTCCGAAAGCAGTCGGCGGCGCGGGCGAGGTCGCGGGGACGGGTGTCACGGCCCAGATCCAGCAGCAGTTGGAAGGTGCCGCGCAGCGAATCGTCTCCGGGCGGGAGGCCGGTTGTGGTCAGCGCGGGTATCGGCCGGGGATCCGACATGGGCGACTCCTCGAACGGTAGAGAACGGATGTCATTAGTCTACAAGTGGAGCAAGAGAAGCACAATTGATGTCTTCTGTGGGCCACGGCCAGCAGACACCGATGCCCGCGATCGTGCGAACGTCACAATTCTTTATTGCACAGACAGATAGGCCGTCCGCCTGCGGGAAGGCCGGCCTTCCTGTCCTGGCCCTCGGAGCGGAACCATCAGCCGCGGTCGGATTCCGCCTTCTCCCCGCCGCGGATTGCTGCGACACTCCCGGCTGCCAGCAGGCGAAGGAATCTCGTTCCGTGGCCGACTCGGGCCGAACCCGTTCCCGGGACGGACGCAAACGAGAGGCCGGACCCGCCGCCCGGGCGGGGTGCGAAGGAGAGGAGGTCGTATGTGCCGGCACGCCGGTCGGTGGTCTTTCCTGGCCATGGTCCTCGTTCTTCTGATCTCCGGCCCGGTCCGGGCCTCGATCTGCCCGTTGCTCGATTCCATGCAGGACGAGCTGACCCGGTCCCTGGGCCATCTCTCCTCCCTCC
The DNA here is from genome assembly GCA_964473865.1 of uncultured bacterium. Taxonomy (GTDB): domain Bacteria; phylum Eisenbacteria; class RBG-16-71-46; order CAIMUX01; family CAIMUX01; genus CAIMUX01. The sequence goes on along the minus strand of CAYYQN010000010.1, from coordinate 90,352 downwards.
GGCCGGACTCGGTCTATTTCCTCCAATACGAAGTGGCTGAGGAGAAGGCCTGGTCTCTCGAAGCCCGCGACGGAGGGCTTCTGGTTCCCGACCGGCGCTACTCGCGGTTTCTTGACGTCGACCTGCGCCTGGGTGGACCGGAGCTGGACAACACGCACGAGATCCGTGGAGGGAGCTGGAGGGACAATGCCCGCCCGCGGCGGGTCATCGAGTTTCCGCTCGATGCCGACACCGCGGCGATGCGCGCCGCGTTGTGGGCGGAGACGGAGTACCAGCTCCAGAAAGCCCGAGAACGGTACACCAAGGTCCTGAGCAACCGGCAGGTAAAGGTCGCGGAAGAGGATCTCTCCCCCGATTTCTCCGCCGCGCCGCCGCAGGTCTTCGAGGAGAGCCCGAGCTACACGGTGATCGACACGCTGGCCTGGCGCGGGATTCTGCAGCGTACCGCTCACTATTTCCGTCAGTTCGACTTTGTGTACGAATCCCGGGTCAGTCTGGGCGTTCTCGACCGCGCCATCTTCCTCGTGAGCAGCGACGGTAGCCGCCAGGCGCACGGGAATCACTACCTTCGCCTCAACCTCAGCGTGTCGGGGATGGCGCAGGATGGGATGGAGCTGTACCGCCCCGAGTCCTTCACCGCCGCGACGCCGACACGCCTTCCGGACGAGGCGACGGTCCTGGCCACGGCGGAACGTCTGGTCAACGAGTTGCGGGCGTTGATCGACGCGCCGCTGGTCGAGCCCTACATCGGCCCGGCAATCCTTCGCAATCGAGCCAGCGGCGTCTTCTTTCACGAGATCTTCGGGCATCGAGTCGAAGCCCATCGGCAGAAGAGCTCCCAGGAGGGGCAGACCTTCACCAAGAAGGTCGGAGAACGGATCCTCCCGTCGTTCATCAGCGTCTACGACGATCCGACGCTGGCGATGTTCGGGGACACCGACCTGCGCGGGCACTACCGATTCGACGACCAGGGGGTGCCGTCCCAGCGGGTCACCGTGGTGGAGGACGGCGTGCTGCGCAGCTTCCTCTGCTCCCGCTCGCCCATCGCGAACTTCCCGGTCAGCAACGGGCACGGGCGCCGCGAGTCCGGGTACCAGGCGGTTTCGCGCATGGGGAACCTGATCGTGGAGTCGTCCCGCACGGTGCCGTCGGCCCGGTTGCGCGAGCTGCTCGTCGCGGAGTGTCGGAAACAGGGGAAGCCCTACGGTCTCGTCTTCGAGGATATCTCGGGCGGGTTCACACAAACCGGCCGCGAAGGGCCCCAGGCGTTCAAGGTCCTGCCTCTCTTCGTCACGCGGGTCTTTGCCGACGGGCGTCCCGACGAGGTGGTGCGAGGCGTCGACATCGTCGGAACGCCGCTGACCTCGTTCAGCAAGATCCTGGTCACCGGTGCCGACGACGGAGTGTTCAACGGCACCTGCGGCGCCGAATCGGGATGGGTCCCGGTCTCCGCGATTTCCCCCAGCATTCTGGTCTCGGAGATCGAAGTCGAGAAACGCCGGAAGGAGCAGGAGAAGCCCCCCATTCTCCCGCCGCCCGGCGAAGGCTCGATCCGCCCCGCGGAGAGCTCCGGCGGTCGGGATCCGCTCGAGGTGCCGAACCGGAGAGGTGCCAGATGAAGACGATCACGGTCGGCCTCTTGCTTCTTCTGATCATGTCGAACTTCGCGGAGGGGCGGGCCGAGGCTCCCGCGGATGACGTTGTGTTTCGGGCCATGCAGGATGAGCTCGACCGCTCTCTCCGGGAATTGAGGATTCCGGGGATGGACCCTCCGTACTTCCTGAGCTACCGCGTGCGGGAGAATCAGCGCGCGACCTTGGAGGCGCGATTCACCGCGGTCACCGACAGCTCGACCGCCCGCAGCCGCGAACTGCTCATCGATCTGCGGGTGGGCGAAGCCGACCTGGACAACAGCAACTTCCACCGGGACTGGCGCAGCATCTGGGTCAGCCCGGGCCGCCTGGTCGATGAGGACAGCTACGGCGTCCTGCGGCACGAGATCTGGCTGCAGACGGACGGCATGTACAAAGCGGCGCTCGAGAATCTCGCCGGCAAGAAGGCCCACCTTCAGGCCAACCCCCCCAAGAAGCGCCTCGCCGACTTTGGCCCTGCGGATCCGTTCGTGGCGGTGGATCCGGCCGTGCCGCCAATGGCGGATCGCCTGGCGGCCAGCCGTTGCGTCCGCCTGGTCGCGGACGGATTGGCGGAGGGCTTGGACTTGCAGGACTGGCGCGTGACCTGGAACGGGCAGTCGACCTGCCAGTGGTACCTGAACTCGGAGGGAAGCAAGCACCGCAAAACGGCCGCAGGTTCGACCTTTGAGGTGAGCGCCACTCTGCAGGCGGCGGACGGCCAGCGTCTGACCGGGTTCATCTCCCACCTGCGAGACCCGGAAGACGACCTTCCTCCGGCGGCCGAACTCCTGGAAGAAGCCCGGCGGATGACGGCGGATCTCCACGCGATCGCCTCCGCCCCCCTGCTCGACGAGTATGTCGGGCCGGTCCTCTTCACCGATTACGCTTCGGCCCAGTTCATCTCCCAGCTCTTCGCCGGCCAGCTCACCCTGGTCCGTAAACCGATTGCCACCGAGGAATGGATGAACGAGCGGCTGCCCGTCGGCAAGCTGGCGACTAGATTGAAGCGACGGATCCTTCCTTCGTTCGTGAACATCCAGGACCAGCCCCGGCTGGAAAGGTGGGGCGGGCGGAAGCTCATGGGCGCGGCCCGGGTGGACGACGAGGGAGTGGCGTGCCAGGACATCGTGCTGGTCGAGAAGGGGCGCCTGGTCAACCTGCCGTTGGGCCGGCAGCCGGTGGAGGGGTTGGAGCGCTCCAACGGCCACGCCCGGTCCACCTCCCAACAGATGACGTTCCCCGGAATCACGAACCTCCTGGTCACGACATCCGACCCCCGGCCTCCGAAGAAGATGCTCGACTCCTTGCGCGAACTCTGTCGGAACCAGGAGATTGCCTACGGTCTCTTGGTGCGCAGACTCGACGATCCTCGCTTCTCGGACCTCTACCGGACCACGGAACGCACGGAGGAATCCGGACCGGAACTGCTAGCCGCCCCGTTGTTGGCCTACCGGGTCTACGCGGCGGATGGGCGGATCGAGCCGGTTCGCGGTTTGGGGTTCGATGAGGCTTCGGTGCGCTCCCTGCGGGACGTCGCGGCGCTGGGAGACGATTCGCGGGTGTACAACCTGATGCAGCCGGTGCCCGGTATCGGCGGGTATTATCCGGTCTCGATCATCACGCCGTCGATCCTGGTTGAAGAGATGGAGCTCAAGTCCGCCGGGGTCCGCGAGCCGTTCACGGTGGAGAAGAACCCGCTCTTTCGTTGAGGCGCGGCCCGGTTCCGGCCGGCCGTTCGGGGATGCCGGGGGAGCGGAGCGGTCGCGCGGAGAGGGCGGCCGGGCCGGGTGCGACCGTCGCGACGATCGTGGGTGGCGGCTTGTCCGGACGGCGCGTCCGACCGTTCGGCTACGAGCGCCGGGCGTGGCGCAACCGGAGCAACGGGTCGTCTCTCTTGTGGATCATCTCGGCATAGAGCGCCAGGAGTCGCTTGGTCTCGAGAATGATGGCGCGGCGCCGCGCGGGCGGGGACTGGAACGCGAACTCCAGCATATGGTGAACCAGCTCCACCGAGACAAGGGCGTGAACCCGGCGCTGCTTGGGAGCGGCGCGCGGGACGCGGGCCGCGATCACCGCCTCGACATTCTGGACCACTGCTTCCGCAAGGTCGCAGTCGTACTCTCCGGCCGACCCGACGGCGTCGGTGGCGCGGAAGACGTGGCTGTAGGCCGGCGCCTTCCGGAAGAACTCCGCCAAGGGGTCGATGATCGCGTCGACCATGGCCGCCAGACTAAGACTCCGCAACTCGGGATGGGCCGCATACTGGGTGATCGGCCGCATGGCGTTCAGGTAGCGGTCGGCCAAGGCGGCAACAATCGCTTCCTTGTTGGGGAAGAAGCGGTAGAGCGATCCCATTCCGGATTTCGCGCGCGCGGCGATGGCGTTGGTCGTGGCTTGTGCGATGCCGACTTCGGCAATCACCTTCTCGGCGGCGTCCAGCAGCGCCTCGTACCTCCGCTGGCCCCGATCCTGGCTCGGCTTGCGGCTGGAGCGGCGATTTCTCCGCGGGTTTGATCTCCGGCCGTTCCCCGGACCGATCTGTCTGGTGGTGGCCATCGTCTCCTCCTCCCGGGGCCGCCCGGCGATCCGCCGGGTCCCTCGGACAAATGTGAGCGAAAACTCCACTCTTGACAAGTGGAATATTTGCTCCAATAATACTCACAACCGCGGAGGAGATGCGCCGGGCGCCCGCGGCCTGATCGGGGCTTCGGTCCGGGCCGCGATGGCGGGCCCCACAGCGGCGATCGCCGGCAGAACACCGAGGTAGGACGTGGACGAAAGACACGTAGCGGGGATGCTCCGAGGGCCGAATCGGGTGTGGCGGCGGCGGGCGGCTGCCCGAGCCGCGATCGGCGCCTTGATTCTGCTCATGCTTTCCGGTCGCCCGCCCGGGGATTCCGCCGCCGCGCGGGCGGCGGGGGGGCTGGACGCGTTGGTGCAGGAGGGCCTGGCCGCCAATCGCGCGCTGGAGCAGGAGCGGCTGGCCCTGGCCGGATCGGAGGCGGCGGTTCGCGAGGCGGTGGGGCAGTTCTTCCCGTCGGTCTCGTTGCACGCGCGACTGTCGGACCGGTCCGGCAACATCACCGATTTCGGCCGGCTCATGAACCCGGCGTTCGGGGCGCTCAACCAGCTGCTCGCGCAGCCGGCGTTTCCGACCGACGTGGAGCTCAAGCTGCCGTCCAGACAGGAGACATCGTTGCGGCTGGCCCAGCCGCTGGTGGAGCCGGCGATCCCGGCGGTCCGGCGCATCCGGGCCGGCGCGCGTGACGCCCAACGCGGAGCGCTGGAGGCCGCAGAACGGCGACTGGCCGCGGACATCCGGATCGGCTATCTCCAGCACGCCCGGGCTCTGCGCCTGGCTGAGCTCTACGACTCCGCCCTGGTGCTGGTCGGCGAGGTCGTGCGGGTGGAGGAATCGCTCCTGCGAAACGGCGCCGCGACCCCCGATCAGGTGTTGCGGGCGCGGGCGGATCGCAGCGAAGTCGAGCAGAAGCGGCGTGAAGCCGGGCGCCTCGCGGACGCGTCGAGGCAGTCGCTGAACGCCTTGCTCGGTCGGTCGCTCGACGCGCCGGTGGAGTTGTACTCGCCGGAGGAGCTGGGCTTGGAGCTCCGGGTGTCGCTCGACTCCGCGTTGGCCCGCGCGGGTGCGGTTCGCCCGGAGCTGGCTCAGGCGCGCGCAGGGGCGCGCGTGGCCGGGGGGCAGCTGGCCCTGGCCAAGGCCGGCTACCTGCCGTCCCTGGTCGGGGTGCTTGACTGGGGCGTGCAGGGAGAGGAGTACCGGTTCAACGGCGACGAAGACTACCTCGTCGCGTCGTTGGTCATGCAGTGGACCCTCTTCGACGGTGGCCAACGCGAGGCCCGGCGGCAGCAGGCGAAATCCGGGATGCAGCGGGCTCGGAGCATCGAGCGGGATGCGGCCGAGCGGGTGGCGCTGGATGTCCGGACCTCATGGGAGGCGGCCCGGGTTGCCCGCGATGCGCTGGACGGCGCGCGAGAGCGACAGTTGGCCGCGCGCCGGACCTACGACCTGGTTGCCAGGCGGCATGCCAACGGGACTGCTTCGTTCCTGGAGCTCCTGGACGCGCGCACCAGTCATACCAACGCCGATCTCAATGAGGTCTTCTGCACGTTCGACTACTGGCAGTGCTGTGCGGAACTCGACCGGGCCGCCGCGATCTACCCGGCAGAATCGACGAGGGAAGGAGGCCGGCCGTGACGGGTCCGCGCAGGATACCGAGGGAGTTCGGGATCGGAGCCCTGGTGGCGGTGACGGCGCTGGTCGTCGGTTGCGGTGCGCGCCGCCCGCCGGAGGCCAGGTCGGAGGTCGAAGTGCTGGTGCGGACGGAGGCGGTGGTCGACACCATGCTGGCCCGGCCGGTGCAGGCCACCGGCGCGCTCTACGCCAAGGAGGAGATCCCACTGTCGTTCAAGATCGGCGGAGTGATCGCCCGCATCTCGGTGGAGGAAGGCACGGTTGTTCCCGCCGGCATGAGGCTCGCCGTGCTCGAGCTCTCCGAGATCGATGCCGCGGTGGCGAAGGCTCGGGCCGCTGCCGCGAAGGCGGAAAGGGATCTCTCTCGCGCCCGCGCCCTGAGCGCCGACAGCGTGATCACGCCCGAGCAACTCGAGAACGCCGAGACCGGGCAACAGGTGGCCCAGAGCGACCTGCGGATCGCGCAATTCAACCAGCGGCACGCTTCCATCACGGCGCCGGCGGCCGGTGTGGTTCTGCGCCGGCTCGCCGAACCGGGTCAACTGGTTGCGCCGGGAACCCCGGTGCTGCTCTTCGGCGCGGCGTCCCGAGGCCAGGTCGTCCGTGTGGGGATTCCGGATCGAGACATCGTGCGCTTGAGCGCAGGCGATTCGGCGGAGATCACCTTTGATGCCTACCCTGGTCGGAAGTGGGCCGGCCGCGTCACCCGTCTGGGGGCGGCGGCGGCGCCGGGGGCCGGGACCTACGAGGCCGAGATCGGGCTCGATGAGCCGGTCGCGGGGGCGGATGGCCGCGCGGTCCTGGTATCCGGTCTCGTCGCGGATGTCTCGATCCGCCCGTCTCAGGCGCGTCCGGTGCGCCTGATCCCGGTGTTGGCGCTTCTCGAAGGCGACGGCGACCAGGCGATCGTCTGGAGCCTCGATCCCGGGCAGGCGCCCTGCCGGCGCGCCGTACAGGTTGCGTACCTCCTCGACGAACGCGTTGCGGTCAGCGCCGGGCTGGAGGGTGTGGAGCGAGTGGTCACGGATGGCGCCGCCTACCTCACCGAATCCTCCCGTGTCCGCCTGGCCGACGGGCAGTAGGAGGAGGAGATGGGCATCTCCGGCTACACCGTGAAGAACCCGCAGCTGACGGTTGTCCTCTTCCTGATGCTGGCCGCGCTCGGGATCTCCTCTCTGCGGACCATTCCGCTCACCGAGGACCCGATCTTCCCGATTCCCGCGTTCTCCATCGTGGCGGTCCATCCCGGCGCGACGCCGATCGATCTCGAACAGCTGGTGGTGGATCCGGTCGAGTCCAGGATCAACGAGCTCGACGACGTCAAGTCGATCAAGACCACCATCGAGGACGGGGTGGCGGTGATCGCGGTCGAATTCGAGTCGAAGTCCGATCCCGACAAGAAGCACGATGAGGTGGTTCGTGAGGTGAATGCCTTGCGTCCCGCTCTGCCGGCCGACCTGCTCCGGCTGGAAGTGACGCGGTGGGATCTCTCCAACGTGAACATCATGCAACTCGCTCTGGTGTCGGACAGCCGCCCCTACCGCGATCTGGAAGTCGAGGCGCGGCGCTTGCAGGACCGGTTGGAGCGGGTTCCGGGCGTCAAGACCGTGGAGCGCTGGGGCTGTCCGGAGCGGGAAGTGTGCGTGGCCCTGGACCCGGGCAGACTGGCGGCCCTACGGATTCCGCCCACCCAGGTGATCCAGGCGATTCAGAGCGAGAGCGCCAATATCCCCGGCGGCACCGCGGATGCGGGGCGCCGCCGCTTCAGCGTCAAGACCAGCGGCAGCTATCGCGATGCGGAGGAGGTCCGCGGGACCGTCGTGGGGAGCGACGGACGCGGCATCGTGACCGTAGGAGACGTCGCCGACGTGGCCTGGGGAACGGAAAACCTGCGTCACCTCGCTCGCTGGAACGGGCACCGCGCGGTCTTCGTGACCGCCAACATGAAGCCCGGGCGCCGCATCGGGAATGTCCGGGACGCCGCCTGGGGTGAGTTGGAGGCCTTCGAGCGCTCGCTGCCCGCGGGGATGGAGTTGGTGCGGCCGTTTGACCAGAGTGTCAATGTGAGCCACCGGCTGGACCGCCTGGCCGAGGACTTCCTGATCGCGATTCTACTGGTCCTCGTCACGTTGCTGCCGCTGGGCTGGCGGGCGTCCCTGGTGGTGATGATCTCGATCCCGCTCTCGCTGGCCATCGGGGTCACCCTTCTGCACGTCACCGGATTCGGCATCAACCAGCTCAGCATCGTGGGGTTTGTCATCGCCCTGGGGCTTCTGGTCGACGACTCCATCGTGGTGGTCGAGAACATCGCCAGGTTCCTGCGGGCCGGGGCGGCGCGGGCGGCGGCGGCGGTCGCGGCCACCCGGCAGATCACGGTTGCCGTCCTCGGCTGCACCGCCACGCTCATCGCGGCCTTCATCCCCCTTCTCGTGCTCCCAGGACATGCCGGGAAGTACATCCGGGTTCTGCCGGCCACGGTGATCTTCACGATCCTGGCCTCGCTGCTGGTCTCGCTGACGATCGTGCCGTTCCTGGCCTCCCGTCTGCTCTCGCGCCGGGAGAACCCGGAAGGGAACCGCGTACTGCGGGGCCTGAATCGGACCATCGACTTCACCTACGGACGGTGGCTCCACCGGGCTCTCGGCGCCCCGGGACGGACGGTGCTGGCGGCGGGTCTGCTGTGTGGGGCGAGTCTGGCGCTGGTGCCGGTGATCGGATTCAGCCTCTTCCCCAAGGCCGATACGCCGCAGTTCCTGGTTCGAATCACCACGCCGCAGGGCTCCAGTCTGGCCGAGAGCGATTCTGCGGCGCGTTTTGTCGAGTCGGTTCTGCGCACGCGCCCCGAGGTGCGGGACGTGCTGGCCAACGTGGGCCACGGCAACCCGTTCGTCTACTACAACGTGGGGCCCGAGAGCGAGCGCGCGAACTTCGCCGAGCTCTTCGTGCTCCTGCGCCGCTACGACGCCCGGCGGACGCCGGCGCTGATCGACTCGCTGCAGGGCGCGTTCGATCGCTACCCCAACGCCCGCATCGAAGTGAAGCTGTTCGAGAACGGACCGCCGATCGACGCGCCGATTGCCCTGCGGGTGACGGGGGAGAACCTGGATTCCTTGCGCACGCTGGCGGCGGAGCTGCAACGGGACCTCGAAGCGACGCCCGGCACCTGGAACGTGGTCAATCCCCTTCAGCTCAAGACCACCGATGTCCGTGTGGTGGTGGATCGGCGGAAAGCCGGACTCTACGGCGTGCCGAGTGTGGAGGCCGATCGCGCCGTGCGCATGGCCCTGGCCGGCTATGAGGCGGGTTCGGTGCGCGAGGCTGACGGGCAGGACTACGCCATCCGGGTGCGGCTGCCGGCGGCGCCAGCCGGCCTCGACGGCACGGCGCGCCTGGAAACGCTCGATCGGCTCTACCTGACGGCGGTCACCGGCGCCCCGGTACCCCTGCGCCAGGTATCCGAGGTGCGGCTCGAATCGACCACGCCGGTGATCCAGCACTACAACCGAGAGCGCTCTGTCACCATCGCGGCGAACGTGAAGAGCGGATTCAACACCGATCGAGTGACTCGAGAGGTGCTGAAGCGGATCGACGCGCGGCGGCTTCCGTCCGGCTACCGGGTCATCCCGGCGGGAGAGATCGAGAGCCGTCAGGAGAGTTTCGGGGGCCTCACCGCGGCGATCATCGTGACCGTGTTCATCATTCTCGCGATTCTTGTCGTCGAATTCGGTACCTTCAGGAGCACCCTGATCGTGGCTTCGGTCATCCCGCTGGGTGTGGTCGGCGGTCTGCTCGCGCTCTTCCTGTCGCGATACACACTTTCCTTCACCTCGATGATCGGGTTCATCGCCTTGATCGGCATCGAGATCAAGAACAGCATCCTGCTGGTCGACTTCACCAACCAGCTCCGTGCGGAAGGAGTGTCGGTGCGGGAAGCGGTGGAGCGCGCGGGGAAGATCCGCTTCCTCCCGATCCTCCTGACCACCATGACGGCGGTCGGCGGACTCCTGCCGCTGGCGGTGCAGAAGTCGTCACTCTATTCGCCGCTGGCCCTGGTGTTGATCGGCGGACTGATCAGTTCCACCTTGCTGGCCCGCCTGGTCACGCCAGTCATGTACATGCTGCTGGCGCCGGCGGTGACCCTCCCCGCGTCGGAGTGAGCTTCCACGCGGCGGGGTCGGGGCCGAAGCCGGAGGCGGGCTGCTACTCTCCGAACTTCACCGGCTCCAGCTCGCGGGCCGGGCCGCGTCCGAGGCTCTCCAGCGATTCCCCGAACTGCTCGGGATTGCCCAGCACCAGGATGACCCAGTCGTCTGCCGCGAGATGCTGGTGCGCGAGCCGGGTCAGATCCTCCGCGGTAGCCGCCTGCAGGCGCTTCAGGTACTGCGGTCGGTAGTCCGCCGGTCGGCCGAGCAGGATGTCCCCGACGGTGCGTTGGACCAGCGCCGCGGGCGTCTCGCCGGTGCGAACCTCCGCGCCGATCACCGGGACCTTGGCCGACTCCAGTTCCGGCCCGCTCGCGGGATCCGCTCCCATCCGCTTTGTCTCCTCGAGAATGGCGCGCAGCAACGGGAGAGTCGCCTCGCCTCGCCCGGAGCCGGCCGCCCGGATCAGGGTCCTCTCCAGGCCGACGTTGAGCGAAAGGAAGGTGCCATACGACAGGCCTTCCTCGCGGGTGCGGTAGAAGATCCGTTGATACCCCAGGACGGAGCTCAGCAGGTTGGCCGCAGCCAGGTCGGGTGACGCGTCGGTCAGGTCGACGATGCGCGCGGCCCGGATCTGGCTCTGCTCATAGTCGCCGCGCAGGAGGTAGACCCCGGGCTCCGGCTTCGCGACCCAAGGTTCCATCACCGGCGCCTCGAACGGGCCCGCCACGGTCCAGTCGCGGAAGAGCCGGTCCAACAAGGCGAGCATCGGCCCTCGCTCGAAGTCTCCGCTCACGCCGATCAACGCGTTCTCGGGTCGAACGAAACGCTGGTGCAGGCCCTGCAGGTCCGCAACCGTGACCTCCTCGATGTCGGCGCGCGTTTCGAGCCGCGACGTCGGGAACTCCCGACCGTAGATCAGCCAGCCGACCCTCGTGTCGGCGATCGCCTTGGGATCGTTGTTGATCGCCTGAAGATCCTGCAGGCGGTTCGCCTTGGCTCGCGCCAGGCGCCCGGCGTCGAATCCGGGATGCGTCACCACGTTGCGCCAGAGAGGCAACGCCTTCTCCACATCCTCCCGGCTGAGGCTCACCGATACTCCCCCGGTGCGCGCCCAGACGTTGGCGTTCACGGAGGCATCCAGGGCGGTGAGCACCGCATCCAGCGAGTCGGGAGGGATCGCCGTCGTTCCGCCGTCCCGCCAGAGGCTGCCGAGCAACCCACAGGCGGTGTGCTTCTCCGCCGGCAGGTAGCGGGTGCCCATCTTGAACTGGATGGTCAGATCGAGGATCGGCAGATCATGGCTCTCCTGGAGCACGACCGGTATGCCGCACGGCAGTCTGGTCTGCTCGGCGCCGATCGGTTGCGGGGTCAGCGGGCGCAAGGTGAGGTCGTCGGGGTGCCGGGGCGTCTGGGCCCGGGCGGCGGGTTCGACGCCCGGAATGGCCAGGAGCAAGAAGAGGATCGCGAGGGCGCTTCGCCGACTTGCGGTGGGCCGGCGTCGGGTGCATGGCGTCGGGTGCATCAGCGGTTCCCTCCCTGGTCCAAGGCCCCGGGGGATTCCGGCTCGACCAGAACGACGTTGGCCCGATCCGGGGTGAACAGCTCCTGCGCCAGGGCCGTGACCTGGGCGGCCGTGGTCTCGTCGGTCTTTCGCACCACGTCGATGGCCTGCCGCCAGTCGCCGTACACCATCTGGCCATCGACCAGGAAGTCCGCCAACGCGGGGCTGGTGACGAGTTGCCGGTAGAACCGCTTGCGCCGCGAGGCCTGGATCTCCTGGAGCTTCTCCGAGGTGACCGGGTTCGAGATGACCCCGGACAGCTCCTCCCAGGTCATGGCCTCGATCTGCTCGTTGGTGAACCCCTCGAGCGGCTTGGCATGGATCAGCAGCATCCCCGGATAGCGGTCGCCCAAGCCGGAGGCCGTTGCCCACACGCTGGTGGCGGCCTTCTCCTCGATGTCCAGCCGCCGGTCAAGCCGGCTGGTGATGTCCCGGCTGAGGACATCGGCGAGGAGCATTGCGGTGACGTACCGCGGATCGGTCGGAACGAATCCGTGAAAGGCCAGGAACATCTCGCGCTCCGTGCCCTGCCGCAGCACCGTTCTCCGCATGCCCCGCTGGGGGGGCTCGACCGTGCGCACCGGCGGCGGCGCGGGACCGGCGGGGATGTCGCCGAAGTACGCCGCGATCAGGCGCTTGGCTTCGGCCGGGTCGAAGTCTCCCACCAGCGCGCAGACGGCGTTGCCGGGAACGTAGCAGGTGCGGTAGAACTCCTCGGCCGCCTCCTGGGTCAGGGTCTGCAGGTCGCTCATGTAGCCGATGACCGGCAGTTGGTAGGGGTGCGCGGTAAAAACGGTGGCGTTGAGCGCTTCCCACGCCTGGTCGGTGGGATCGTCTTCGCCTTCCCGACGTTCCTCGATCACCACGTCGCGCTCGCGATAGAAACCCCGGAAGGATGGGTTCTGCAGCCGCTCGCTTTCCATCAACATCCAGACTTCAAGGGCGTTGGCCGGCACGTCGGTCTCGTAGCTGGTGAAGTCGGGGCTGGTCCAGGCGTTGAAGTAGTAGGCATAGCGGTCGTAGAGCCGGCTGAATTCGTTCAGGTTGGTGAGGGCATACTGCCGCTCCCCCAGCCGGTCCAATTCCGCCTTCAACAGGCGCACCCGGGTCGTGTCCGCCTTCTCCCGCAGTGCCACCTCGGTGCTGAGCGCGCGACCGACCGCCTTCAGGCTGTCTTCCACCGCCAGCTCGGCCGGAAGATCCTTCGCGCCGATCCGATCGGTACCCATGAATGCCATGTGCTCGAACATGTGCGCCACTCCGGAGCGGCCGGCAGGGCAGTCTACATTGCCGCATCGAAATCGGATGCGACCGCTCACGATCGGCACCTCGTGCCGCGGGAGCAGCAGAAAGAGCATTCCGTTGTCCAGCCGGAACTCTTCCACCCGCTCGAAGATGGCGGGCGGCGCGAAGGCGGGACGACTCGGACGCTGCGCCGATGTCCGACTCGCCGCGACCGCCTCCGCAGAGGCGAGCGCCGGGAATCCAAGGATTCCAAGCCATCCCGTAACTCCGAGGAGTCCATACCGGACGAGCGACGACGCCTCCGCGCGCCGCCGACGCGCAGAGCGGGGGTCGCAGACAGAGATCACCGGGAACCTCCTTCGCCTGGCCTGCGGCCAGGGGCAGTCTGGCGCCTACTTTGCCCGCGGCAACTTCGCGGGGTTGATCCGGGGTCGGCCTTTCAGCTCCGGCACACGGGGCCTGAGCTTTCGGATGAGCTTCTCCACCTCGGCCACGGCGCGGGCGATCTGCGGATCCTCGCCGGCGGCCCAATCCTGCGGACGAATCTCCACCTCGATGTCCGGGTCGGTCCCGTAGTTCTCCACGCCCCAGCCGACGTCCTGGAACCATGAGGAAAACTCGGGCTGGGTGGTGAGCGTGCCGTCGACGAGGGAGTGGCGCGGCCAGATTCCGATGACGCCGCCCCAGGTCCGCTTGCCCACCAGCGGTCCGAGTTTCAACAGCTTGAACCCGTGCGAGAAGATGTCGCCGTCGGAGCCGGCGTACTCGTTGGTGAGCGCCACGATGGGTCCCATGGGCGCGTCCATCGGATAGGACTGTGGGGTGCCCCAACGGCTGACGTCGTAGCCGATGCGCTTGCGCCACAGTTTCTCGAGAATGAGCTGCGAGACGTGCCCGCCGCCGTTATACCGCACGTCGACAAGGAGGCCCGGCCGGTTCACCTCGGCCATGAAATAGCGGTGGAACTCGGCGTAGCCGAGGGGTCCCATGTTGGGCAGGTGGACATAGCCGACGCGCCCGCCGGAGGTCTTGTGCACCCAGGCCCGGTTTCCCTCCACCCAATCGCGGTAGCGAAGCGGGAACTCGGAGGAGAGTGTCTTCACCACCACCGTGCGCACCGCTCCGGGCACCCGGCCGGAAGGAGCCTCCCCCCGAGCCGCGCGTCGTCCCTTGCGGGCGGCCGGCCGGGACGCCACGCCGGCGGTACGGATGACCAGCTGGACCTCCTTGCCGGCCTGATTGGCGAGTCGCTCGTCGGGGGAGATCTCCGCGTTGACCGGCAGGCCGGCCACTTCGAGGATTTCGTCCCCTGCTTCGATGTTCAAGCCGGGCGCCGCCAAGGGGGAGCCGGACCTCGGGTTCCAGGAGTCCCCCCGCGGAATGCGGGTGATCTTCCACGCCTGTCGCCGCCGGTCCCACTCCAGGTCAGCCCCGAGGAACCCGTGCATCCAGGTCGGGCCGGGCCGGTAGTCACCGGCCATCTCGTAGCAGTGTGACGTCCCCAGCTCCCCCTGCATCTCCCACACCAGGTCGGAGAACTCCGAACGGGTGCCGCAGCGGTCCACCAGCGGCAGGTAGCGCTTGTACACCGCCACCCAGTCATGCCCCGACATGTCGGGCGTCCAAAACTGGTCACGCTGCAGTCGCCACGCCTCGCGGAACATCTGTCGCCACTCCAGGGCCGGCTCGACCAGAGGACGGATCCGATCAAGGTCGATCCAGCCGGTCTCGCGCCCCGGCTCGTCCTTGACGGGCTTGCCGTCCGGCTTGTTCCCCGAGCCCAGGACCCGCAGGCGGTTGCCCGCCCGCACCGCCAACGCCTTGCCATCGAGGGAGAGCCGGAAGGAGGTGCAGCGGTCGACCACCGTCTCGACCTTGTCATCCTCGAAGCTCCACACCTGCAGCAGCGCCCTGGCCGCCGGCTCGGAGGTGTCCATGAAGTTCAGATCGAGGCTTCCCTCCGGCGGCACGGAGGTGAAGAATACCCGGTTCTTCGTGGCTCCGACGTCGGTATAGATCCCCTCCGGGAGCGGGAAGGCCACGACGCGATCCGCGATGCCGTCGAGGTCGATCTCCACCTTGGGCGGGGCCTTCGGCGCGTCCTTCTTCTCGGTGTCGTCCGGGCCGTTGGGCAAGGGGGCGCCGGGAGCGCGCAGCGGCTTCGTGGCCGCGGCGAACGGGGACGGCAGGTCCCGGCGCAGGGTCAGCAGGAACGGCCGGCTTCCCTTGGGGAAGCCGAGGTCGAAGTAGAGGCTGTCGTAGATCGGGTCGAAGATCCGGAAGGAGATGAAGTACAGGTAGCGCCCGTCCGGATCGAAGGCCGGCTGGACGTCCGTGAAGTCGGGCCGGGTCAAGGGTGTGACCTTGCCGGTAGCCGTCTCGCACAGATGGATGGAGCTGTTGCGCTCGCCCTCGGCAAACCCGTACGCGAGCCACCGGCCGTCGGGCGACCAGGCGAACCCCGAGATCCGGTTGTGGGCGCTGCGTTCGATGGTCCGGAGCTTGCCCGTGTTCAGGTCGGCCAGGACCAGCTCGTAACGCTGATTTGTGAAAGCCACCCGTTCCGACCCGTGGGGTGCGGGCGCCAGGTCGATGACGCGGCCGAAATCGCCGGCGATCCGCTTGAGAATACCGAACTCCGGGCGTTCCGCGCCCCGCGCGGCGCGGCCTCGGGCCGCCCGGCCCTTTCCGGCCGGCGCGACCCCGACGGCGGCGCTGGAAACAGCGGAAAGAACGACCAGGGACTCCTCGCCGCCCTCATCGGTCACGGCCACGACTCGCTCACCGTCCGGCAACCAGGATGCGAGCCGGTAGCGGACGCCGCACGCGTGGCCGAGGCGCACCGGGGCGCCTTCCCATAGCCCCATGGTGAATAGCCCGCCGCGGTGCACGGTGGCTATGGAGTGTCCCTTGGGGTGCAGATCCGCACCTTCGAACCAGCGGCTTGCGGAGACGAACTTGCGGGCCCGCTGGGCCCGGGGACTGGCCAGGCGGACATCCACCTTGCGAGTCTTGTCCTCGGCCGGGTCAAAGACATAGAGATCGGCGCCGGCGTGATAGACGATGCGCCGTCCGTCCGTGGCCGGGAAGCGTACGAAGTAGTCCTCGTGGTGGGTGTGTCGCTGCAGGCCGCGACCGCCCGGAGTGCAGGAATAGAGGTTGCCGTACCCCTCGTGGTCGGAAAGGAACCAGATCCGGTCTCCGATCCACATCGGGTTGGCGAGGTTGCCGGCGAGCTTCAGGAGCGGCGTGAAGGCGCCGTTGCCTTGCCGATCGATCCAGATCGTGCCCGCCGTGCCGCCCCGGTAGCGCTTCCAGCGCGCCGGATCGCCCGAGTTTCGGCCGAGCACGACGCCTCGGCCGTCGAGCTGCCACGAGATCGCGCGGGCCGGCCCGAGATCCAGGGGAACCGGAGCGCCGCCGTCAACCGGTACCGCATGCAGCATCTGCTCCTTGGGGAACGCGCGGCGCCAGTCGCTGGAAAAGACCACCGAGCGGCCGTTGGGCATCCAGCCGGAGACCACGCTGGTCGCGCCGAGCCAGGTCAGGCGCTGCGGAGGCCCTCCCTCGGCGTCCATGCAGTAGACCTCGAGCGGACCCTCATCCCGGGCGCTGAACGCCACCTGGGTGCCGTCCGGCGACAGAGCGGGAAAGACCACGACCCCCGGCGTAGCGGTCAGCCGCCGCGGCATGCCGCCCGCGACCGGGATGCTCCAAAGATCGTCTTCGTTTACGAAGACGACCGTGTCGCCGTGGATGGTGGGGTGCCGGTAGTAGCCCTGGGAGGAAGTCATGGGTGCGATCCTTTCCTGCGTCTAGCCTTTGCCGGACCAACGATCTGTGATTGTGGGTCCGCGTTCGCCGTGCGGTCAAGAACGGGCCTCGGCCTACCGCTCATGCTGGTACGCCTTCCGGCTGTGGTTCGGCGCGGGACCGAACTCCGGCTTCACCGGGGGGTGCTCCCGGTGCAGGCGCAGGACCTCCTGGACTCCGCGGTCGAGTTGGGCATCGATCCCGCGGCCCAGCTCCTGCGGCAGGTTGTCCACCTCGATGTCCGGGTCCACTCCGTGATTCTCGATGGCCCAGCCGCCTTCCGGCTGCCACCAGGCGAACTCCGGGCTGGTCACGCCTCCCCCGTCCGCCAGCTCCCAGGCGCCGCGGATGCCGATCACGCCGCCCCAGGAGCGCTTTCCGATGACCGGAGCCAGGCCGGCCAACTGGATCGCCTTGGGGAAGATGTCGCCATCCGACCCGGCGTATTCGTTGGTCAGGACCACAAAGGGTCCGTTCAACACCCGGGCGGGATAGGTCATGACGCCGCCGCTGCGGGCACGATCGAACGAGATGAGCCGGCGCATCAGTCGCTCGAGGATGAGCTGCGAGACGAACCCTCCGCCGTTCCACCGGGCGTCGATGATCATCCCTTCCTTGTCGAGCTGCGGGTAGAACCAGGTGTCGAACTCCTTGAGCCCGCGTCCCCCCATGTCGGGGATGTGGAGATATCCGATCTTGCCGGCCGTCTTTTCGGCGACGTACTCCCGGTTGCGGCGCACCCAGTCGGCATAGCGGAGACCGGACTCTTCGGGGCCGGACATGGCGGTCGCCACGACGCTGCGCGCCCCCTCGGGGGTCGGCTTGCTGTTTACGGTGAGCAGGACTTCCTTGCGACCCAGACCGCCCAGAAGAGCTTCGAACGGCAGGTCCGGGGCGAAGGTCCGGTTGTTCACGGCCAGGATGTATTCGCCCTCCCTGACCATGGCGCCGGGCTCGACCAGGGGCGAGCGGACTCGATCCGCGGGAGCGCCGCGATAGATCCGTCCGACCTTGAAGGCGTTTCCTTCCCGTGTCAGCTGCGCGCCGAGCAGGCCGGTGGAGACCTGGGGCACGCTCGCCCCGCGGTCGCCGCCCCAGACGTAGGTGTGGGAGGTGGCCAGTTCGCCGATCATCTCGGCAATGAGGTCTCCCAGATCGGAGCGCGTGCCCAGGCGGGGCAAGAGGGTGGCGTACTGATCGCGCACCGCATTCCAGTCGACGCCATGCATCCCGGGGTCCCAGTAGTGGTCGCGGAGTCTTCGCCAGGCCTGGAAGTAGACCTGCTGCCACTCCTGGCGTGGGTCGAGCTCGATCACCACATCGCCGGTCGAGACCTTCCCTTTGTCCTGGCCGTCGCCGGGCGGCGAGTCGGCATCGAAGACGAAGAGACCGCCGCGGTTCGCCTTGCGGACCGCGATCTTCCCCGACTTGGGCTGCAGATCGAACGAATGCACCCCCGCCAGGAACGGCTTGGCCTCCTTCTCCTCCAGGTCAAACGAGATGAGCGTCCCGCCGCCGGTATCGTCGTCATCGCCGAAGTCGCCCTGGAAGAGCGGCCGGAGTTCCAGCGAGAGGTAGAAGAGCTTGCCGCTGGTTGCGCCGAGCCCGAAGTAACGGCCGGGCTTGACCGGCGCCTCCACGATGCGATCCTCGATTCCCGCGAAGTCGATCTCGACCGGCTCGGGCTTCTCTTTCTTCCCGTGGGTGTCCTTGTGCGCTCCGTCCTTCTTCGAGCCCTTCTCCTGATTCTTGGACTCGTCGTCCGGTCCTGCCTTTCCGTCCTTGTCTTCGGGACCCGGAGGCGCTCCTTCGGCCGGCGCGAATGGGTTCTTCACGTCGGGACGAAGGAGGACGAGACACGGCCGCGACGGCGATATCTCGATCTGGTCGAAGTCGCCGAGGTCGCCCAGCACCGGTTGTACGATCCGGTCGCCAATGAAGTACAGAAACCGGCCGTCAGGGTCCCAGGCCGGGGTGTGGTTGTCGGTGGTCCAGTCGGTGATCCGGTGGCTTTGGGCAGTCCTGGTGTCATAGACGTAGATCACACCGCGGCCGAACGTGTCGGGCCGGTTGTAGGCCAGCCATCGGCCATCGGGGCTCCAGGTGTACTCGCTGATCTCCCAACGGTCGGTTCGGTCGACCTTGATCGGCTCACCGCCGCCGGCTTTCACGATCCAGAGGGTGGTGGTCTGGTCACCCCAGGCGATCCAGGCGCCGTCGGGCGACCAGGCGGGCATGAACGCGTGCCCGCTCACCCCGGGCGGAACGATCTGCTTCACCTGGCCGCGTCCCCAGGCGTCGGCGGTAACCAGGGACTCATCCCCGCTGGCATCGGTGATGTAGGCCACGAGCTCGCCCGTGGGGTCGTAGGCGACCCGATCCTCGCGCGCTCCACTGCCGAAGGTGAGCGGCAGCGTGACTCCGTCCTTGGCCGGTAGGGAGTAGATCTCTCCGCGCGCCTCGATGGCCACCCGATCTCCTTCGGGAGCGAGGGCGTAGCTGCGGAGGAACTGGTCGGCGTTGGGGTAGCGGATCCGCGTGAGGGCCCGTTCGCTGGGCAGGTCGATGGGCACGAGGTGCTCGGTGCCGCTTGCCGGGTCGTAGATGTGGACATCCGCCGCCAGGGTGAAGGCGATGCGCCCGGTCGTGGGATCGATCGATGCCTGGCGCGCATCCCAGGTGTCGAAGTAGGTGAGTTGCTGGCGCTGGGTGCCGTCCGGGTTCATCGACCAGAGGTTCATGGTGCCGCCCTGGTCGCAGAGGAAGTAGATCCGGCCGCCGCTCCACATCGGATCGGTGTCGGCTCCGGCGAACGTCGTCACGCGGGCGAAGTCGGCCCGTGCGGGGTCGCCCACCCAGATATCGTCGGCCGTGCCTCCCCGGTACCTCTTCCAGGTTCCCCCCCGCCGTTGCGGGTGAACGCGTAGCGCCCGGATTGCGGGTCGATCGAGAAGTCAAGCGCGCCGCCGATCGGGAGCTTCTCCGGCTCTCCACCCTGGAGCGGCACGAGATAGATGTCCGGAGGCCAGACCGGGGTCTCGCGAGTGCTGCGGAAGACAACCCCGTCGCCGTCTGGAGTCCAGCCGGCCGGCTCGTCGAAGCTCGGGTGCCAGGTCAACCGCCGGGGTTCGCCCCCTTCGACGGGGATGACGAAGACATCTCGATTCCCGTCGTAGTCGCCCGCGAACGCGATCCATGCTCCGTCGGGCGAGATGCAGGGAAGCACTTCGTCACCGGCATGGGAGGTGAGCCTCCGGACTCCGCTTCCGTCGCCGCGGGCGGTCCAGAGGTCTCCTTCCGCCGCGAAGACCAGCCGGTCTCCCCGCAGCGCGGGGGTGCGCAGATACCCCGGCGCGGCGGAGGCGCCGGAGGAGACGGTCAGCGGAAGCCCCCCGAGCAGGATGGCGAGGATTCCGATCGCCATGGGCGGGCGACGTTTCGGGGCGCGCATGGGGATTGGGGAACGCATTGGAGACACGAAAAATTGTTCGGGGATGATCCGGGGCATTGCTCCTCCAGGTGGCTGATCAGGCGGCGCAGAGCTACGTTCGCGCCAGTCTGTATGATACGAAGGTGCGGCGCGGCGGTTGCGCTTTGGAGATCTGTCGCCCGGGGTCGGGCCCGGGATCGGCCGGCAAGCCTACTCGCGGCGGAGGGTGATCGAGACTGCGACGTTGCGCGGAAGGCCCGGCTCATAGAAGCGTCCGTCGGCGCCGTTCACCCACACCGATTCGGTGTACAGGCGATCGGTCAGGTTTCGCACGGAGAGAGACACGTCGGCGCGAAGCTCGTCGATCCACGCGCGGGCGCCGACTGCGCCGTCAAGGACGGTCCAGGCCGGTACGCGGGCGGTGTTGGCATCGTCCGCGTAGTAGGGGCCGAGGTGGCGCGCCGCGGCTTCCAGGTAGAACCCGCTTCGCGGCTCCCAGCGCAGGACGCCGTTCAGCGCGCGTCCGGGGATGCCGGCCGACCACCGGCCATCGAAGTTGCCCAGCTCATTACGGTAGGTGACGTGCTTGTTGCGCGAGAGCGCCCCCGAGAACGAAAG
Source organism: uncultured bacterium (assembly GCA_964473865.1). Classification (GTDB taxonomy): domain Bacteria; phylum Eisenbacteria; class RBG-16-71-46; order CAIMUX01; family CAIMUX01; genus CAIMUX01. The sequence continues at coordinate 69,693 of CAYYQN010000010.1, read as the reverse complement.
GTGAAAGCCGTACGCGGAACGGAGCTCGGTGGCGATTTCCACGCCGTGGCGGCGGGACATCCCATCCATGAAGTAGTAGGCTCCGCCATCCCAGGGGATGATGTCGTTGCGCACCTCGACCCGGTATGCGGCGATGTCGTAGGTCCAGCTGCGGATTGGGCCGGAAAGCGCGTCGACCAGCGGTTCGATCACTGCACCGACGGCCTCTGCCGTTGCTTCGCCGGCTCCCGGGAGGTCGCCGATCCGCGCGGCAACGCGATCGAGGTGCCGGACAGCCTCGTTGGGTCCGCAGAGGCTTCCCTTCAGTCCACCCTCGTACGTGCGGCTGCGCGCCGGCTTCAGGATCGGGTTGAGTCCCGCCGGGACGCCGGCCGGCGGATCGGTCTCGTTGAACGCCGGTGCTTCGAGCCCCGAGGTGACGGCCGCCCACGCGATGTGTCCGTCAGCGACGCTGAGGGAAACCGCCCCGCGCGGCGTCACCTCCCGGAGCAGCTTGCGCGAATTCAACCAGGGCTCGAGGTGGTCATCATAGACGTAGCGGATCCGATCGCCGCGCAGGCCGGCGGCGAACGTCCAGCGCGGTCCGATCCTGGCTTCGACCTCCGAGTACAGGCCCAGCGTCTGGATCGCCTCCCGCTTGTCGCTCATGGTGGAGGTGCCGCGCGTTCCCCCCGGCCCCAGGTCGTAGAACACCGTGGAGCCATCCTGCCAGGCGCCGTCGAACCCGGCACTCCAGCGCATCGCCACCCGGGCCGAGGGAGCGAAGCTCCAGGCGTGCCGTACGCTCGCACCGTCGTGGATCCGCTGGAAGTCACGGTAGCGGCGGCGCTCCGAACGGTGCAGGGTCTTCGGCTCGACGAAGCCGGCGATCTCCAGCAGACGGGAGGGCGCGTACCGATACTCGACGTTTGTGGAGACCCGAAGGATCCGGTTGTCCCGGCGCTCATCGCGGTGCACAAAGTCCGGGTTCGCGGCCCGGGCGCTGTCGCGATTTGCGACCTGAGCGCGGGTGAGCGCGCCCGGAATTCGCGAGAGGTTGTGCGTCCCGGCCACCTGGAACGCGGCGTCGACCCGGGGAGTCGGCTCGCTGAAGAGCGAGCCCCGCAGGATCGTCCTCTCGTTCTCGCTGTGGGCTCGCCAGCCGTTGAAACGGGAACCGCTCCCACCGAGGCTGACCCGAACCGGGCCACCGGCCAGGCCCTGGGAAACCACCCAGCGCCGGAGCCCGAACGCCCCGCCCCCGGCTTGGGCGGCCGTGAACGATCTGCGGAAGTCCGAGGTCGTGCTGAGGTCGATCACCCCGCCCGCGGCCGAACCGAAGAGGACCGACCCGTTCGAGCGCAGGACCGTGACTCGCTCCAGAGCCGCGGGATCCGCAAGGTCGAGGCTCGTCCGGCCGTCCGGCTCGGTGAGCGGCGATCCGTCCAGCAGGATCCGGATTCCGCGAGTGGTTCCGGCGTTGGATCGTTCGCCCGCGCCCCGGGCTCCGAAGCCGCGCGAAGTGATTCGAACGTCCGTTCCGCCCGAGCGGCTCAGCGCCAGGATTCCCGGCGCCATTGTCAGCGCCTCCTCGATTCCGACCCCACGGGCCAGACGAAGATCCGCACCGGAAAGCACGGTGATCGCGTAGGGAGCGCGCCGAGGATCGGCCGGAAGCCGCTCGCCGCTGACCTGGACGGTGTCGGAGACTTCATAGACGCGGGCCGTGGCATTCGCCGTTGCCGGGCGGTCACCGCGACCGGCCTCCGCGGCCGGCGGGACGCCGGCGGAGATTGCGGACGGAGGCCCGGTCCGGGCTTCGGCCGGCGAGATTCCGACTCCTAGGGCCGCCGCCGCCAATCCGATGAACCAGTGTCCGGCGCCCCTGGCGCTCCGGCCTTGCCCGTCCCGGAGTCCCCGCATCGCTCGCTCCTTTCCCGGGCGCCCCGGGATCGAGATCCCATCCCGCATCGTCGCCGGTCCTCCCGGACGGTGCCGCCTGATCTGGCGCTTGCGAACTCGTGTCTCGGCGCGCAAGCGGGCCCGCTCCTCGCCGATCCTGCGCCCGGCAATCATCAGTCCACGGCAATGACGATGCAACGTCTTTCCCTGCAGCCGGATGCGTCAATAGCCCATCCGCGGGCCGCAGACCGTCGGATCGTGCCGACGGGCCGCATGGAGACCGAAAGACCCCGGCCCGGCACCGTGCCTCAGACCCTTCGGTCGGGCGATGCCGCGCCCGGCCGCGGCGCGGATCGCTCCCGCGATGGTTTTCCCTGGAACCATTTGCGGAAATGTGTTTTCATATTTACATGAAAAGCCGCAACCAATCCCGGGAGGGACGTATGGAGTGGTCCGCGATCCTGAAGGTCGTGCTGTTTGTCGTGGGCTATCTGCTGCTCACGTCGGTCATCCTGCCGCGTCTCGGCGTTCCCACCTGAGGATCGGTCCTCTCCCGGTCGGGGGGAGATACATGCCGGGTGAATCTCGGCCAGACCGGCGCCGACGCGGGCGCCGGAGCCGGCAGCGGAGCCGGCACTGAGGCCGCTCCCCAACCCCAGGAGGCGAAGCCCCATGGATCGCAAGGCCAGGCGGAACCCCCCGGCCGGTGAGCCCGGGTTCGAGGAGGTGGCCGTCCTCTTGAAGGCGCTGGGTCACCCGCTGCGCCTGCGGCTCCTCTGCGGACTCGCACGCGAACCGTCGAGCCTGAGCCGGATCGCCGCGGAACTCGGCGCCCCGATCTCCACGGTCGCCCTGCACCTCGGCGTGCTGCGCCGAGCCACGGTCCTGATCGAGGAGCGCCGGGGTTCGGAGATCCTGTTTCGCGTCGGTGACTCTCGCGCGCGCCTGATCCTGGCTACTCTTCTCTGCGCAAAGGGGGCAGAGACGGCCCCGGCCAGCTGGGCCTGGAACAACCTGGCCCGCGAGCTGGCTGCTGCACGATGACCAGTATCGGGGGAGACCCGTTCGCCCCCCAGGAGGGATCGATCGCCCATGCCGTCGTACGAGTACCATTGTCACAAGTGCGGCCACACGTTCGAGACGATGCGAAGAGTGGAGGAGCGCGACCAGCCTCTGCCGTGTCCCGAATGCGAGTCGACCCGCGTGGAACGGAAGCTCTCCGCCTTCGTCGCCGGCCGGGTGACATCTTCCTCCTCCGGTTGCTCTCCTGAGAAAGCCGCGAGTTGCGGGAACGCCGGTTTCGGCTGATCGGTCGCTCGCTGAGGGCGGTCGCTCTCAGGATACGCCATCTCACGAGGCCCCAGCGCTCTGCAAATCCCCGCTTGTCTTTGGCGCGCCGGTGGCGCACTCTGGCTTCGGATGTGCTTGGAGCTGGTCCGGCGCCCGCCCGGACCGGGACTGCAGCAAGATGCGACTTCCGGCTCCTCTGGACACCGCTCCGCCGCTTTGCCTTGCGGATGGAGCACTCTGCCAATCGCCCGAGGGTTGCTGTCTTTCGGTCTGGAGAAGCATTCGATGATCGAAGTCCTGGGATCTGGCTGGATCCGATTCGTCTTCGACCAGGCGGTGGACATGCCCGTCTTTCTCGTGGGTGACTTCAACGGCTGGGATGAAGAGTCCCACCGGATGGAGCTGCAGAAGGACGGTACGTATCAAACGGTGTTGAAGCTGAATCCCGGTGAGTTCGAGTTCAAGTACAAGTGTGGCTGCCTCTGGTTCAACGACCGGGCCGCCCACAAGTATGTGCCGAACTGCTGGGGCAGCGAGAACTCTCTCGTCGTCGTGCCGCCATACGAGGAAGGTCCGGACGCGGATTGGGTGCCGGGTAGGGCGGCGCCCCCCGTCGCCTGAGCGAGCTCCCGCGCGGTTCGCCGCCGGGTGAGGCGTTACCGGCCCGGGTTTGCGGTGGCCAACGCGCGCAGCGCCGGGCGGCTTCGCTTCCAGAGCCAGAGGAGCTGGAGGAAGGCAGATCCGACGACGGCGCCCAGACCGACGAAGATCCCCGCCGCATCGATGAGGAACGACCCCGCCGTGAGCAGGACCACGTTGGCGGCCAGATAGACCACCACCGATTCCGTGACTCCTCGCGTGCGCCGGCTGTGCACCAGCACCCCCTGGAACCAGCTCTGGAGTGCGCCAAGGCCGGGCATGAGTACGACCAATCGCACCGCCTGGGTGGCCAACGCCGTCAGCTCCGGCGTTAGCGCCGTCACCCGGGCGAAGTAGAGCCGGGCCAGCGGGGTGAACCCCACCACGGCAAAGAGCGAGCTGGTGACGATTCCCAGAAGGATCGAGAACCGCCGCAGGCTGCGGATCGATCCGGGCCGGTCGAGTTGGGCCACCACGACCTCATTCACGGCCATACCGAGGCTACGCAGGATGAAGGTCAGTCCGTTGATTACCGGCCAGACGGCGAGGGAGTCGAGTGGGCGCGGCATCCGGCTCACCGCTGCGCTGACGATCGGACCGGCCGACATCAGCAGCAGCGAGGTGAGCGCCAGCGGGATGTAGAACTCGAAGAAGGCTCTCCAAGTCAGCGGGAGAAGCGAGCCGCCGGACGGGGCGCTGCCGCCCGCCGCGGCCGGACCCGCGGGCGTCGCTCCCTCCATTGCATCCGGGACGCCGCCCGACAGCAGGCGGGACCCGGCGGAAACCTCGCCCGCCTTCGGCAGGGCCGATTTCGACGGCGCGCTCCAGCTGCGCGGCATCAGGTCCCGGACGGTCCGGAAGGCGGCGTTGCCGAACTGCTCGCGCAGGGTCGGCCGAACCGCGATGCCGGCGAACACCGCTTCGCTCAACACGCCGATCGCCACGGCGGTGGCGCCGACGACGATGCCGGGTATGGTCCCCAGGATCATTCCGAGGGCCAGGACGACGACATTGGCGCCAAGCCGGACCATGGTGCCGATCCCGACGAGGTGGGAGCGGCCGCTCCGGATGAGCACCCCCTGCTGAAAGCGGCGATAGGCGATCGACCAGGTCCACGGCGTCATGATCATGAGGCCGATGCGGGCCGGCGCCAGGACATCCGCCGGGGGACGGATGATCTGTCCCACCACCAGATCGAAGAGCGGCGTGAAGGCGATGAGCGCGTGCAGAAGGGTGAGAATCAGCCCGGCTCGTAACATGAAACGCCGCAGCATCAGGTAGCTTTGCCGGTCGCGCGAAAGCGCGGTCGACGCCGAGAGGAGCATGATGATCGGCGCCTCGATGATCATGGAGAGCGGAAACACCACGCCGCCATAGGCTGCCAGGCTCACTTTCGGGTCGGGCAGGCGCGAGATGATCGCGCTCACCGCCGGCAGTTCCAGACCCATGAGCAGCCAGCTTGCCGCCAATGGATACCATGCCGTGAAGACCTCGCGAAGGGATAGAGGTCTGCGCGCGGGGTCCGCGGGGGCGTCGGTGGTCCGGTTCACCCGGTTCCTCTCCTCAAAAAGGTGCGGCCGTCCGTCAAGGCGACGGATGGCCGCGCGAAACAGTGGGCGGTAAGGATACGCGCAGGCCTACTGCTCCTTGATCGCCTCGTTCGGGCACTCGCTGACGCAGGCGCCGCACTCGATGCACTCTTCCTGGTTGATGACGTAGATCGGGTCGCCTTCCTTGATCGCCTCGGACGGACAGGCCTCTTTGCATGTCGCGCACTTGTTGCAGGCGTCGGTGATGATATAGGGCATGACGTACTCCTCTGAAACCGCCGAAATCCTCGGATGCCGCCTTGGCGCGGCGGCGGAGAGAGAACATCCGCCGGGTGGCCAAGGCTGCCCGTGCCGTAACAAGGAATTGTCGGTCCGAGAGAGCGCCCTGTCCATAAGAATCCCGTTCTCAGGTCGTCGTCCCGGCGGCGGAAACCTCGAGATGGCAGTGTGTTGTTGGGATTCGGTCGCCGGTGGACGGGGAGCGAGCCGCACCGCGCCGATCGCTGACCGCCGGGGACTCCCGTTGGTCGTAGGCCGCCGCCGGCTCCGGCACGGCGGCCGACGATCGCGGGGACCCCGGCGCGGCCCAGCAGATAGAGCGTCTGCCCCACTGCCGCGTTGACGCCCCGGCCGGCGGCCCGGTAGGATCATCGAGTGTTCCGTCGCGTCCGGGCCTCACCCGATCGTGCTCGCTGCATTCGGGCTGCGGTTGCGGATCCCGGACGCTCTTCGCCACTCTCGGCGGGTTCTTAGGCATAGAAGGAGACCTGATGTCCGTTCTCACGCTCGACATTGCCGGCGTATCCACTTGCACCGCGCGCGGCCGCTGAGAGTCGAGGTTCAAGGCTCCCGAACTCCACGCTGACCCAGCCTGCCGACCCTACTGACCCTTCGGCCGTTCGCGGGACGAATGTGGCGCATTCCGTCGCATTTCCCATCATGCGAACCAATCACCGGAGGGCTTTCCATTGCATTCCGAACACCAGCAGTCCGGCCGGATCGTCGGCCGGATCGTGCGAAAACTCAGAGACCGCTTTGAGGTATCCATCGACGGACGGACCGTCCAGGCCGTCGCCAGCGGGTCGCTTCGCCATCGATCCCATCCCGCAGGGGGAGAGAACCGTCGTGGGGTCGACCGGGCACGGGAACGCGAACGGCTGACTTCGGCCGGCCGGGAACGACGGCCTCCCGCCGGCCGGGACCGCCGCTCATCCAAGCCGTTCCGTGACGCCCGGTCGGAGGGACAAGACCTCGCGCGTGCCGCCGCCTCCATCGCAGACGCGGTCGTGGGCGATGAGGTGGTACTCCGCGGGATCGCGGACTTCACGCAGATCACCGAAATCCTCCCCCGCCGCAACAAGCTGGCCCGCCATGCCGCCGGCCGGAAGGAGGAGGAGCAGGTGATCGCCGCCAATCTCGATCTTCTGGTCACTGCCGCCTCGGCCGCCGAGCCTCCGCTCAATCCGGCCCTGGTTGACCGGTATCTGGTGGAGGCGGAGTCCGACGGTCTAGCCGCCATCATCTGCGTGACCAAGGCGGATCTCCTCTCTGAAGAGGAGATCCTGTCGACATTGGCTCCGCAGAAGGCCGCGGGGTACGAGGTGATCCTGGTGTCGGCGACGCTCGGCCGGGGAGTCGCGGCGCTGGCTTCCCGCCTCCGGGGGCGGACTTCAGTTCTCGCGGGCAAGAGCGGTGCGGGGAAATCGACCTTGATCAACGCTCTTTTGGGAACAGACCTGGCCGCGTCGGAGATCAGCGTTTCGACCGGGAAGGGGCGTCACACCACGAGCGAGGTGCGGATGCTTCCGTGGCCGGAAGGGGGCGGGATCATCGACACGCCGGGAGTGCGCGAGTTCGGTCTCTGGGAGATCCCGCGCGAGCGGCTCGCGAGCTGCTTCCCCGAGATGCGGCCCCTGCTGGGGGAGTGCCGCTTCGGCGCCGGCTGCCTGCATGTCGAGGAGCCGGGTTGTGCGGTGAAAGAGGCGGTGCGTGCGGGGCGGATCCACCGAGCGCGCTATCGCAGCTACTGCAGGCTCGGCGGTTTCACAGAGGCGGCGGCGGCCGATACCCACGACAGCTTCACCTGTCGGCACTGCGGTTGGGCGGTCGCGGCGCAGGCGGCGGGTACGCAACACCGGAACCATTGCCCGCGGTGTCTTTGGAGTCTTCACCTCGACGACCGGCCGGGCGACCGCGCCTCCGGCTGTCGTGGCGAAATGGAACCGATCGCCATCCAAGCCCGCCGGAGCGGCGAGTGGAGCGTGCTGCAGCGATGTACAGAGTGCGGAGTCATCAAGGCCAATCGGATCGCAGGTGACGACAACGAATGGCTCCTGCTGTCGCTGGCGGCGAGGCCCCTGTCCCGGCCACCGTTTCCGGTGGACCGATTGGAGTTGCACGGGGAGCGCGGATGAGGCGGCCTCACGGCTGCGCGAGCCGGTCCTGGTACTTTTCCCGGAACTTGCGCACCTTCGGCTCGATGACGACTCGGCAATAGGGTTGGGCGGGATTCCGGTCGAAGTAGCCCTGGTGGTAATTCTCGGCTTTGTAGAACTTCGAAAACGGAACGAGCTGGGTAACCAATGGCCGGTCCCAGAGCTTCTCCGCGGAGATCTCCTTCATGACCGTCTGGGCGATCGCCTTCTGCGCGTCGTTGCGGTAGAAGACTACCGACCGGTACTGCGTGCCCGCATCCGCGCCCTGTCGGTTCAGGGTCGTGGGATCGTGCATGGTGAAGAAGATCGAGAGCAGGTCGTGGAGCGAGATCAGGCGCGGGTCAAAGGTGATCTGGACGACCTCGGCGTGCCCGGTGGTGCCGGTACAGACCTGCTCGTAGGTCGGGTCCGCGACGTGACCGCCGGAGTACCCGGACTCGACCGACCGAACGCCCTGGAGCTCGATGAAGATTGCCTCCAGGCACCAGAAGCAGCCACCGCCCAGGGTCACCACCTCCTCGTGTCGTTCCTCAGAAGCGGGCGGGCTTGCAGCGGCCGGCTCCTGGGTCATGGCAGTCCACCCCTCCATGGTGAGCGCGAGCGTACCAAGGAGACCAAGGAGCAGGCCGATTCCATGCCTCGCGACTCTCATGTTCGGCATCCTGTTGAGTCCCGGTTGCCACGGCGCGCCATCCCAACCGAGCGGGCCGTGTCGCTCTACCCACGACCCTGGTTGGATGCAGCGAGTTGCCCGCGGGATCGCGCATCCGGCGACGTTCGATGCTACTGGTCGTCCGGGTGTAGCGCGGCATGACGGAGGCGGGCGGACCGGGTACGGGATCAGCCTCGGTGGCGCCGGCAGATCCAGAACGTCCGCGGCACGAAGAACTCCGCCGAGCGGTAGGGATCGATCCGGTCGAGGCGGACCAGGTCGAGTCCCGCTCGCGCCAGCAGCTCGCGCACCTCGCCCCGGTACCAACACCGCTCGCGGATCCGGAACTCGAGGCGCTTCCACGCGGGCTTGTCCCGCCGGAAGAAGGTGAATTGAGCCTCGCCGATCCCCTGGCCCTGCACCTCCCGGTAATGGGTGTCGAGCCCGACGAACAGGTCCTTGCCGTCCAGGATCGATGTTCCGGTGAAGACCTCAGGAAACGCCAACTCGTCCACGAGGTCGAAGAGGAAGAGGCCGCGCGGGGCCAGGGAGCGGGCGACGGCGCGAAAGGTCCGGGCCAGGTCGGCCTCGCGCGTGAGGTGGTTCAAGCTGTCGAAGAGGCAGGTCACGACGCCGGCCGGCTGCGGAAGCCGGAAGCGGCGCATGTCCTGAACCAGAAGGGTTGGAATGCGGTGGGGACGGCCACCGACTCCTCTCTTTCGAGGCTCCTCTGCCGGCGGTTTCGTGGCCTGCTTCCCCCGTTGCCTCGCCGAGCGCCCTGCGGACTGCGGTTCCGATTGTTTCACCGCCCGCCTCGCGGCTCGTTTCGCGGCTGCGATCATCGCGGGGGACAGGTCCGTCCCGTACACGGTCCAGGAGGGATGGGTCTTCTGCCACCAGATCGGGAAGATGCCGGTGCCGCAGGCGAGGTCGGCCAGCACCTTGTTCGGCACGACGTGCTCTTTCATCGCCGCGATCACCCGGGGGGCGATGGCGAGCGAGAACGCGCGGGGGTAGAGCATCTGCCAGGCGTCGTAGACGGCGGCGAAGTCCCGGTAGGAGTCCCTGGGCATGACTGGCTCCCTGAGCTTTCCCGGTTTCCCGGGGGTGGCGTGCGACGGCGTTTGCCGCGGCATCTTGACAGGGCCCGGGCGGGGCGGGAAGTGGAGTCTCAGGTCCCGGAGGCCCGGGCGGTACGGAAACGGCACTACCCGGAGCCCCGGGGGATCCGCTTCAGTTCCCGGCAGACGCCGGCGCCGTCCGTCGCCGGCGATCGTGCCATAAGTCTATCTGATTCAAGTCGCTAAGATCATTCACTTGGTCAGATGACGCCATCCGTCGTCTAATCATCTGTGAATGAGTTCACAGTGTGACGGACGTCACACGACATGGATCTGCAGGCGTCGGTTGCAGCGGCCGATGCCAATAGCGGCCAACCAGGTCGGCCGCCGAGGTCGGGATGGGAGAGGAACCTGCATGGCTGGCAAGACGCAGAGAGTGAGAAGGCCGGTATCGGCGAGCGGTGCGGTCCTGGCGGACCATCCCGGCGACGCCCGGCTCCCGCAGGCTCTCACCTTGACGCAGCGCCAGATCGGAAGGCTCAGCCAGTACCGCCGGCTGCTCGAGTCGCAGCCGGCCGGCGGCCCCTCCACGATCTACTCCTACCGTCTGGCGGCGCTGTGCGGTCTGACGGCAGCGCAGGTCCGCCGCGACCTGATGGGAATCGGATTCACGGGAAGCCCGGCGCACGGGTACAATGTCGCCCTGCTCGTGAGCGCGATCGGACGGTGCCTCGATGCTCCCGGCGGCCAGAACGCCGCCCTCGTCGGCGCCGGAAATCTGGGTCGCGCCATCCTGGGGTACTTCGCCGTGCGCCATCCGGCGCTCTCGATCGTGGCGGCGTTCGACGCGGATCCGACCAAGGTGAACCGGGTGCTGCACGGCTGCCGTTCCTACGGCATGGACAAAATGGCGGAAAAGATTCGGGAGCTCGACATCACGGTCGGGGTCCTCACCGTTCCGGCTACGGAGGCCCAGGCGGTGGCCGATGCGATGTTGGCCGCCGGGGTGCGGTCATTCCTGAACTTCGCCCCGACGCCGCTCCGGTTGCCGCCTCGCACCTTCGTGGAGGAGATGGACATCGCGACCTCGATGGAAAAGGCAGCCTACTTCGCCCGGGCGCTCGCCGCCCCACCGGGAGGAAAAGCATGAACACTGTCGTACCGGCCGAACGCCGGCCTCGCATCGAGGCCTGCCTCGCCCAGTGGCCGGAGGCTCGCCGCGAATCTCTGATCCCGATCCTGCAGGAAGTCCAGGACACGTTCGGATTCGTGCCGCGGGAGGCGATCACTCTGGTCGCGCACCATCTGGGTCTGCCCTCGAGCAAGGTCTATGGCGTTGCGACGTTCTACAACCAGTTCCGGTTCGTGGCGCCCGGACGGCACCGGATCCAGGTCTGCCGCGGGACGGCATGCCACGTGAAGGGATCAGCCGCGGTTCTCGACGCCATCACTCGATGCCTGAAGATCCAGCCGGGACAGACGACCAAGGACGGGCTCTTCAGTGTCGAGGTGGTGGCCTGCATCGGGGCGTGCGGCCTGGCCCCGGTGATCGCGGTGGACGGGGAGTTCCACGCCGGCGTGACCGCTGAGGCGGTGCCGGCCATCATCGATCAATACCGCACGCCGCAGATGGAGGGGGTGCCCGCATGATCCGGCCGGCGAACCTGCCTGAAGAGGGATCGGACTATCCCAGGTGTTGTGCGCAGTGCTGGCACTCACCCGAGCGGCCGTGCCGCGATGCCGTGCGCTGTCTCTCCGAGGGCCCGCTCTGCCATCAGGACGCCGCGTGTGCGGCGAGAGTCCGAGCCCGGCAGGAGCGGGCGTTGCGGCGAGACCCGGAGCAGCCCGTGCTCTACATCGGGACCGGCACCTGTGGGCTCGGCGCCGGCGCCGGCAAGGTGCTGCGGGCGGTCCGAGCCTGGCTGGAAGCGCAGCGGATGGCCGCCGAGGTGATCGAAGTCGGTTGCATCGGGATCTGCGCGCTGGAGCCGCTTCTCGATCTTCAGCTCCCCGGGCGCAATCGGGTCAGCTTCCACTCGGTGCGTGAGGATCAGGTGCCGGCGCTGCTGGCGGCGGTCTTTGCCGGCACGGTCCCGGCGGAATCGTGTCTCGGGCAGTTCCGCGACAGCGGCGCTGCGCCGTGGCCGGGGGTGACGTTCGTCGACGAGCACCCGTTCTTTGCCCGGCAGCTGAGATGGGTCCTGGCGAACTGCGGCACGGTTGATCCCGACTCGCTGAAGGAGTACGTAGCCCGCGGCGGCTACCGTGCTCTGGAGAAGGTGCTGCACAACCAGACCCCGGCCGAGGTCTGCCGGGCGGTGGAGGAGGCGGGGCTGCGCGGGCGCGGCGGCGGGGGCTTTCCCACCGGCAAGAAGTGGCGGTTCGCGCTGGGCACCGCCAGCGATCAACGCTACCTCGTCTGCAATGCCGACGAGGGAGATCCCGGCGCCTTCATGGACCGCGCCGTCATCGAGGGCGACCCCTATCGGCTGTTGGAGGGGATGGCGATCGCCGCCTACGGCATCGGGGCCAGCAAGGCGTACGTCTACATCCGGGCCGAGTACCCGTTGGCGGTTCGCCGCCTGCATCAGGCCATCGCGGCGGCGAAGGCCTGGGGTCTGCTCGGGCGAAACATCCTCGATAGCGGCTTCAGCCTCGAGATCCTCGTCAAGATGGGCGCCGGCGCGTTTGTCTGCGGGGAAGAGACCGCGCTGATCCACAGCATCGAGGGGAAGCGCGGGATGCCGCGACCGCGGCCGCCGTTCCCGGCGGTGAGCGGGCTCTTCGGTCATCCCACGGTGATCAACAACGTGGAGACGCTGGCCAACGTCCCGGGAATTCTCGATCGCGGTCCGGCCTGGTTCAGCAGCGTGGGGACGGCGCAAAGCAAGGGAACCAAGGTGTTCGCCCTGTCGGGCAAGGTTGTGCGCACCGGACTGGTCGAGGTGGCGATGGGGACCACCATCCGGGAGATCGTCTTCGACATCGGGGGGGGAATACCGGGCGGGAAGGCGTTCAAGGCGGTGCAGATCGGCGGCCCTTCGGGAGGCTGCATCCCGACCGCGCACCTTGGCACCCTGGTCGACTATGAGTCGCTGAAGACGGTAGGAGCCATGATGGGCTCGGGCGGCCTCGTCGTAATGGACGAGGGGACCTGCATGGTCGACGTGGCCAAGTTCTTCATGGATTTCATCCAGCGGGAGAGCTGCGGGAAGTGCATCCCATGCCGCGAGGGGACGCGGCACATGCTGGAGATCCTGCAGGCCATCACCCGCGCGCGGGGCCGGGAGCAGGGCCACCAGGCGCTGGAGCGATTCCAGGGAGTCGTTCACCTCAGCCGACTGGCGACCGTCATCCAGGACACCAGCCTCTGCGGACTGGGACAGACCGCCCCCAACCCGGTCCTGGCCACCCTCCGGTGGTTTCCGGAGGAATACGAGGAACACATCTTCGAGCGGCACTGCCGGGCTGGGGTCTGCAAGGAACTGCAGCGCTACGTAATCGATGTCGAACTGTGCAAGGGCTGTGGCGTTTGCCTCCGGAAGTGCCCGAGTCAGGCGATCTTGGGCGCGCCCAAGAGCCCGCACTACGTCCTGGAGGACAAGTGCATCGCCTGCGGGACCTGTCTGGACGTCTGCAAGTTCCAGGCGGTCTCTGCCCAGTGAGGTCGCACCATCGGTCCGAACCGCAGAACAGGAGACAGGTCGATGTTGACCATCGAAGTAAACGGCCGGCAGATTCAGGCCCACGCCAACGAGACGGTGCTGGCCGCTTGTGAGCGCGCCGGCATCAAGATCCCGACGCTCTGCCACCTGGCGCATCTCTCGCCGACCGGCGCCTGCCGCATGTGTGTGGTGGAGGTGGAGGGACAGCGCAGCCTGGTTCCAAGTTGCGCCTTTCCGGTGAGCGACGGCATGAAGGTGCGCACGCACTCGCCGCGCGCCACCCAGGCGCGCCAGGTGGTGGTGGAGCTCCTGATGTCCAACCATCCGGACGACTGTCTCTATTGCGTGCGGAACTCCGACTGCCAGCTGCGGGAGCTGTCCGCGGAGCTGGGCATACGCGGGCGCCGCTTTCATGGATCCAAGCTGCAGTACCACCTGGATACCAGCAGTCCGGCGCTGGTGCGCGACCCAGCCAAGTGCATTCTGTGCGGGAAGTGCGTCCGGGTCTGCGACGAGGTGCAGGGGGTCGGCTGCCTGGACTTCGTGGGGCGCGGCAGCAAGACCGTCGTGGGCACGGCCTTCAGTCAGGGGCTGAACGTCTCCAGCTGCATCAACTGCGGCCAGTGCATCATGGCTTGTCCGACCGGCGCGCTCTCCGAGCAGAATTCCATTCCCGCGGTGCTGGCCGCGCTGGCGAATCCGGAAATGACCGTGGTCATCCAGCACGCACCTTCAGTATCGGTCACTCTGGGCGAGGAGTTCGGGTTGAAGGCCGGAACGGACACGGCCGGAAGCATGACCACGGCGCTGCGCCTGCTGGGCTTCGACCGGGTCTTCGAGACCGCTTTCGCGGCCGACCTGACGGTCATGGAGGAGGCCTCGGAACTGGTGCAACGCCTCCGGACCGGTGGGCCATTGCCGATGATGACCAGCTGCTCGCCGGGATGGATCAAGTTCGTGGAGGAGTTCTACCCGGATTACATTCCCAACCTCTCGACCTGCAAGAGCCCGCAGGCGATGCTGGGCGTGCTCGTGAAGTCGTTTCTGGCCGAGCGCGAGAGACTCGACCCGGCAAAGATCTTCAGCGTGGCGGTCATGCCCTGTGTCGCGAAGAAGTTCGAAGCGGGTCGGCCGGAGTTGTCGCGCGACGGCTTGCCGGACGTCGATGCGGTCCTGACGACCCGCGAGCTGGCCCGCATGATCCGCATGCGCGGGATCGACATGAACATGCTGGAACCCGAAGGACCGGACACGCCGTTCGGGGAGCGGAGCACCGCGGGGAAGCTGTTCGGGGCCACCGGCGGCGTGATGGAGGCGGCGGTGCGGACCGCTCATTTCCTGCTCACCGGCGCGGAGCTCGCGAATCTCAAGGTGCAGGCGCTGCGTGGCCTCGACGGGGTCAAGGAAGCGCGCTTCCGGATCGGCGACACGGAATTGGGCGCCGCGGTGGTGAGCGGGCTCGGAAACGCCCGCGCGTTGCTGGAGCAGATCCGGGCCGGACGCAAGGACCTCCATTTCATCGAGGTCATGACCTGTCCGGGCGGCTGCATCAACGGCGGCGGGCAATGCCACGGCGCGTCGCCGGAAGCAGTCCGGGCGCGACTGCAGGCGCTCTACGCCATCGACCGCGACGGCCACTTGCGCACGGCACACGGGAACGAGTCGGTGCGCCGGCTCTATCGGGAGTACCTGGGGGAGCCTCTCGGACCCAGGAGTCATCACCTCTTGCACACCGCGTACGGCCCCCGGGAGGTCGTGCGGTGAACGGAGCGCAGCCGTCGTGAGCGAGAAGCGCAAGCTCTCCCTCGTCTCCACCATCCGGGAGCGGTGCCGGGTCTGCTACACCTGCGTGCGCGAGTGCCCGGCAAAGGCGATCCGCATCTCGAGCGGGCAGGCCGAGGTGATCGACGAGCGTTGCATCGGCTGCGGGAACTGCGTGCGGGTCTGCTCGCAGCAGGCGAAGCATGTGCTTTCTTCGATCGAAGAGGCGCGAGCCCTTCTGGGCTCGGGCGAGCGCGTGGCGGCCTGCGTTGCCCCGAGCTTTCCGGCGGAGTTCACGGATCTGGCTCCGGGCATGCTCGTATCCATGATCCGACGCCTGGGATTTGCCTCGGTGCACGAGGTGGCGTTCGGGGCCGACCTCGTGGCCGCCGCCTACCGGGAGCTGGTGGGGGCGAATCCGGACCAGAGGTACATCGCGACCACCTGTCCCGCGGTCACGAGTTACGTGGAACGGTTCCATCCGGGCCTGGTTCCGCACCTGGCGCCGATCGTCTCTCCGATGATCGCGACGGCACGGGCACTGCGGCAGCTCCACGGGCCGGACCTGCGCGTGGCCTTCATCGGGCCGTGCCTGGCGAAGAAGGAGGAGGCGATCGCCACGCAGGTGGAAGGCGAGATCGACTGCGTCCTTACCTTCGCGGAACTGCGTCTGATGCTGGATGAGGAGGGGATCTCGAGTCGAGAGCTGCTGAGCTCCGACTTCGATCCGCCGTGGAGCGGCCCGGGAGCGCTGTTCCCGCTGAGCCGGGGCATGCTGCAGGCCGCCGGGATCGGCGAGGATCTGCTGCGGGGCGACGTTGTGGCCGCCGACGGCCGCATGGGTTTCCAGGACGCGATCCGGGAGTTCGAGTCCGGCGATCTGGATGCCCGCCTGCTGGAGGTGCTCTGCTGCACCGGGTGCGTCATGGGGCCGGGGATCACGAGCTCCGCGCCGCTCTACGCGCGCCGTTCGCGCGTGTCGCAATACGTGCGCGAGTCGGTCCTGAAGCGTGATGCCGCTCAGGTTGGCGATGGTTTCGCGCGACTTCGCACGGTCGATCTGGGGCGCGGCTTTGCCGCCGATGACCATCGGATGAACATTCCGTCCGAAGCCGACCTGAGCCAGATCCTTGCCCGCATGGGGAAACATGGCCCGAGTGACGAGCTGAACTGCGGAGCCTGCGGCTACGACACCTGCCGCGAGCACGCCAAGGCGATCGATCTCGGGCTGGCCGAGAGCGAGATGTGCCTGCCCTATACCATCGAGCAGCTCCGCTTCGCCGTCGAAGAGCTGGCGGTCTCGCATGAGAAGCTCGAGAGCGCCCAGGAGGCGCTCGTTCACACAGAGAAGCTCGCCTCGATGGGCCAGCTGGCCGCCGGAATCGCGCACGAGGTGAACAACCCGCTCGGTGTGGTGCTCATGTATTCCCACATGCTGCTCGAGGAGACGCCGGCCGAGTCTCCGTTGCGCTCTGATCTGGAGACGATCGTGGAACAGACCGACCGCGCCAAGCGCATCGTGGCCGGTCTGTTGAACTTCGCCCGACAGAACAAGGTGACGCTGGTCGAGACTGATCTTCGCGAGATGCTCGAACGCGTGAAGAAGAGCGTGCCGCTGCCTCCGGAAGTCGAACTGGAGGTGACCTTTGCGGGCGAGGACGCGCCGGCGGAGATCGACGCGGACCAGATCGCCCAGGTCCTGATCAACCTGGCGACAAACGCCGTTGCGGCCATGCCGAACGGCGGCGCCCTGCGGCTCGGGGTATCCAATCGAGACGGGCAGGTGCGGTTCACGGTTGCGGATACGGGAATCGGCATCCCGCCGGAGAACCGGAGCAAGATCTTCATGCCGTTCTTCACCACCAAGCAGGCAGGGAAGGGCACCGGTCTCGGCCTGGCGGTAACCTACGGCATCGTCAAGATGCATCGAGGAGACATCAAGCTGGAGTCGAACGCCAACCCCGCGGCGGGGCCGACGGGGACGACATTCACGGTGACCCTGCCGGCACGGCGCGGAATCACGGAGGAGAAGATCGGCGAAGCAGCCGCGCCGGGCATGGGAGCGGGCAACTCGGGGGAGGAGAAACATGTCGGTTGAGGAGTCCCGAAAGCAGCGGACGATCCTGGTCGTGGACGACGATGAGGATTTTCGGCTTCAGCTGACCATGCAGCTGGAAGCCGCGGGATACCGGGTGGTGGCGGCAGAGGGGGAGTCCAAGGCGGCCGAATTGCTGGAGACGCTTCACCCGGACCTGGCGATCATCGACCTGATGATGGAGCACGTCGACGGGGGATTCGCGCTCGCCTACCGGATCAAGAGGCTGGAGCCCCCGGTGCCGGTGATCATGGTCACCGGTGTGGCCGCGGAAACCGGGCTCGACTTCTCCACGACCAGCGACTCGGAGAGATCGTGGATCAAGGCGGACGCCATGCTGACCAAACCGGTCCGCTTTGAGCAGCTCCGGCGGGAACTGGATCGACTCCTGCGGAGGTGAGACGTGGAGACCCTACGGGTATTGATCATTGAGGACGAGGCGCCGATGCGGGCGGCCGTGGGCCGGGCCCTCTCCAACTTCACGCTCCAGCTTCCGGACATCGAGGGCGAGTTTCGCTTCGAGGTGGAGGAGGCGGGCAGCGCCGAGGAGGGACTGGAGAAGATCGACGCCCGGGCGCCCGACATCGTTCTCCTCGATCATCAGCTCCCGGGAATGTCGGGGGTCGAGCTCCTGGGAACCCTGTCTGAACGGCCGGTCGAGTTTCTCACCGTCATGATGACCGCTTACGCCACACTGGAGAACGCGGTGGTTGCGACCAAGCGCGGGGCGTACGACTTTCTGGCGAAGCCGTTCACGCCCGGCGAGCTGAAGGCGGTCGTCAGCAAGACCACCCGTCACCTGATGCTGACGCGCGAGACGCGGCGCCTCGCCCAGGAGAAGCGGCAGGTACGCTTCCAGCTTCTCTCGGTCATCGTGCACGAATTGAAGGCGCCGCTGGCGGCGATCCAGGGGTACCTCTACATCCTGAAGGACAAGCCCGGCGGGGAAGATCCGGCGGTGGCCGAGCGCGCAATCGACCGCAGTCTCATCCGCATCGAGGGGATGCGGAAGCTCATCATGGACCTCCTCGATCTCACCCGTCTGGAATCGGGCCAGAAGAAGAGGGAACTGGCGCCGGTCGACCTGCGAGAGGTCGCCCGCGCGGCCATCGAGTCGGTGCAGCCGGATGCGCAGGCGCGGGGAATCTCCATCGAGCTTCGGGCCGATGAGCCGATACTTCTCACCGCCGACCGGGGTGAGATGGAGATCATATTGAACAATCTCCTGACCAACGCGGTAAAGTACAACCGGGACGGCGGTCGTGTCGAGGTGGCCCTGCACGCGGCCGGAGGACGGGTCCGCGTGGAGGTTCGAGACACCGGCATCGGCATGAGCGAGGCAGATTGTGGCCGCCTCTTCCAGGAATTCGTGCGGATCAGGAACGAAAAGACGCGCCATGTCATGGGCAGCGGACTGGGGCTGTCGATCCTTCGCAAGTTGGCCCGCATGTACGGCGGCGACTGCACGGTGCAGAGCACGCCGGACGTCGGCAGTACCTTCACGGTAGAGCTGCTGTCGGAACCGGTTTCGGGATCGACCGGCAACGGCGCCTCCGGGTTTGTTGCGGGCCGTCCGGCCGAGAGTCCGGCGCGCCACGGGGCCGGGCCGCGGTGATCACCCGCCGGGGAATCCGGGACTGGCTCCGCGAGCGGTCGGAGACCCGTCTGCAGGAGCTCTGGCGCGAGGCGGATCGCGTGCGCCACGAGAATGTGGGCGACGAGGTCCACCTGCGCGGACTGGTTGAGTTCTCGAATCACTGCGTTCGCCTGTGCGGCTACTGTGGTCTGCGCCACGACAATCGCGGACTCTTCCGCTACCGGATGACCGGGGAGCAGATCCTCGCGTGCGCCCGAGACGCCGTGCGATTCGGCTACGGCACGGTCGTGCTCCAGTCCGGAGAAGACTACGGCACCACCGCGGAGTGGATGGCGGAGGTGGTCCGGCGCATCAAGGCCGAGACTCCCCTGGCGGTCACGCTCAGTCTCGGCGAACGGCGGGACCCGGAGCTCAAGCAGTGGCGGGACGCCGGTGCCGATCGCTATCTTCTGCGGTTCGAAACCTCGAACGATCGCTTGTACGACCGGATCCACCCGGCGTTGCCGGGGATCCGCTCCGACCGGATCGCGCTCCTGCAGCGGCTTCGGGAGATGGGCTATGAGGTGGGCAGCGGCGTCATGGTGGGGATTCCCGGCCAGTCCTGGGAAGACCTCGCCGGCGACATCGAGCAGTTCCGCCGCCTCGACCTGGACATGATCGGCATCGGACCGTACATACCGCATCCGGCGACGCCCTTGGGCCGCGCGCGCGCGGAGGCCACTCACAGCCAGGTTCCGCCCGAGGGAGCGGGGAAGGGATCACGCGCTCCCGAGCCGTGCGCTGCGAACACCTCTCCCGGGTCACGGGAAGAGCAGGTCCCGAACGACGAGCTGACCACGCTCAAAGTGGTGGCGTTGGCCCGCCTTGTCTGCCCGAAGGCCAATATCCCCAGCACTACGGCCCTCGCCACCATCGATCGCGCGCAAGGACGCGAGCTGGGCTTGCGGCGCGGCGCCAACGTCGTCATGCCCAACCTGACGCCGCCGGAGTATCGGATCGGCTATGAGATCTATCCCGGTAAGGCCTGCGTGACCGAGACCGGCGAAGCGTGTCACACCTGCCTGGCCGATCGGATTCGGTCGATCGGCCGCAGCATCGGCGCCGGTCGCGGAGACTCCCCGGCGCGGCAGAGCCGGGTTGCGGAAGGAAGGCCATGAACCGGAAGCTGAGCGAGGCCGCCGTCGACTTCATTGTCGACTCAGAACTCGAAGGCCTGCTCGAGGCGAGGATGCCGGATCCCGCGCACGTGCGAGAGGTCGTATCCAAGAGCCTGAGCAAGCAGGCGCTGTCGGTGGAGGAGACGGCGGTCCTGCTTCGAGCGGAGGACCCGCTTCTCGTCGATGAGATCTTCCGGGCGGCTCGGATGCTGAAGGAGACCGTTTACGGGAATCGCATCGTCCTCTTCGCCCCGTTGTACATCGGGAACGAGTGCACGAATGATTGCGCCTATTGCGGGTTTCGACGCAGCAACCCGGAGGCGATCCGGCGAACCCTGGACCGGGAGCAGGTTCGGGAGCAGGTGACCGCACTCGAGGTGAAGGGGCACAAGCGGCTCATCCTGGTGTTCGGCGAGCACCCGAACTACGACGCCGGATTCATCGCGGACACGGTTCGCACGGTCTACTCCGTCCGCAAGGGCCCCGGCGAGATCCGGCGGGTCAACATCAACGCCGCGCCGTTCGACCACGAGGGGTTTCGCACCATCAAGGAGTCGGGGATCGGGACGTACCAGGTCTTTCAGGAGACCTACCACCACGACACCTACGCCCGGGTCCACCCCCGGGGGACGCGGAAAGGTGATTACCTCTGGCGTATCGACGCGCTCAGCCGGGCCATGGAAGCCGGCTGCGACGATGTCGGGATCGGCGCGCTGTTCGGCCTGCACGACTGGCGATTCGAGGTCTTGGGTCTGGTGCGACACGCGCTGCATCTCCAGGAACGGTACGGAGTGGGCCCGCACACCATCAGCTTCCCGCGCCTGCGGCCGGCCTCGGGGGTGCGTCTCGACGAGCGTCATCTGGTGGATGATCGGTCCTTCCTGCGGCTGATCGCGATCTTGCGGCTCGCCGTTCCGTATACCGGACTGATTCTCACGGCGCGCGAGGAGGGAGATCTCCGGCGCACCGCGATGTCGTTCGGGGTCTCCCAGATCGATGCGGGCACCCGCCTGGAGCTGGGGGGCTACACCGAAGCCGGAGATGCCCAGTGCATGGAGCTTGAGCAGTTCGAGCTGGGCGACATCCGCTCCCTCGACACCGTGATGCGCGAGTTGATGGTCGACGGCTACGTCCCGAGCTTCTGCACCTCCTGCTATCGGCTCGGCCGCACGGGTGAGCACTTCATGGAATTCGCTGTGCCGGGGTTCATCAAGCGTTTCTGCACGCCCAATGCGCTGACCACGCTGGTCGAGTACCTCGTGGACTATGCCTCCGAGGAGACGCGGGCGGCGGGAGAGGCGCTGCTCACGGCCGAGCTGGCCAGGATGCCGGAAGGGCCGCAGAAGTCGGTGTTGTTGGACCGCCTCGCCCGTATCCGTGAGACGGGCGACCGGGACCTGTACTTCTAGGCACCGGCGATGTGCCTCCCCCGGAAGGAAACGGACCTTCTTGGCGAACGCGAGGTGCCGGCCGGCGTCCTATGGGGGATTCACACGCTGCGGGCCCGGGAATGCTTCCCCCTCGCCGGCCGGCCGGTGCATCGGGAGCTGATCCACGCCTTCGGTGCCGTCAAGCTCGCCTGCGCTCGCGCCAATCACGAGCTGGGACGCTGGGACGCTCCCACGACAGAGGCCATTGAGGCCGCCTGCGCAGAGATGATCGGCGGCGATCTCGACCCGCAGGTCGTGGTCGACGCGTTGCAGGGCGGGGCCGGCACCTCGACCAATATGTGCGTAAATGAAGTGCTGTGCAATCGAGCCTTGCAGATTCTGGGACACCATCCGGGCGACTACGAGATCCTGCACCCGCTGGAGGATCTCAACCTCCACCAGTCGACGAACGACGCCTACCCGACGGCGCTCCGCGTGGCTGCGGTCACCCTGCTTCGTCGCCTCGAGCGGTCGGTGGTGGCGCTGCAGGAGGCGTTCCAGCGCCAGGAGAGGGGACTGTCCGGCGTGGTCAAGGTCGGCCGCACCCAGCTGCGGGATGCCGTCCTCACGACTCTGGGACGCGAGATGTCGGCCTATGCGGAGGCGTTCGGCCGCGACCGTTGGCGGATCTACAAGTGCGAGGAGCGGCTGCGGGTGGTCAACCTCGGCGGCACCGCCATCGGTACCGGCGTCGGCGCCCCGCGGCGGTTCATCTTCCGGGCTACCGAGCATCTGCGCGCCATCACCGGAATTGGCCTGGCCCGCGCGGAGAATCTGGTGGAGGCGACCCAGAACGCGGACGTCTTCGTCGAGGTCAGCGGCATCCTCAAGGCCTGTGCGGTCAATCTACTGAAGGTGAGCGGGGACCTGCGCCTGCTTTCCTCGGGGCCGGACGCGGGACTGGGCGAGATACATCTCCCGGCGCGACAAGCGGGCTCCTCGATCATGCCGGGCAAGGTGAATCCGGTCATCCCGGAGGCGGCATCGCAGGCGGCGATGCAGGTCATGGCCAATGACTCGATGATCGCGCAGGCCGGCGCGCTGGGGAGCCTGGAGTTGAACCCGTTCCTGCCGCTGATTGCCGAAGGTTTGCTCGGAAGCCTTGACCTGCTGGACCGGGCCACGACCGTGCTGCGGGAGCAATGCGTGGAGGGGATCACCGCGGACCCCGGGCGCTGCGCGCAGATGGTGGACGGGGCGACGGCCACGGTGACGGCGCTGCTTCCCGCAGTCGGCTACGAGCGCGCCGGGGAAATCGCCCGGCGCGCGCGGGCGGGAGGGCGCACGGTACGGTCGGTGGCGGTGGAGGACGGGTATGTCACGGCCGAAACGTTCGCCGAGCTGACGTCGCCCGAGGCGGTGACGCGGTTGGGTTGGGGAGAGATGGCCGCGGGTTCCGGGAGGGAAGCTCCTGAGGGGGCGGCGGCCGAGCCGGACGCGAAGAGCGCCGGAGACGCCGCACCGATGGAACCCCCTCGGTCCGAGGAAGGGCGATGAAGACTACCCCCAAGGGGATGCGCCTGCACATCGGCATCTTCGGGCGCCGCAACGTCGGGAAGTCGTCGTTGTTGAACGCGCTGACCCGCCAACAGGTCTCGATCGTCTCCGCCGTGGCCGGGACCACCACCGATCCGGTAGAGAAGCCAATGGAGCTGCTCCCCTTGGGTCCGGTCCTGTTCATCGATACCGCTGGCATCGACGACACCGGTGCCCTGGGCGACATGCGCGTTCAGAAGACCCGCGCGATCCTCGATCGTACCGATCTAGGCTTGGTCGTGGCCGTAGGTGGAGCCTGGGGCGAGTTCGAAGACGAAATCGTGCGGGAGCTCGGCAGCCGCGGAACCCCCGTGATCGTGGTCTTCAATAAGCGCGATCTGGAAGAACCGCCGGACGCTCTGCGGGCGCGGCTCGAGGAGGCCCGCCTCCCGCTCGTACGGACCGATGCCGCCCACGGCGAGGGGATTGCCGAGCTCCGCGCGGAACTGGTGAGCTCGGCGCCGGAAGACTTCGTGAACCCTCCGGGCATCCTCGGCAACCTGGCGGGCCCCGGCGACCTGGTGATCCTCGTGGTCCCGATCGACCAGGAAGCGCCCAAGGGAAGACTGATCCTGCCGCAGGTGCAGACCATTCGCGATCTGCTCGACAACGACTCGTGGTGCGTGGTGGTCAAGGAGCGGGAGTTGCGCGAGGCGCTCGACTCCCTGAAGAAGAAGCCGGCCCTGGTGGTCACGGATTCCCAGGCGTTCCTGAAGGTGGCGGGAGACACCCCCGACGACATTCCGATGACGAGCTTCTCCATCCTGTTTGCGCGCTTCAAGGGAGACCTGCCGGAGTTCGTGCGCGGGGCCATGGCCATCGAACGGCTGCGGCCCGGCGACCGTGTGCTGATCGCCGACGCCTGTTCACACCATCCGATCGGCGATGACATCGCGCGGGTCAAGATCCCGCGTTGGCTTACCCAGTACGTCGGCGGCAAGCTCGAGATCCTGAACACCCAGGGGCGGGACTGGCCGGATGATCTGCCGGAGTACAGGCTCATCATCCACTGCGGCGCGTGCATGTGGAACCGGCGGGAGGTGCTCTCGCGCGTGCTCAAGGCGCGGCAGGCCGGCGTGCCGATCACCAACTTCGGGATGTCGATCGCCTGGTCCCTGGGCGTCTTCTCGCGGGCGCTCGCTCCGTTTCCGGAAGCGATGGAGATCTATCGGATGGGCCAGCCTTGAGGTCCGCGGCGCCAGTCGTGCAGTTCCGCAACCCGCAACCCGCAACCCGGAAGCCGGCGGTACGCGCCGATGCGATTTCGCGGGTCTGCTCAAGGCCTGGGTGATTGCTCACGCTCCAACGCATCCGAGCAGGCGCCGATGCGATTCCGCAGATTTGCTCACGGGGCTGTGAACACGACCTCCCCCATCGCCACCGTCAGCCCCGGTGACGCCTGGTAGAGCTGCCACTCGGGGCGTTCGTCGCGCACGCAGCCGAAGAGTCGGTACCGGCTCTCCGCGGCCGGCGCCGGTGGTTCCAGGCGGACGTTTTCGTCCAGGGCCCACATCTGGGTGGCATCCCCCTGATCGTCCCGGAAGAGCGCGTATTGGTCGCCGGGGTTGTCCAGCCGGAAGTAGTACCACCGATAGCGGTCCTGTTCCTCGAACCAACCCTCCCCGGAGTACGGCGAGGTGTATTGCTGTAGCGCGGTTTCCATGACGAGGTAGTAGGTCCATCCGTCCCGGCGGGGGACACGCGCCTCCGGCAGAGCGCCGGTCGCCGGCTGGAAGGGATAATGAACCAGCTCGGACTCGTACCGCGACCGTTCGCTGTACTTCGCGTCCGGATGCGGAATGCCGATGATCTCGAACTCCGAGACTCCCGGGTTGAGGTTGGTATTCGGACTGCGGAGCCGCCGGCTGTGACGGACGGTCAGACAGCGGGTCACGTCCACCACGATCCGCTCCTGCAAGGTGGCCCGAAACCGGACGCGGCAGGCGAACCGGTCGGCCAGCGCCAAAGCCGCCACCTGCATCTCGGGAGGCATCGCCGCCAGCTCACTCTCGGAGAGATCGCGCAGATAGGCCTCCACCGCCGTCTTCGAGTTCGGCGCCGTCGACCCGGCCGGCAGCAGCGCTGCGGCGAGGGCGATCATCGCCTCGTCGATCAAGGGATCGGGCAGGCTGGAAGCCCACGTCAACGCCGACTCCGGCACCACATACCGGAACGTCTGGCGAAGAAAGCCGCGGCCGTCGTCCACCGGCGGCGGGACCGGCTGCGTTGCCTCCAGGTCCACGACGTGGCGTTCCACCTCGTCTGTTTCATACCGGCCCAGGTTGTAGTCCAACGCGACCTTCCAGTCGATCTGCAGGCTGGACGGATCAGGTGCATAGCAGAGCAGAGTCACGCTCACCGTGTCGCCCGGAGACGACTCCGGAGGCTCGCAGAGGATCGCCAGCGGGCGCACGCGGTCCTCGGCGCCCAGGTGCATCTCGACATCGGTGAACTTGTCGCTGCAGCCGTTCAGGAACAGACCGGCAAGCAGGGCGGAACCGGTCAGCCGCAACATGCGGTTCATCTCCACTCCTCCTAGAATTCCACCCGGCATCCGATCGCGGGCAGGATGATCCAACCGTATTTGTCGCGCTTCGAGTAGTCGTAGTTGTAGATGTACCCTTCCGGACTGTTGTACACGAAGTAGTTGAGGTTCTGGACATCGAGGTAGACCGACCAGATGGTCGATTTGCGGACGAACTTTTTGTCAGCGCGGAAGTCCAGGCGGAAGTACGGATCCATCCGATCCGACAGATACTCTCCGGCGACCGGAAGGTAGTCTCCGGTGTCGGCGTCGAACTCGAGTCGGTTGCTTGTGTAGTTGAGAATGGGCGTGACCGGGTTTCCGGTGACATACTGCGCCCGGAATCCGGTCGACCAGTTGCGGCCCAGCACCCACGACCCGACGGCCTCGAAGTGGTGGGTCTGGTCGTAGCCGTACCGCCACCAACGGTCCGCGTCCCACTCCTCCGACGCCGCGGGAAACCCTGCCGCGTCGCCGTGGTCGTCAAACGCCGGGCGGCGCGCGTAGCGGCGCTCGCTGCGCGCCAGGCAGTAGGACAGCCAGCCGAAGAAGCGCTCGCCCACATCCTTGCGCAGCATGACCTCGGCGCCGTACATGCGGCCGCGCGCGTCCGGGAGGAAGTTGAGGTTTGCGCTGTCCGTGAGGGCCGGGATCTTCTTCTGCGTGTTGTAGTAGATCTCGGTCTTGAGCGAGACGCCGTCCCGCAGGCGCCACTCATCGCCGAACGTCACATGCGTTGCCACGGTCGGCGGCAGGTCAGGGTTTCCGTAGACCGGGTCCGTGGACTGGCCGACCGGCTGGGGCGGTTGGTTGTACGAGCCGACCGATGCCGTCAGGGTGTGGGCATCGCTCGGGGCGTAGCGCGCGTTCAGGCGCAGGCCGGCCTTGCCCTTGTGGAGATGGCGGTAGTGGTCATAGCGGAATCCGGGCGTGATCGTGAGATCTTCCCTCGGGCGGAGGTCCACCGAGCCGTAGTAGCCCAGGTCGGTGTAGGAGATCGTCTTCGAGGAGCCGGGCCAGCCGGCCGCTCTCACGTAGTAGTCGAGGGGTAGGGAGGCGAGATCGACGCCGACGTTGAGCGTGGCCCGGCGGTGCGCCCGGTAGGACAGCTCGTCTCGCAGCTGATACATCGGGCCGCTGATCCGGAAGGTCAGGTAGCCGAAGGCGTGCCCGTCCTGGGTGGTGCGTCCGTAGGAGGCGCGTAGCTCGTTGTGCAGTTTCGGCGCGACTTGCCAGTCGTGTCCGACAACGTACCGGCTGAAGGCCAGGTTCATGTTGACCTCGTCGGTCGCGGCGTTCACTTCGGGACTGCCTTCGTCCTGTTCCGGGAACACCAGCTCCATGTGGTCCTTGACCAGGAACGTGGTGAGGAAGAGGCGGTCCGCTGCGTTCGGCCGGTAATCGAGCCGCGCCACGAAGTCGGCGTAGTAGGGGGCCATGGTCATCTGCATGTCGTCCTGCGCCTTCATGGCCGCCTTGGTGATCTCGCCGGCAAAGCTGCGGCGCCCGGTGACAAGCAGGCCGAGACCATGCCTCAGGGAGCCTTCGGTGTGGAACGACGCGTCCAGCAGGCTGGCATCCAGCACGGTGCGCCACCGGTCTTCCCGGGCCGGCCGGCCGCGAAGTTCGATCACGCCGCCGACGCAGCCGCCGTAGCGCACGCTGTAGCCGCCCGGGTAGAGGTCGACGCTCCCGAGCGCCAGGCTGTTGTAGGTCGACTTCACGCCGCCGTAGTGGAAGAGGAGCGGGATGTCGACGCCGTCCAGGATGTAGCGGCTGTCATAGTCGCTGCTGCCCCGAACGATGACCGCGCCCGGGTTCGTCATGCCGGGTCGGGCCACGCCCGGCAACGCCTGGACGCTCTTGATCACGTCGCCGCCGAATCCGGGAAGCCGCTCCACCTCCGTCACGGAGAGATGCTGCCGCGTCACCTCCTTCTCCTCGGCGCGACCGTAGACGACCATCTCGTACTGGCTGTAGCTCTCGCGCGTGGTCCAGTAATCGGCCGCCAGCGCCTCGTCCACGCCCATCTGTTCCGTGGTCTCGAACCGGTGATAGCCGGGGGCCACGATGGCCACGACGAGACGGCCGGGAGGCAGTCCCTGGAAGGCGAACCCGCCGGTCGAGTCGGTTAACGCGACCAGATTCTCCCCCTCGCCATACTGGCCGTCGAACCTTCCGATCCGCTCCCGCCAGACGCTCCACGGCAGCGCCAGCGTCGAGTCACTGTCCGCGTCGGGGCAGGCCACCGTCACGACTGCGTCGACCACGGGCTTCTCCGTGCCGCGCTCCCGGACCCGTCCGTGGAAGTTGACCCGCGCGTCGATACGGCGTGCTTGTTCGCGGAGCGAGAACTCGTAGCGGTACTGCACGTAGACCGGCACCGGCGCACCGTCCGCCTGGGCCGGCGTGAACACGAACCGGCTCGCGGCGGCGGCGGCGGCGGCGTCCAGCGCGGGGTCGACACTCTCCAGCACCCGCACGGAGTCGACCCGGCCGGCGGCGTTGACGAAGAGCTCGAGGAGGACGGCTCCCTCCCGTCCGGCCCGCAGGGCGGCAACGGGATACTCCGCCTCGATGAACTGCACGAGGCGCGGCGCCACGTCCGGCTCCAGAGCCTCCACGGTATCCGGCGCTGCGGAGGAAGTCTCTGCGTGAAGTCCGGCCGGCCAGACCAGCCCGAGGATGCAGATCGTCAACCAGAGGATCGTTCGCGACATGGTTCTACTCCTGGAATTCGAATCGGATCTTGAAGAGGATCCAGACCGCGACCGGCCGGTCGCCGCGAAGAGCGGGCCGGAAGCGGAACTGGCGGAACGCGTTGGTGGCGATCTCCCGTGAGTCGAAGCCGATGTCTTCGGTGATCTCGACCTCGCGCACCTGGCCGTCGGCATCCACCAGCAGGCGGGCGCTCACGACGCCGCTGACCCGGTGATCGATCAAGGCCTGCGAGTAGCGCGGCTTGACCTGCCGGACCGGAGTCGGCGGCACTTCGACCGTGCTGAGCGGGGCTACGGGGCCGTTCAGGTCGGCCGCGGTCGCCGTGAGCGTGTCGGCGCGGCCATCCAACGTGTTGCCGCGCTTGACGACCAGGCTTCCGTCCCCTCCGGAGCCGGCGCCGAGGCCGCGCGCGAAGACCTTGCGCACACCGTAGACGCGCCGCGCGGGCGTTTGCGCCGCCGGGTCTCCTTCGGTCGCAGGCGAGTCGACCTCCTGGGCAAGCTGGGTATCGGAGGTGATCACCGGCGCCGGCTCTACCGGGGCGACCTGCCGGGGTGGCGGTGGCGGGGACGGTGCCGCCGAGTCCGAGAGCTCCGCCGCCACCTTGAACGCCACCGGGGTCGGATCCAGCAGGGTCAGCCTTGCGGCCGGGGTAACCGGGACCGTGAGCAGCAGCCCCCCCAGGCCGATCGCGACGGCCAGGCTGCCGGCGAAGAGGCGGTGGAAGACACGGTCCGTCTCCCGGTTCTTCGATGAACGAGACTCCGCGTATTCCCGCAGGAGCTGCCGGCGAAGTTCCGCAGAGAGAGGCTTCACGATTCCTCCCGACGGACGAGCAAGGAGAACTCGGCGCCCCCGGCCCGGCTGCAGGTGTGTACGACGCGTTTGATGATCCGAAAGTCGAGGCCGCGATCACACTGGATCAGCAGCGGCGGCGCCACGGAAGATCCCCTGGTCTCAAGCGCCGCATCGGCCAGGCGACGGGACAGTGCCTCCTCGAGCGGCACGATCAAGAGCTCCGCTCCGGACATCGCCTCCGCGAGGTTCGCGACGCGCGCGCCATCGAGGCTGACTCCCTCGGAGCTCACCTCGACACTGACCGTAGGCTGTGCGCGCACGGGGCTGGTGGAGACCGGTAGACGCACGTCCGGGGCGGGCGTGAACAGCTCCCCTTCCACCGAGAAGTTGACCAGCAGGAAGACAACCAGAATGGTCATCATGTCGCAGAGCGACGTCAGAGGCGGACTCGGGGCGGCCGCCGGGACCGGCCGCCGCGCCCGAACCAGGGACTTGATGCCGATCGACATGGCCCGTTCCTCACGGTTGGTGGTCGAGATTGGTGCCGGCCGCGAGACCGACGTCTGTGAATCCGGCCTCCCGGCACCGGTCGAGGCAGAGGACGAGGTCGGCGCACCGAACCGGATCGTCCACCGCCACGATCACGCGCTCGACTCCGGGCACCTGGAGCCGAGCCCGGCGCAGCTGGGCATCGAGCGCCGGAAAGTCGTAGCCCTCGAGGCCACGCGGAACGTCCGCCAGAACGTGGTCCGCGTGGGCCAGCGTGATCCGTTCGGCGGCCAGGGCGACAGTGAGGGGCAGATCCGCGGCGACCTGGGCATGGCCCGCTGCTTCATCCGCAGGCAGCCGGAACGCCTGCACGGCCAGGTGAGAGAAGGCCGTCATGCTGATCAGAAACGGGATCAAGATGGTGAACATGTTGAGCACCGGCGTCATGTTCAACTCCTCCGCGCCGGCGGTGACCGTCGGCGCATCGCCGGCGAGTCTGCGCTTGCGCAAGGTCATGACCGGGCTTCCCGCGCGGGCTCGAGCTTGAGTTCCGGCGCCGCGAGACGGTTGTCGAGGTAGTTCAGGAGCCGGACCGCCCCGGCGTCGAGATCCTCGGCCCTCCCAGCCTGGAGGTTCACCAGCAGGGCGTGCGCAATCAGGCAGGGGATGGCGACCATCAACCCGAACGAGGTTGTGTTCATGGCCTGCGAGATGCCGGCGGCGAGCACGGCGGCCTTGGCGGAGGCGTCGGTCGCGGCCAGGGATGTGAACGCCTGCTGCAGACCGAAGATGGTGCCGAGCAGGCCGGCCAGGGTGGCCACGTTGGCAAACGTGGACAAGAGGCCGAGGCGTGCTGTCAGCCGGGGCACCTCGCGGATGGCGGCCTCGTCGACCGCCTGTCGGATCTCGGTCATGGAGAATCCATCGCGGTAGCGCTTGAGCGCAGCGTGGAGGATCGAGTTGAGTGGGCCGCGACGGACCGCCACTGCCTGCAGGGCGAGGTCGGGTTGCCCGCTGTTGATGGCGCGGGCCGCAACCGCCACGAGTTGTGCCGAGCCGTCGCGGCAGGTCATGAGGTAGAAGTAGAGCCGCTCGATGATGACGGCGAGGGCGCAGCCGAGAACCGCGAGGATCGGCCACATGACCGGTCCACCCGCGGAGAAATAGCGCGCGAGAGATTCCATGATGATCTTCCTTCTCCAGTTCCGCGGAGCGTCGTCCCCGGCGCATCCGAGGCCGGGACCACACCGCACCCGAGGAAGCCAATGCACCGCGCGTGCCAGACGCATGGCGGGCCGGGCGAGAGGTCGGCCAGGAGTCCGAACTGCGGTGAATTCCGGGCTTTGGCGGAACCCGGAGGGCGCAGGGGGAAGTGTGCCGAGGGAGTGCGCAAGGGTGTGCGAGCCCGGCACGGTGTGACCTGGGGGCACGTTTTCCGGCCCAACCGAGGCCACGGGAACCGGCTGCGGTCTGGGGGCGCGCGGCGGCTGGTGCTGAAGGTGCTGGAGGGCAATGGGGTAGCGGCCGGCCGGGTCGCCACAGGCGGGGCACCGGGACGGAACGCCGATTGCCGGGCCCAAAGCAGTACACTACCCTCGGCCGGCCCGATGGCGGACCAGAGGGCGAGGGGCCCGCCGCCCCGACAACCGTCTCCGACCGGAGCGACAAGATGCGAGAACTTCAACAAGGTCTTCGCGCCGGGCTGGCGCTGGGGATGATGCTTCTGGCCGCGGCCGTCGCCGGCGCGGGCACGGAGGTCGGAGGGCAGGTCGAG
This sequence comes from uncultured bacterium, assembly GCA_964473865.1. Taxonomy (GTDB): domain Bacteria; phylum Eisenbacteria; class RBG-16-71-46; order CAIMUX01; family CAIMUX01; genus CAIMUX01. The sequence continues at coordinate 38,638 of CAYYQN010000010.1, read as the reverse complement.
CTCGAGACCCTGCGGAGTGTCGAGCCGGCTCCGGAGCCGGAAGTCGGTCCTGGGCTCGGCGCGCCGGTCGAAGCGGGCGCCCCGCCGAAGCTCGAGCTGGAGTCGGTCCGAGTGGAGCCGCCCGGCGGCGACGCCGAGCTCCTGGTCCGAAGAAACCTGCCGCTGCGCACCGGCGAGATGATCGACTCCGAAACGCTCGTGCAGGTCCGCGAGCACCTTCTGGCCACGAGGCTCTTTTCGGAGATCGACCTCTACACGATGCGGGGGAGCCGTCCGGGCGCGGTCACGGCTGTCGTCGCTGCCCGCCCCAGCCGAAGGTTCCATCTGGAGACCGGGCTGGGACACGATCCGCTTCAGCGCTGGTACCTCAACATCGTGAGCCTGAGGCGGACGGGGCTCTTCGACCGCGGCGCCACGGCGCGCGTCTCTTTCCGCACCGGTTTCCGGACTTCGGGCCTCTGGGGCGAACTGGAAGTGCCGGGGCTGACAGCCCGCGACACCGATCTGCTCGTGAATGTGGCCGGCTTTGACGAGATCTGGCACATCCAGCAGGGTGACAGCGCCCGGTACCAGACCATCGGTCGCTCGCAGATCCAGGCGGGACTCCGCCGGCATCTGCGGGATGATCTCAGCGCCGTGGGCTGGCTGGGCTACGGCGCCGCCCATCCCAGCGAGACGCTGCATGCCAACGATGAATCGCCGGAGATTCCGGCGGCCCCGCTGGTTCCCTCCATCCGGGACCTGCACTTTGGAGAACTCCGCGGAGAACTGGTGCGCGATCGCCAGGACTGGCGGCGTCCCTGGCAGAACGGATCCCTGGTGGCGCTGGTCCTGCACGCGACCGTGCCGGATCGGGGCACGTCATTCTGGGGAGGCGAGCTCGACGCGCGGGTGGCGGTACCGGTCGCGCTCACGCGCGCGGCCGCGTTCCGATTCCGCGCGGGTTACACCTCCGCGGAAACCCCGTACTTCTTCCGGCCCATCGTGGGCGGCGTCGGGAGTCTCCGGGGATTCCCCGCCGGCGGCCTGAGCGGCCCCCGGGGCGCCCGGGCGTTCGGTCAGCTCAGCGCGGAGTGGCGCCACCCGCTGATCGGGTCAGATCCGCGCCGGCCGCGGGTCACCGGTACCCTCTTTGCGGATTGCGGCGATCACTGGACCGCCAGCGGACGCCGAGCCGATTTCTCCGCCGGTGTGGGCTATGGCGCGCTGTTCCGGGTCCGCTGGGTCCAGACCCTGAACCTTGAAGTCGCCTATCCCCTCGCCAATCGGGTCGAGGGGAATCCCGTGGCGGTCTACCTGAGCCTGGGCCCGTCGTTCTGATCATGCGCATGCGGCGGGACAGAGGCCACAGCTGGGTCTTCGTGGTCGGGCTGATCCTGATCGGGCGCGAGGCGTTCGCTGCGGGGGCGATCACCGACCTGCGCCTCTTTCGGAGACAGGACCTGGTGCGCGCCGAGGTGCGCGCCACGGGGCTTCTGGACGAGCGAACCACCCTGACCGTCGAGAGCGGCTTGCCCGGCACCTGTCTCTACCTCTTCCGCCTGGAAGACCGCGCGGGCCGGGCGGTCGCGGAGCGGTACCTGGAGCTGAGCCTCCGGTTTGATCTCTGGGAGAATCGGTATCTGCTGCAGAGCGGGGACGGAACGATCGCGCTGCCGACGCTGGCAGCGGCCGATTCCGCCCTCTCCTACCTGCCGGGCGCGGAGATCTGTCCTCTGTCCCGGCTGCGCTCCGGCGACGAATACCGCCTCGTTCTACAGATCGCCGTGAGACCTCTGGCGCCGGAGGACCGGGAGCGTCTCTCCACGTATGTGAACCGCAACAGCGCCGGCGGTCGCGAGGAAGTGGCGGTGGATCTGGGTGCGCTCTTCGGTCGGGTCATGGAAGAGAAGGAAGGCGCGCGGCAGGTCGTCCGCCAGGCGAGTCCCTTCTTCCGAGCGACCGATCTTCCGGAGGCGCCATGAGACTGCAAGCGCGTCTGGCCCTGCTCATGGTCTTCCTGGTGCTTCTGCCGGCCTTGCCCGCCGCCTGGATGGCGCGGGAACTGGTCACGCGCAGCCTGAATCTGGGCCTCAGCGCCGAGATCGATACGGCGCTCGAGTCCGGCGTGCGCCAGGCGCGCGAGCGGTACCTGCGTCAGCGCCAGATGCTGGCCGATTCACTCGACGCCTGGATCGCGCATGCCGCCGGCGGGACGGAGACGGCGGAGCAGGTCCTGCGGGCGGCAACCGAGTCGACCGAGCCGCGCCTGCCGGGTGACCGTGCGGTGTTGCGGCTGCCCGGTGGAGACCTGCGGATTCTCCGAGCCGGGCGGACCGACCCGGCCGACAGCGCGGGCGTGACCTTCTCCGCAGAGCCGCAACCGGGCTCGCACCCGGCGGGTCGGGCGGGGGCGGAGCCGAGCGGGTCCCGCGGCGAGCGGCGAGAGCCATCGGGCACGACGCCGGGTGGACCGCCGGGCCCGTCCCCGGAACCGCCACCCGACACCGTGCCGCACAGCCTGACCGTCACGCGTTCCCTCCCGGACGGCAGCACCCTGAGCGTCCGGCAGGCCACCTCCGAGGCGTGGCGGCGCGACGCCCAGTCGATCGCTACCGCACTGCAGACGATGCGCGGACTGCGCTCACAGCGCCAGGAGCTCGAGCGCGGCTTCTGGATGCCCTTCCTCAGCCTGTACGCCGCCTCGGTTCTGGTGGCGGTCATTGTCGCCTGGGGGCTGGCGCGCCGCCTGCTTGCGCCGATGCATCGTCTGCTCACCGCCATGCGGGAAGTCGGCGCCGGCAACTGGAGCGTGCGCGTGCCGGTCTCCGGCCGCGACGAGTTCTCCCGTTTGAGCGAGCACTTCAACGACATGATCCAGCGCCTCGACGCACAGTCACGTCGTCTGGTCGATCTCGAAACGATGGCCGGCTGGCGGGAGATGGCGCGGGCCCTGGCCCACGAGGTCAAGAACCCCCTCACGCCGATCCAGCTCACGGTCGAGGAGATGCGGGAACGCTATCGCGGGGAGGACCGCGAGTATGCCGCCTTGCTGGAAGAGTGCTCCCGTATCGTGATCCAGGAGGTCGACAGCCTGCGCAACGTCGTGGCGCGCTTCCGGGAGTTCTCCCGGCCGGTAGAGCCGCGTTTCGCGCCGGTCGACCTCAATGCCCTGATCGCCGACGTGGGAGCCCTGCAGCGGGACATGCACGTCGAGTTCGACCTGGCGCCGGACCTGGGGATCGTGCACGCCGACGATGATCGTCTCCGGCAGGTCCTCATGAACCTCGCGCGCAATGCGCAAACGGCGACCGCCGGCCGGGAGGCGCCGCGCCTGCGTCTCGCCACTCGCCCGGCCGGCGAGAGCGTGGTCGTGGTGATCGAGGACAACGGGCCCGGCATCCCGGAGGAGGAGCGGGAGCGGGTCTTTGAACCCTACCGCTCCGGCTCGGCGGGCGGCCTGGGTCTGGGCCTGGCCCTGGTCAAAGGGATCATCCTGGCGCACGGCGGCTCGATTCGCGTGGAGGAAGGGGGTTGGGGCGGCGCTCGCCTCCACGTGGAGCTGCCCCGTCATCCGGAGGTGAAGCATGACTGAGCGGATCCTGGTGGTCGATGACGAGCAGAATATCCGGCGCAGCCTCGAGATCATCCTTGGCGGGGCCGGCTTCCGCGTGGAGTGCGTCGCCGATGGCGAAGAGGCGCTGGCCGCGGTGGAGGCCGAGCCTCCGGAGGCCGTGTTTCTCGATGTGCAACTCCCGAAGCTCAACGGGATGGAGGTACTGCGCCGCCTGCGCGCGGATCGGCCCGATCTGCCCGTGGTCATGATCAGCGGGCACGCCACCATCGAGCGGGCGGTCGAGGCCACCCGCCTCGGCGCCTTCGAGTTCGTGGAGAAACCGTTCTCTCGCGACCGGATCCTCCTGCTGGCGCGAAACGCCGCCGAAGCCGGCCGGCTGAAGCGGGAGCTGGCGCACCTGCGGACCACCGAGGTGGAGGATCTGCTGGGAGAGAGCGCGCCCATGGATATGCTGCGTGACTCCATCACCCGCGTTGCTCCCACCGACACCCGCGTACTGATCCTCGGTGAGAGCGGAACCGGCAAGGAGCTGGTGGCGCGGGCGCTGCACCGCCTGAGCGTTCGGGCGGCGCATCCGTTCATTCGGGTGAACTGCGCGGCGATTCCCGATGAACTGATCGAGGCCGAGCTCTTTGGCGCGGTCAAGGGGGCTTACACAAGCTCGGTCTCCGCGCGGGAGGGCCGTTTCGGAGCGGCCAACAAGGGCACCCTGTTTCTGGACGAGGTGGGGGACATGAGCCTGCGGGCACAGGCGAAGGTCCTTCGCGTCCTCCAGGAGGGAGAATACGAGCCGGTCGGGAGCACCCGCACGATCCAGGTGGATGTCCGCGTGCTCGCGGCCACGCACCAGGACTTGAAGGCTCGGGTAGCGCAAGGCGGATTCCGCGAGGACCTCCTGTTCCGGCTGAACGTGATCCCGCTGCTGGTGCCGCCGCTGAGGGACCGCACCGGCGACGTGCGCCTGCTCGGCGAGCACTTCCTCGCCCGCTATGCGGCGCGCCACGAGCTGCCGGCCCCGCGGCTCCAACCGGCAAGCTGGCGGCTGCTCGAGTCCTATGCCTGGCCCGGAAACATACGGGAGCTCAAGAATGTCATCGAGCGGCTCGTGATCCTGAGCCGCGGGGCGGAGGTCGCGCCGGAAGACCTTCCCATGGAGATGACGCATGACGTGGGCAGCCGGGTCGCCACGCCTGTGGCTGCCGGGGAGAACCCCTACGAGAAGCTTCCTCTGCGCGAAGCGCGTGATGCCCTGGAGCGCGACCTCATCCGGGCGGCGCTCGCGCGCAGCGAGGGAAACGTCACGCGGGCGGCGGCCGAGCTCGGCCTCGAACGAACGCACTTGCACAAGAGGATCAGGGCGATTGGCTTGAGCGAGGAGTGAGAAGATGGAAAGCAGGGCGACTCGCCGTACGGCAACGCGCCGTGGGCGCCCGGGATGGCTCCTGCTGGCCTGGCTCGGGAGCGCCTTCGCGGCGGATCCGTCCTGGGCCCAGGCGACGGAACCGGCCGAGGATGCCCAGCGCGGGCGCGACACCGGTGTCTTCCTGAGTTTCGGCGCGCTGGGGGAACGGGCCTCGCTGGACTTTGACGCGCGCGTTTCGGAGCCCGAGGCCAATCTCGACTCCGGAGCCTGGGGCCACGGCGGGTGCTTCGGCGTCGGCTACGGCTTCGGGCCGGGACTGCGCGTGGAGATGTCGTTGAGCCTGGCCGGCCATGATGCCCGCCCGACGGGCACCGAAGCGCTTCTCTTCGCCGCCCACTTCGACGGATACGTTCCGATTCGAACCCGCGGGCGGCTGCGGCCTCATCTCCTGGGCGGATTCGGCCTCAGCATTCCGGAGTTCACCATCGCCGACGCTCCGGATCGCGCCTACCTGATGGTGTCCGGCGACATCGGCGCCGGCCTCCGCCTCCTGCTGTCGCGGCACTGGTCCGTCCAGGGCGACTACTTCCACTCTGTCCTGGACATCGACCAGGAGACATTCGAGGAGTCCAGTGATCTGGACATGCGGAGCGTGGGCGGCACCGGACAGGCCGACGTGCTGCGAGTGCAGTTCTCGTACGACTTCTAGGAGGGCGCCGGAGCAGAGGCCGGAATCCGGGCCCGGCGGGACCTGTCTTGTCACCGGCGGGCCGCGCGGAGGGCGTCACATCGCGGGCGCGGGAGTCCTCTGTCGCCGTCCTCTTCGGCGCAAGGAGATCGCCACAGTAGTCTCGATGGCCAGGAGTACGGCCAGGGCGACCAGCACCAGCGCGACAACCGGCACCGCCGGGTGTGTCCCGGCGGTCTTCCAGACCCACCCATCCATCATCAGCCGCAGGAGCATCCAGATGGACATGAGGAACATCCAGACTGCGGGAAGGAACGGGACGACCCAGACCCGGCTCCGCGGCCGCGTGTTGATCAGCCAGACGGTGATGCCGACGAGGGCGAGCGCGGCCAGAAGCTGGTTCGATGCGCCGAAGATGTTCCAGAAGGTCTTCCAGGCCGGGATCGGATTCCCCTTCGGATCCGACATGGTCTGCGTGACGAAGAGCAAGGGCACACCCGCGGTGAGAGCCGTGGCCATCGTGCGACCGAACCTGCTCCTCCACCCCGTGAGCTCCTCGAGGATGTAGCGGCCCAGACGGGTACACACGTCGAGCGTGTCGTACACGAAAGTGGTGAATGCCATCAGTCCGAACGCGATGCCCAGGGCCGGAGGAATGCCGATCAGTTTGAGGAAGGAGCTGATCCCGGAGGCGTAGATGAAGTTCGGCGCCTTCTTGCTGAGAGGATCGCCGGGCGCCAGGATCATGACGCACGCAAGAGAGACCACGGCCACCAGTCCTTCCAGGAGCATCATGCCGTAGCCGATCGGCCGGCAGTCGGACTCTCGCTCGATCTGCTTGCTGGTGGTGCCGGAGCCCACCAGCGAGTGGAAGCCGGAGCAGGCGCCGCACGCCACCGTGACGAAGAGGACCGGGAACATCGGGAAGAAGAACAACCCCGCGTTCTCGAACGGCTGGGTGAAGGCCGGGAACTGCACCGGGAAGCCGCCGAAGATCAGGCCGATCGCCGCGGAGGCCAGGGCGGCATAGAGGAAGTACCCGCCCAGGTGCCCGCGCGGCTGCAGGAGCATCCACATCGGCAGGATCGCCGCCACGAGGCAGTACCCGAGGATGAAGACATCCCAGATCTTCGCGGCGTTGATCGGGCTCAATCCCAGCATGGTGTCAAGACTCAACGGGATGTACTGGCCGATCCAGATGGCCGCGCCTACGAGCGGGAGGAAGATGACGGTGGCGACCCAGAGCTTCATTCGGGTGTGTTTGAGCAGCAACCCCATGATGACTGGGAGCGCCAGGTAGAGGAGCGACGAGGTGGCGATGGCTCCGCCCGGCAACGTCACCCCGTTCTCGAGGGTGACGACTCCGACGAAGGAACCCGCCGTCAGGTCGGTGAACGCCACGATGATGTAGACGAGGGTGATCCAGATGAAGGCCATGAAGAGGATGTAGGCCCGGCCCGAGACGTTCTCACGCACCACATCCGTGATCGATCTGGCCCGATGCCGGACCGAGGCAATCAGCGAGCCCAGGTCGTGGACGCCGCCGATGAAGATCGATCCGAGGATGACCCAGACCAGGGCGGGAAACCACCCGAACAGAGTCCCGGCCAGGATCGGCCCCGTGATCGGCCCGGCGGCCGCAATCGCGGAGAAGTGCTGGCCCGCCAGGAACTGTGCGCGGGCGGGCACATAGTCGATCCCGTCCGCCAACTCGACGGCAGGTGTCCGGCGGGAGTCGTCGAGCCGAAACACCTTGTTCGCCAGGTAGGAACCGTAGGTTCGATAGGCGACGAACAGGATGAGTCCCGCGCCCACGACAATGAAGAGGATGTTCATGCAGTTCCCCCGGAGAGGCCGATCGCGTTCCGCCTGCAGGCGCGGCGGCATCCCGGTATTCTACTCGGACCGGCGGGACTCCCACCAGGACAAGGGCGAACGTGAGGAGCGGCCACACCCAGGTCTGCGACGCATCGTCCCGGCCGGTGTCCGTGACTGCGCGGCACAGTGTGCCGGCTCCACACGCGCCTCGCTCCACACCTGCGGCGAATGGAGTCGGTTCGCGGAATTTCGCGACACCGGCGCTTCCGACCTGGGCCGGGCGAACCAGCCGAACGCCAATGGGATCCAGGCCGTCCGGACTTCCCGATACCCGCGGCCGCGTCCCTCCGGCAGTCTGGCACACCGCCTGCATGGTCTCCGGCGGAACGATCGCCGCGGTGCCGTGCGAGTGCAGAGGCCCGATCGGCGTTCTCGACGCAGGAAAGGATCCGGCCATGTTCGACTCCGCCACCCCCGACCCGAACGCAGGCGGCTCGACTGCGCGCGCCCGGGGAATCAGGTCTCTCAGTATCTGGACCCGCAGACCGGGAACGGCCGCGCCTCGGTGGCGGATGACAACCGCTCGCGACGGGAGAGCGGCTGCCGGCGTTGGAGCGGTCTTCGCCCTGGCCCTGGGTATCGCGGGAGTCGCGGAAGGCGCCTCGGAGGGCGATGCCGCGCGATACTCCCACACCGGCTTCAAGGGCGCCATCGCCGTCGGAACGGTGCATCCCGCCTCGAAGCTGCACCTGGATGACGCGTCGTCGGCCGGTCTTGCCTTCGGTTACGGGATCGACCCGAACTTCACCGTGTGGCTCAACCTGAGCGGTTCGGAGCACGAGAGGGACCCGAGAGCGGCCGGGGGCCGCCGCAAGACCGCCCTCGGCGTGGCGGAGCTTGCCGTCCAATACCGGTTCCTTCCTGTCGGTACGGTGCAGCCGTACGCCAGGATCGGACTTGGCGCCGGGATCCTGGAGGAAACCGACACCCACAACGCCAAGGCCGGCGGCGCGTTCAGCTTCGGAATCGGCGCGGATGCCTTCTTCACGCGCCACTTCGGGGTCGGCGCCGAGGTCACCTACCGGAGCCTGTCCTTCTCGCGGGAGCGGACCGGAGAGAAGGGAGACTTCCGGGAGATGGAGAAGAATCTCGAAGGCCACGCGGCCGGCATCGCACTGTCGTTCACCGTGCAGTAGGCGCGGCAGGCTGCGGGCGTCTCCCGCGCGGGAAACCGGACGGCAGCCGGTCGCGCGGGTGGTATCCTCCCCGGAACATGCGCGTCCTCCTGGTCTATCCGAATCGGAACACGATGCTCTCGCCGGCCCCGATCGGTGCCCTCCTGGTTGGGGAGCGGTTGAGCCGGGATGGCCATGAAGTGCAGCTGCTCAATCTCATGCACGAGAAGGCCCCCGCAGCCGCGCTCTCGGCCGCCATCGCGGAGTTTCGCCCCGAGCTTGTCGGGCTCTCCATCCGCAATGTCGACAACCAGGTGATGGCGGGTCTGGACCACCCCCTGGAGGAGGCGCGCGAGCTGGCGGGGATTGTCCGGCGGGACTGCGATGCGCTCGTGCTCCTCGGCGGAACCGCGGTGACGACGTACCCGGAGCAGATCCACCGGCTTCTGGGCGCCGACTACTCCTTCGCCGGCGACGATGTCGAGGCGGTCTCTGCCCTGGTCGCGTCCCTCGCGCGCGGCTCCCCGGAGCCGGAGACGCCCGGCCTCGTCACCACCATCGATGGCTGTGTAAGGGTAAACCCGCCGCGCATCCGCGGCTACGCCACCGCGAAGTTCACCGGCTTCGAGCGCGTGGACCTCAAGCGGAACCGGCGGAAGGGTTTCTTCGACATCGGCCTGGTGACCCACTCGGGCTGTCCGCTGGGCTGCTCGTTCTGCGACTCCCACCGGACGTTCGGATCGCAGTATGTGCTGCGCGACCCCCGGGTGGTGATCGAGGAGTTGACGGAGCTGCGCCGCCGCCACGGCGCGAGGTCGATCTGGCTGGTCAACTGCGGTATCAACCGCCCTCTGGAATACGGCAAGGAGCTCTGCGCGCGCATCGCGGAGGCCAGGCTCGGCTTGTCGCTGGGGGCGATGATCGAGCCCGGCGAGTTCGATGCCGAGATGGCGCGGCGGCTGCGGGCGGCCGGCGTGTCCCTGCCGATGATCTTTGGCAGCTCCCTGGCCGACTCCGTGCTCGAGCGCAATCAGCCGCACTACCGCCGGGTCGACGTGGAAGAGACGGCGCGGCACCTGCGAACGGCCGGCCTTGCGTTCGTGATCGGGCAGATGTACGGGGCGCCGGGAGAGTCGCTGCAGACGGTCGAGGAGTCACTGGCCGTCGCCTACCGGCTCAAGCCCGTCCTGCTCACGACCGGTTACGGGTTTCGCATACAACCGGAGACCCCGCTTCGCCAGGTGGCCATCGCGGAGGGAGTGATCGCTCCGGACGATGACGGCTTTACCGCGCGTTTCTACCTCTCCCCGGCCGCTCCGGCGCACGGCATCGCCGCCCGCCTCCGCGCGGCCCGCCGCAAGCACCCCGGGCAGGCGCTGCGGATGGCGGGGTTCGTTCTCCGCAGCGCGGCCCGGTCGATCGTCGGCCGCGCGTGACCCTCTCGGCTAGGAAACGACCGTCAGCTCGAGAGTGATTTCCAGCTTCAGCACCTTGGAAATCGGGCAGCCGGCCTTCGCGGCGGCGGCGGCCGCCTCGATCTGCGCCTTGTCTGCTCCCGGCGCCTTGACGGTCGTCCGCAGCAGGCTGTGGGTGAGCACCAGATTCTCGAAGTTGATGGCGCAGGTGGTCTCGATCGCCGCGGGCGTGATGCCGCGCTCGCCGAGCTGGGCGCTGAGCGCCATGCTGAAGCAGCTCGCGTGGGCGGCGGCGATCAGCTCTTCCGGGTTCGTGCCGGGGGCGTCCTCAAACCGGGTCCGAAAGGTGACCTTCTGGTCCTTGATGGCGCCGCTGGCGACGCTGAAGACGCCGTGCCCATCCTTCAGTCCCCCGTTCCAGATGGCGTTTGCGGTTCGCTTCATAAGGACCTCCTCCGGTGGCGGGAACGACGTCTTTGCCGCGGGCTCCGGATCCTCGCGTCGTGCAGGTGCCGCGCCGAGGGCGTCCGGCAACCGTGTCAACCGCGGGGTCCGGCGGCGCCCGCGCCTCCGAGACCTGACAGTCCGTCCGTGATTCTAGACGAGTCCCGGCCTCGCGTGCAGGTTCATTCCCAGGGCGCGATTCCGCGACCCGCAGCGGCTCTCCGGCCGACATCATTTGTAGCTTCTTGCGACAACCCGGCCCAGGAAAGGTATACTGCCCGATGGTGCAGGGCGGATCCTGAACCCATGGACCGTTCGTCGGTGCTCCGAACGGGGTTGATTGAGTCCTTCAGCCCGGCGGATTACCCGGAGGGAGACATGATCGGAATGCGCAGGTCTCGAGGTCGCCGCGGAGCGTCCCGGCTCGGCAGCCTTGTCGTGTTCGGCTCCTTTGCGTCTGCCGGCTGGGTTCTCCTGCTGTCTCTGGCGCCAGCCGCGGATGCCGCCGAGCGGTCGCCGGCGGCCGCGGCGTCTGCATCGGGCGCTTCCGTCGCTCCGGCCGCCGACGCCGGACGCCCCACGCTCCCCGCGGAATTGGACCGTGCCTCCCGCCTTCTGGTGGCCGGCGACGCCGATGGAGCAGTTCGCGAATTCCAGGCGCTGGTTGCGCGCGCCCCCGGCGACTCGATGGCCCCGCTGGCCGGCATCGCGGCCGCGAATCTGCTCCTGGCGGCGAAGGGAGACACCGCCGCGGCGCTGGCCTGGTACGAACGGGTGGTCCGGGCGTACCCACGCAGTACCTGGGCCGCCGCGGCGGCCGAACGGCGCGCGGAGTGCTTCGTCGCGCGCGCGGACTGGGTGGCGGCCGGAGAAGCCTGGCTGGTGGCCCTGCGCCTGCAGCCTTCCGACCTGGCCTCGCGGATGCGGCGGGCCGGGATCGCCGGCAGCGCACTGGACTGCCTGGAAAAAGTCGGCGATCACGAACGTCTGGCTGCGGCCTGTCACGGCATTCTCTCCGGCTCGCCGGCGCCGGAGCTGGCCGCGACGGCGCTCTGGAGGCTCGGCCAGGCTCATGAGTCAGCGGGTGCGGTGGACAGCGCCGCGGCGTGCTACGCCCGTGTGATTCGCTCCTACCCGTCGGCCGCCGAGTTCACGAGGGCGATGGACAAGCGCTCGCTCATCGAGCCGCGGGTGCCGCTCGATTGGCGCCCCTACGAGATCTACTCCCGAGGCTCGGCCACGCTGGCTCGCGCCGACTACGCTGCCAGCCTGGCGAGCGCGGATTCTCTGCTCGCGGCGACGACGGATCCTCCCCTGGTGGAGTGCGGCGAGTATCGCAAGCTGACCTGCGAGACCTGGATCCGCGGCGACCTCGTGCGCGGGGCCGCGGAGTTGCGGACGTTTCTCGAGAAGTATCCGGGCGGGCTGCGCGCCGCCACGGCGCGGCAGACCTTGGACGAGCGCTGGCAGCCGCTGGCCGACATGCAGCAAGGAGCGCTGGATGCTCCCGAGGATGCCCAGGCGCAGCTGGCACTGGGCGACACCTTCGTTCGTTCGCGGCTGTTCCAGACCGGAGTGGAGGCGCTGGAGAAGGCCGCGGCGCTGGCGCCGGAAGATCCGGACGTCTCCTTCGCGCTCGGTCACGGCTATGTGGTGTCGGGACGCACGGAGGACGCGCAGAAGGCCTTTGCGAAGTGCCTGGAGCAGCGCCCCGATGATGCCCAGACCTTGAACCTCATCGGCTATGCGTTCCTTGGGGCGGGTCAGGCGGAGGCAGCGCTCGCCTATTTCGAGCGGTATGTGGCGCTGGCGCCTGAAGACGCCAACGCGCACGACAGCTACGGCGAGGGGCTCCTGGAGGCGGGACGCGCCGCCGACGCCGTCCGGGAATACGAGAAAGCGCTGGCCTTGAGGCCGGAGTTCGACAACTCGGCGTTCATGCTCGGCCGGGCCTGCCGGCAGAACGGTGATCTGGAGAAGGCGTGCGCGGCGTACCGGAGCTATCTCGCGCTGCAACCGGAGGGCGACCGCGCGGCGCAGGCGCGCACCGCCATCGCCGAAATGGAGAAGGAACAGGAGACGCGGAAGGAGGCGAAGCGATGAAGCTCGGGATGGACCGTCGTGAGTTCCTGTTCCGGGCCGCTGCGGCCACGGCGGCGATGACCGGCGTCGCCGCACTGGGCGACGGACTCCGCGCCCCGCGCGCCTGGGCTGCCCGGCGTCTCGATCGGTATCAGCCTCCCGTCGACCTGGTGGTGGCGAAAGGCGGCCCGCCGGCAGCCAATGCCCTCGCGGCGGTGGCCGCCCTCGGCGGATTCGCGAAGTTCGTGCGGCCGGGAGACCGGGTGGTCATCAAGCCGAATCCGGTGGGGACCAGCCCGCCGGAGAAGGCGATCCACACCCATCCGCAGATCGTCGAGGCGGTGGTCCGCGAGTGCCTTCGCGCGGGCGCGCGCGAAGTCATCGCCGTCAGCAACGATGACGAGGACTCCGCCCGGCGCAACGGCACGGTGGCGGCAGTCGAACGCGGTGGCGGCAGGATGCGGCTCGTCCTCAAGCCCGAGGAGTTCCGCCCGGTGTACATTCCGCGCGGCAGGGTCGCCACTCGACTCGGCATCGCCGCCGACCTGCTGGATGCCGACGTCTTCATCAACATGCCGATCGCCAAGCACCACGCGGCGACCCGAGTGACCCTGGCGATGAAGAACCTGATGGGCCTGGTGCGGGACGCCCAGTCGTTCCACCGCATCGGGCTGCACCAGTGCATCGCGGACCTGACGACTGCGGTTCCACACGACCTGGTGATCATGGATGCGAATCATGTCTTGTTGACGAACGGGCCGGTGGGGCCGGGACGGGTGCTGGCGGCGGGACAGGTCGTCGCCGGGATCGATCCGGTGGCGGTCGACAGCTATGCGCTGCGGTACTTCGACCTGGCGCCGGACGACGTGCCGCACATCCCCGCCGCGGCGGCGCAAGGAGCCGGGACGGCGGACCTGTCCAGGCTGATCATCCGGGAGATCGGCGCCTGAGCCCGGATTGACGTCCGGCGATCGGCGAAGCCGCAGTCGGGGAGTCTCCGCGGCCCGGTCGTGCCCGCAGCCCCTGCGCGGGCGGGCTTTTTCGTTTCCCTCGGGCGGCGCAGAACCTCGTCCCACCTTGAGAAACCCCGCGAAAGATGATATCCCTTCGGGAAGCCCCGCTCGGTGTCGAAAACGGAAAGGCGCCCGGGCGGGCGGAGCGTGTCCCGCACCCCACGCGGTCGACTGGGTCTTTCAGCATCCTGCTGAAGCCCCGGATCTGAGGCAAGGAGTTGCAGATGTCTGTGCAGTGGAAGATCGGCATTCTCACGGGCGGCGGCGACGTCCCCGGGCTGAATTCGTGCATCCGAGCGTTCACCTACCGGGCGATTGATGACGGCCACACGGTGATCGGAATCCGGCGCGGTTGGCGCGGCGTAGCTTCCCTCAACCCGGACGATCCGGCCGGTCTCGACGAGTGGATGATCCCGCTGAACAAGGCTCAGGTCCGCACCGTGGATCGCCAGGGGGGAACGTTCCTCCACACGTCGCGCACCAATCCGGCGCGCATCAAGCGCCGCGACCTGCCGGTCCATCTCCGGAAGCTGTACTCCGCGGCCGGCGGCGGCTCGGAGGATCCCGAAGAGCCGCTCGACATCACGCCGCACGTCCTGAAGTCGCTGGAACGGCTCGGCATCACCCACGTCGTCTGCATCGGCGGCGACGATACTCTCTCCTACGCGGCGCGCCTGAACCGCGAGTCGTTTCCGGTCGTGGCGATCCCCAAGACGATGGACAACGACGTCATGGGGACCGACTACTGCATCGGGTTCTCCACCGCCGTGAGCCGGAGCGTCAACCTGATCACCGAACTGCGCACCCCGGTCGGCTCACACGAGCGAATCGGCATCGTCGAGGTCTTCGGCCGCTACAGCGGGGAGACGGCTCTCTTTACCGGCTACCTTGCCAGCACCGACCGCACCATCATCAGCGAGGTGCCGTTCGACATGTCGCGTCTGGCGCACCAGCTCGTGGCCGACAAACACGGGAATCCGAGCCGCTACGCAATGCTCGCGATCAGTGAAGGGGCCGTGCCCGAGGGCGGCGGGATGATGTTGAGCGGCGAGGAGGATGCCTACGGCCACCGCAAGCTGGGTGGCATCGGGGACTATGTCGGCGTCGAGATCAAGCGGTTGACCGGGGAGAACGTGATGGTCCAGCGCCTGTCCTACCTGATGCGGAGCGGACCGCCCGATTCGCTGGACCGGATCGTCGCCTACAGTTTCGGGAACATGGCGTACGAGCTGATCGCCGGTCACCAGAAGGGACAGATGGTCGCGGTGCACGATGGACGTTACACCACCGTGCCGGTGGAGATCGCCTCCACCGGACGCCGGCAGGTCAATGTCCGCGATTTCTACGATACCGAGAAGTACCAGCCGATGATCAGCGGCGTCCGCGGCAAGCCGATGTTCCTGTACTAGCCGGCCGGTGGAGTCCTGCCGCGGCCGGCCCGGCGCCAGGTTCGAATCGGAACTCGGAGGAGCGAAGATCGTGGTCACCCGGACAAAGACGCCCGCCGAGCCGCGGCGAATCCAGGTGGTGCTGAACGGCACGCCCCTGGAGGCAACCGCCGGTCTGACCGTGGCCGGGATTCTGGAGCGGCACCCGCATCCCGGGCGCTTCGCCCCGTTGGGCGCCGTGGTGAACGGTCGGCTGCGGTCGCTGGGCCACTCCCTTGTTTCCGACTGCCGCGTCGAGACCGTCGACTACGCGTCGAAGGACGGGGCCAGCATCTACCGCCGCACGGCCACTCTCCTGCTCTGCGAGGCCGCCACCGAGATCGACCCGACCTGGAACCCGGTCGTGGGGCAGGCCCTGAGCGGTGGGTACTACTTCTCACTGCGCCGAAACGGCACCGCGCCCGTGGAGATCGAGCCCGCGCTGGTGACGCGGCTCAAGGAGACGATGCTCCGCATCATTGCCGAGGATCGACCTGTGGTGGTTCAGCGCGTGGCGGTGGAAGAGGCGCTCGGCCACTTCCGGAGCACCGGGGCTCAGGACAAGGTCATGCTGCTGGAGACCACGCGGCGTGCGGAGGTGCAGTGGGGCTGGGTGGGCACGTTCAAGGACCTGGTCATCGGACCGTTGGCTCCGTCCACCGGAGCGATTGCCCGCTTCGACCTGGTTTCCTACGGCGCCGGGATGGTCCTGCGCTTTCCGGGACGGGACTTCCAGATCCGCCCGATGACCCAGAACCAGTCGAAGCTCTATGGCGCCTACCTCGAGACCCGGACCTGGAACGACGAGCTGGAAGTGAGCAACGTCGGCCAGTTGAACAACGCGGTCATCCGCGGACACGTGTCCGAGATCATCCGTATCGCCGAGGGATTCCACGAGCGCAAGATCGTGGCGATCGCCGACGACATCCATCGCCGCCAGCCGGATGCGCGCCTCGTCCTCGTGGCCGGGCCTTCCGCCTCGGGAAAGACGACCTTCACCAAGCGCCTCGGCGTTCAGCTCCGGGTGTTGGGGCTGAGGCCGGTCGCGCTCAGCATGGACAACTACTACATCAACCGGGTCGATACCCCGAAACACCAGGACGGCACCTACAACTTCGAATCCCTGGAAGCCCTGGACCTCGAGCTCTTCAACGACCAGGTGCGGCGATTGGCGCGCGGCGAGGCCGTGGACACGCCGATCTACTCGTTTCCGACCGGAACCCGGTCCCCCCGGACGGAGAGGATTCAACTACGGCCGGAGGAGATTCTCATCGTCGAGGGAATCCACTGTCTGAACGAGCGGCTCACGGTGGGCGTGCCTCGCGAGAACAAGTTCAAGATCTACGTCTCGGCCCTGACCCAGCTGTCGATCGACGATCACAGCCGTATCTTCACGTCGGACGTTCGTCTGCTGCGACGGTTGGTTCGCGATCGGCTCTACCGGGGCTACACCGCGAGCGATACGTTGCGCCAGTGGCCCAGCGTGCGTGCCGGCGAGGATCGGCACATCTTCCCGTTCCAGGAAGACTCGGACGTCATGTTCAACTCGGCCCTGGTCTACGAGCCGGCGGTGCTTCGCACCTATGCCGAGCGTTTCCTGCTGGAGATTCCGATCGACTCCCCGATGCAGAGCGAGGCGTATCGCCTGCTGAAGTTCCTGCACCTGTTGGTGCCGCTTTTCCCGGAGGAGGTTCCGCAGAACTCCCTCCTGCGCGAGTTCATCGGCGGGAGCGCGTTTCACTACTGACCAGGCGGGACCCCCGCGAACGGAGTACACGCCGCCGGCAGGGACACCCATACCGAGAACAGCACCCGATTCGGAATCCTGCGGGTCGTTCAGAGGATTCCCCGGTACACCTCGTTCATTCGCGCCACCTGCCGGTCGATCTCGAATTCCGCCTCGACGTGTGCCCGGCCGACCCGGCCCATCTCCGGCCATTTGCGGGGATCGGAAAGGAGCTCATCGAGACAGGCGGCGAGGGCGGCGGTGTCCCTTTCCGGGGCGAGGAGCGCGCTCCGGCCGGGTCGCGTTACCTCGGGAATATCACAGTGAGTGGTTGCGATCACGGGCAGCCCGCTGGCTTGCGCTTCCAGCAGACAGACAGGGGCCCCACCCTCCGTGTCGCCGTCCGCGGCGGTCACGCTCGGGGCCAGGAGAAAATGGGCCCGGCGAAGTTCGGTCTTGTACGCCGAATACGGCTGGTAGCCGAGGAGAATGACCCGCCCGGCGAGATCGGGCTTCTGGACCCGCGCCAGGATCAGGGAGTGCAGCGGGCCATCGCCGATGACCCGCAGCCGCAGCCGGGGATGGCGAGTGACCAGGCGCGCCGCCGCCTCCAGGGCATAGATGATCCCCTTTTTTTCCCGGAAGGAGGCGGCGATGAGGCCAACCACCGGGCCATCGCCGGGATCGTGACGCTCGGCAAAAGGGAATTCCGAGAGCGGGATCCCGAGGTGCACGACCCGCACGCGATCGACCGGGGCGCCGAGTTCGGTCAACACGCGGCCCATGTGCGGGCCCTCGGCCAGAATCCGGTCGGCGCGGGCGAAGAGCCGCTTGTACAAGGCGCGCCAATAGGCATGCCGGGGAAGCAGGCCGGCATCACGGCCGTAGAACGAGACCACGAAGGGCAGTCCCGGGCGCCGGGCCAGATGCGCGGTGCGCGCGCCTTCCCAGCCGAAGTGCGCATGGAGCAATCGGGCCTGCTCGTGCTTCAGGATCTCGCGGTACGGAGCCTCGGGGAAACGCCCCAGCAGGTACTTGCTCAACACGAACCCCGGCCGGGCGGCGCCGCGAGCCCGGCGCGACAGGTCGTAGACCGGAGCGAACGGGAACTTCTCCGGCTGCTCGGTCCGCTGGGCGATGACGATCGGGCGGAACTCGCGGTTGTGGGTCAGCTGCGAGTGAATCCAACTCCCGGTCGGGAACAGATAGGGGGTGACGAGGTGCGCGACGGTGGGGAGGGCGGCCATACGCGGGACGCTATACCGATTGGGCCGTCGAGGCGAGGGGGACCGGCGCGGACTGCCGCAGGCCGACGCACTCCACCAGCCGGGCTTCGTAGTCCAGCCGGTCGCGCAGGTTCATCACGAGCGTGGGGATCGTCGACGCGGCCGCGGCGCCCATGCGCCGCCGCCGGTCCCCATCCCGGAGCAGGTCTCGCAGCACCTCGCCGAGGCGCGGCAGGTCCCGCAGCGGGAGCACCACTCCGGTTTCGCCATCACGAACCACGGCTCGGGTGGTTCCGGCGTCCAGTGCGACCACCGGGCAGCCGCAGGCCATCGCCTCGAAGACCGGGTTGGCCGCGTTGGTGCGATCCAACAGCGACAGGAAGATGTCGGCCGAACGGAGCCAATCCGCCATCTCTTCCTGCCGTACCGGGCCGGGGAACAAGACCCGATCCGCCACGCCCGCCGTCCTCGCTTCGTTCTCCAGCCGCCGCCGCTCCGGCCCATCTCCCGGCAGCACCAGGGCGGCATCCACCCCCAGCGAAGTGAGTTCGGCTAGCCCGCGAATCGCGCGCTCCAGTTTCTTTTCCGGGGCCAGCCGCGTGCCGGTCATGAGCAGGAACCGCCCGTTGCGAATGCCGAGTCGCTCGCGCACCTCCGGCGATGGAGGGCCCGGACGAAATCGCGTGAAGTCGACGCCGTTGCGCAGGTGAAGGAACCGCTCGGGCGCCACGCGGAGCCGGCGGGCGACGGCCTCGCCGCTCGCCCCGTCGTCGTTCAGGATGATCAGGTCGGCCGGGGTGCGCAATGCGATGATCTCGGGGAAGTTGGCGCAGAACCGGTGCGGGGAGCGGAGACTGAGCGAGAGGGTGTTCCCGAAGAGCCGCGTCACGTTGGGCACCCGGAGCCGCCGGGCCAACCGGCGGGCGACGGGCGCCTCATAGTGCCCCATGCCGAGCACGAGGTCGGGCGGATGCTCGTCGGCCACTGCGCCCGCGGCGCGGATCCCCCAGCGCTGGAATCGGAGCCAGCAATCGAGACGGTCGCGCAGGCGGGGGGCCAGTGGCTGGTTCGCCCGGGGAACGAAGCCCCGCTGGGTGGGGAAGTGGTGAAGGAGAAACCCGTGATAAGGCTCGGCGGGAAGCAGATTGGCTGTGGGACGAGCGGGGGCCGGCAGGGCCTGGATCGCCGGGAGACACACACGGACCTCATGGCCACGCAACGCCAGGGCTTCGGGGAGCCGGGTGAAGATGGCGGCGCCCCGACCCTCCCCCATGGACCAGAACACCGGCTGGGCGTAGACGATCAGGATACGCACGGCCGATGTTCCCGACCCCGGTCGAGATTGGTGGGCCGGATCGTGCCCGGCACCTCTTCATAGGCGAGTCCGCAATCACAGACCAGGGATTGCGGAAGCCGCCGGCCGCAGCGGCAGGCCCATCCGATCGGGCGCGCGGGATTCCCCGCGACCATGGCGTGAGGCGGGACGTCCCGCGAGACCACCGCCCCCGCGGCCACGAAGCACCAACTCCCAAGGGTGACGCCGCACACGATGGTGGCGTTGGCGCCGACGGTGGCGCCCTCCCGGAGGATCGTCGGCAGCCAGGCCTCCGGGCGCGTGGCATAGTCGGGATGGCTCCGCGGAATCCGGTCGTTGGTGAAGACGCAGGCGGGGCCGAGGAAGCAGTGGTCTTCGACGGTGACCCGGTCCCACACAAAGACGCCGTTCTTCACGGTGCAGGCGTCGCCGATGATGGCGCCGGTCTCGATGAACGAGCCCTCGCCGATATTGCACTGGCGGCCGACCTGCGCCCCCTTCATGACGTGGGCGAAGGCCCAGATCCGCGTTCCCTCCCCAACCTGGTCCGAGTCGCAGATTCCCTGGGGATGCACGAAGACCCCACCCATCGCTCCTCCTGGCCCTCCCGGGCGAGCGCCTCCAGACCGGCTTCGATCGCCGCCGGCGCCAAGGCACTTGCGCCGCTGTCCGTATCGAGTTGACCGGATCTTACGCCCCCGGGCCGGCGGCGCAAAGCTCCGGACGCGCCTCCCGCGTTGCGCGGATCTCGAGACCTGTCTACCCTTGGGAGCGGCCGGCGGAGCCACGGCGGCGGAAACACCCTGGGGGAGAGGATGATGATGAGGCGGGTCGAGATGATTCTGGGCGCCGCGCAGTCGGACGGACGCACCGCGCTCCTGGAGCACGAGGTCTATGGCATTCTCGGAGCGGCGGGAATCGAGACGCCCCGTTGGGTCTTCTGGCCGGCAGGGAAGGGGCTCGGGCGGGACGGCGCGCTGCCCCCGGAGGTCCGGGAGTTTCTGAGGGAGGTTCCGGCCGAGCGTCTGGTCCTCAAGATCGTCGCGCCCCAGATTCTCCACAAGTCGGACGTGGGCGGGCTGGCATTCTGCGGCCGGGAGCCGGCCGAGATTCTGACCGCCGCGGGCAGGATCTGGGACGAGACCGCCCGGCGCTCCCCGGACTCCGACCGGCGCGGCCTGTTGGTGATGGAGCGCGTTCCCGCCCTCTCGGGCACGATCGCCGCGGAGACACTGCTCTCCGTGAAGCAGGATCCGGCATTCGGGACCATTCTGGTCCTGGGGCTCGGCGGGCTTCTCACGGAGTGGTTCGGCAAGCTCGCCGGAGGGAACTCGACCGTCGTCATGCAGCCGGGGGCGGTTCGGCCGGCGCTCGAGCAGGCGATTGCCGGACTCCCGGCCTTCTCCTTCCTTTTCCGCCCTTCCCGCCAGCACGCCACGCCGCCGCTCGACTTCGAGCGGACCGTGGCCCAACTCGAACGCCTGGGCTCCCTGGCGGCGGGATTCGGGCTGGCCTCGTCGGAGTCTCCGTTCACGCTCCAGGAGCTGGAGGTGAACCCGATGCTGCTCACCGCGGATCACCGCTGGGTGGCCGTCGACGGCGTGGCGAGCTTCTCCGACCGCAAGAGCTGCGTGCCGCGCCGTCCCCTGGACAAGATCACGAACCTGCTGCGACCCCGCAGCGTCGTGGTGGTCGGCGCCTCGAGCAAGGGGATGAACCCCGGCCGGATCATCCTGCGCAATCTCAAGTCCTCTGAGGGCGTGGCCTACGGTCACCTCTATGCCGTGCACCCGAAGGAGGAACAGATCGATGGCATCCCCGTTGTGAAGTCGCTGGACGCGCTTCCCGAAAAGGTGGATCTGGCGGTGGTCTCCATCCCGGCCGAGGGGGCGCGGGACTCGATCCGCGCGGTTGCGGAGAAGGACCTGGCCGCCTCGATCATCTTGATCCCGGGTGGTTTCGCCGAAACCGGCAAGAGGGGGCTGGAGGGAGAGATCATAGCGGCGATGGAGGCCTCGCGGGGCAACCCGGGCCACGGTCCGGTGCTGGTCGGCGGCAACTGCCTCGGGATCGTCTCCAAGCAGCAGTACAACACCTTCTTCCTGCCGCACTTCAAGCTGCCGTATCACGACGCTCCCGGAGACGGACTCGTCTGCATCAGCCAGAGTGGCGCCTATCTCGTCACGGTCTCCAGCAACTTCGATGGGCTCATCTTTCCCCGCGCTTCGATCTCGTTCGGCAATCAGATGGATCTCACCGTGAGCGACTTCCTCGAGTACTACCTCGACGACGATACGGTGCAGGTGCTCGCCTGCTACGTCGAGGGGTTCAAGCCGCTGGATGGCGAGCGCTTCGTGCGCCTGGCCCGTGAATTGAGGCGCCGGGGCCGGCGGGTCATCGCGTTCAAGGCGGGCAAGACCGCACTGGGGGCGCGCGCCGCGCAGAGCCATACCGCCTCGCTCGCCGGTGACTATGCGGTGGCCCGTTCCCTGATGCTACAGGCCGGAGTAGTCGTCGCCGAGACGCTGAACATGTTCGAGGACTACGTGAAGGTCTTCGCCATGCTGTTCGACCGGGCTTCCGCCGCCGGACGGCGAGTGGCGATCATCTCCAACGCCGGATTCGAGTGCTCGACGGTCCTGGACCGGTTGTACAACCTCGAGCTGGCCTCGCTTTCCCCGGACACCCGGCAGCGACTGCAGCATTGCCTGCCGGATGTCGCTCACGCCGACAACCCGGTCGATGCGACGCCGATGGCCACGACCGCCCAGTTCGTGGCCGCCGCCGAGGCGATGCTCGATGATGCCGCGGTGGACGCGCTTCTGGTGTCGCCCGTGCCGGTCACCCCGGCCCTCAACGTCCTGGCCCCCGACCCGGTCGGCACCCACAGTGAGAACATGTACGCGGCCGGCTCGCTGCCGCAGGAACTGCTGCGGCTGTTCCGCGCGACCACCAAGCCGATGGTCGTGGCGGTCGACTCCGGTCGGCTCTATGACGACTTCGTCCAGCTCCTGCAGCGGAATGGGATCCCGGTCTGGCGGAAGATCGATCGGGCGTCGCGCGCGCTGTCGTCCCTCCTGACCGGATAGAACGAGAGCGTTGCCGGCCGCGGCGGTGACGCTCCGGAAGACGGTGTTGCCGCGGGGTGGCCGGTCTGTGGCTCGGCGGGTTGCCGCCGGCTACCCGCTTGAGGTCGGCCCGAGCGCGGGCCGGATGTCGCCTTGCTCCGGCTCCGGCACGTCCGGTCGGGACATGTACTCCATGGCCCGGACGATCCGGGACACTCGCTGGATCTCCTGAAGTGACCGGTCAACAGCCTTGGGGATCTCGGTGATCAGATGGTCCAGACCGGCATCCGCTTCCGCCTTCTCGACTTCCTGAACCCGGACAGGATCGGTTCCCGCCCCGCCGAGCGCGGACCCGCCCGACCTGTACCGCTCGAGCAGGGAAATCAGGGTGGTGAACGATTCCTTGAGGAATGCCGTCTGGTCAGCAAGGGACTGAGCCGGCGCGCTGATCTCGCGGGCGATGCTGGCGGCCAGACGTCCGACGGAATCCAGCCGGCGGGCCTCGGCCAATTCCGCCTCCACCTGGAGCCGCTCCGTCACGTCCTCGCCTGAACTCAGGGTCATCCAGAATCGGCCGTCCTGGTCCTTGATCACCGTGTTGTGCCAGGCGATCAGCCGTTCTTCGCCGTCCTTCCGCCGCACCGTGCTTTCGAAGTACTCGGGCGCGTTTGCGTACCCGCCGACGTGGTAGCCGAACACCTCACGGACCGCGGCCCGGGCGTGCTCCGGAATCACCGCGTCAAACCAATCGCGGCCGACCAGTTCCGCCCGCTGCCAGCCCAGGACTTCGCAACCCTTGTCGTTGATCAGCAGAACCCGGCCGTCCGCGCCGAGCGCCACGATCATGGTGCCCGCCATCCGCAGGTAGAGAGCTGCCAAGTCCCGCTCCTCGCGCAGAGCGGCTTCGGCGCTGGTCCTCAGCCGCTCCTCTTCGAGATGGCCCAGGCCGAAGGAGACGTCCATGCAGATCTCCTCCAGCAAGGCGACCTCGGGGGCGCGGAAGAAGTCCGATTCCCGGGCGCCAAGCACCAGGGCGCCCCGGACCTGGCCGGCGACCCGGAAGGAAGCAACCGCGCAGGAGCTGAGCTCCACGGACGGAGGAAGGCGCCAGCGGGATCGCCAATGTGCCGTTTCGGTCTCGGAGAGGACAACCGTAGCGTCCTCGCTAAGGCACCGGCTCAACGGATTGCCGTCGGGGTCTCCGTCCTCGGAAGCCTCCAGGAGATCCGACTGCTCCGGCCTTGCGCTGCCCGCGCGGACAACTGCGCGGGCGTCATCCTCCCGCCACTCGTACCAGCAGACCCAAGCCAGCGTGAATCCGCCGCAGGTCTCGGCGTGCTTGCAGATCTCGTCGAGAAACTCATCCAACGACGGAGCCCGCACCAGGGTCTGGTTCACCTGAGCGAGGACGGCGTGGAGGCGGTCCAACCGGGCCAGATCGGCGTTGGCCTTCTCGAGTTTCCGCGCACCCTCGAGAAAGGAGTCTTCCACCGTCGCCAGCAGTTCCTCCAGGGATCGCTTCTGACCTTCCAGAATCGCAATCCTCACCCCGTCGGTCATGCGGCCTCCCGCTCATGCCGGGTGTCGGCCGGAAAGACCGCGTGCTCGAACGGGAGCAGCACCATCTTCACGCTCAACGCCAGCGAACGGAAGAGCCCCGCCGTCTGCGGGGGGATGCGGGTTCTCGAGAAGATGATGATGACTTCGACGTCACCGGAGGGAAGCGCCGCGCCGAAGCCCAAGACCGACTTCACGCCGTATGCCTTGACGAAGGACTCCTGCGCCGGAATGTAGGGACTGCCCTCCGCGTCCGCGACATAGAAGACGTTGAAGGTCCGTTGCGCCATGTCCAGCAGGAGGTAGGGATCCGGTCTGACGAGGGTCCCCACGTCCATCCCGGTCTGCTTGATCAGGTTTCGCATCATGGGGATCTTCTCGACGACTTCTGCGCTCGGCAGGGGGATGGTCTGATGCCCCCGGGAACCCCGGCGCGTCTTCCATGCCTCCTCCAGGCCGGCGGTGGCGAGAAGCGTGAAGCACTTGCAGTTGGGCATACCCGCCACCTCGGGCATCATCCCGACCGCGAATTGCCGAGCTCCCTCGTCGAGCTGCGAAAAGTCGTGCGTCTTGAACAGGCGCACCAGCACGCAGGACTTCGATCCGAGATGCGGATCGATGAGCTGTTCGTCGAGGTATTGGACCACCTCGGCGGCCGCCGCCTCCATGGAGGTTGCGGCCGTGCCCAGACTCCGTATCTCTCGTCCGCACGTCACCATGTCCGACATCGAGAAGCTCGAAAGATCAAACGGCATGGCTTCTACTCCCCCATCCTGCAACCTCGCACGAGGGCTTCCGGCCGGAGTCGCCGCCGGGTCGGGGCTCGTCACGGGCGCGGGCGCATGAGACGGGACCGGTGGATCACGCCCGGTGGTTCCTGCGTCCTCCCTGGAATTCCGTTCAAGTTGTCGGCTCGGGCGGACGGGCTCTGAAGATGAAAGGCGGCTGGATTCCGGGGCCCGGGCCGGATCGATGGTCGATCGACCGGTCCGGCATCGGGTCCCGTGATTCGTTCCTCCCTGCGGGACGGGGGCGACCCACCAGGCTAAGGAAGCCGGTCCCGGCGGCCGACGATAGTCCTGGACCATCGCGGTTTCCGCCCCCCAGGCGGGGATCCGGCCGAAGCGCCCGCGGGGGTGGCCGGCCATCGATCTCGTTTCCTCCGGAGGGGATATGTCGTCGACGCATATCCGCAGTGCCGCTGCGGGCCCGTTGCTGAGGGCCCTGCGGGCGGTAACGCGCCTAGGTTTCCTCATCCTGCTCGTGAGCGGGGGGCCGCCGAGCCGCGCCGGCCAGCTGCCGGCCGACTCGGGAGGCTCTCCCACCCCGGCCCCGGCCGGCGTTGCCGCCTCGCCTGCGCCGGCCGCGCCGAAAGACCTCTCCGAGATGAGCCTGGAGGAATTGATCTCCGTCAAGGTCACATCGGTGTCAAAGAAGGCGGAGCCGTTGTCGGAAGCGTCCGCGGCCATCTACGTCCTTACTGGGGTTGAGATCCGCCGCGCGGGATGCACCACCGTCGCCGACGCCCTGCGCCTCGTTCCCGGGATTCACGTCGGCCGGGTGACGTCCGACAGCTGGGCCGTGGCCTCCCGCGGATTCACCAGCGAGGTGGACAACAAACTCCTGGTTCTCATCGACGGACGCAGTGTCTACACCCCGCTCTTCTCCGGAGTCTACTGGGACGTCCAGGATCTCGTGCTCGAGGACATCGACCGGATCGAAGTGATCCGCGGGCCCGGCGCCACGCTCTGGGGGATCAACGCCGTGAACGGCGTGATCAACATCATCACGGCCGACTCCCGTGCGACGACCGGCGGCTTGATCACGGCCGGGGGTGGGGACGCCGATCGGGCCTTCGGCACCGTGCGATGGGGCGGACGCCTCGGCGGGAACGGGGCCGCGCGCGTCTACGCGAAGGGGTTCCGCCATCAGACGGCCCTCGAGCCGGACGACGAACGGTTCGGCGGCTGGTGGGATGCGGTGCGGGGCGGGTTCCGGGCCGATCTCTCACCAACCGGGGCCGATTCCTACACCCTTCAGGGGGATCTCTACGACACCGCCACCGATCTCGAGCTCATCCTCCCCGGAGCCGAGCGCGGCTACGAGGACACCCTGGGCACCCGGCGGGACCAGGCGGGCGGCAACCTCCTCGGCCGATGGACCCACCACCTGCAGACCGGATCGGAACTCGCTCTTCAGGTCTACTTTGATCACACCGGCCGGCACGATTCGTTGTTCGGGGAGGATCGCCGGACTTTCGATATCGACCTGCAGCACTCCCTCCGGCCGCGGAAGGACCTCGGCCTGGTGTGGGGAGTGGGGTACCGGGTCACGCGCGATCATCTGGATCGCACCTCCTTCGTTGATATTCGCGGTGGTCGCTGGAGCCGCACGGACGACATTCCGAGCGCCTTCGCGCAGGGGGACCTGTCCCTGGCGTCTGATCGGCTGCGGGTGACGGTCGGAACGAAGCTGGATCACAACGACTACTCCGGCTTCGAGATCCAGCCCAACGCCCGGCTCGCCTTCACGCCCGCGGCGGGCCAATCCGCCTGGCTGGCCGTTTCCCGGGCGGTTCGTTCTCCTTCGCGGGCCGAGCATGACGGGCGCCTGGCCATGTACGCGATGCCTCCCGGAGACCCCAAGAACCCGACGGCGTTTCCGTTGGTGGCGGTCCTGATCGGGGACCCGGACTTCCGCAGCGAGGTGCTGACCTCCGCCGAGGGGGGGTACCGCCTGCTCCTGACCCGGCGGCTGTCGCTCGACATCGCGGCCTACTTGAGTCGCTACGAACGGCTCCGGACCTATCGAACCGGTTCTTTGGACTTCCACGTGGGGGCCGACCCCTACGTCGAGCTTCCGTTGCTGCTGGTGAACAACCTGGACGCCACCAGCCACGGCGCTGAGGGAGCCGTCGACTGGCGTCCGTTGTCGCGTCTCCACGTTCGGGCGGTCTATTCCTACCTCGGAATCCGATTCGACGAGAACGAGTGTGTCGGAGCCCTGGGCGAGAGGAGCGGAACGAGCCCGAAGCACATGGGGTCGGTGCACGCCAGCCTGGATGCCGGCCGCGCCACCCAGCTGGATCTGGTGCTGCGATTTGCGGACCGCCTGGCGGATCTCGGAGTCGACGGGTACACGACGATGGACGCGCGGGTGGCCTGGTCGCCGCTGCGTGCGCTCGAGCTCTCGCTGACCGGGCGCGACCTGCTCGCGCCGCGTCACGCCGAGTTCATGTCCGAAAGCAAGAGGCCGAGTACGGTGGTGGAACGCAGCGGGTATGCAGCCGCGACCTGGCGCTACTAGCGGAACCGCCCGTCGGGGCGTGATTCTGCTGCTCGCCTTGGCCCTCGTCAGCACCGTGGTGACGGGAGGTCAGGGCGGAGCGCCGTCCGAATACCAGGTCAAGGCCGCGTTCCTGTACAACTTCGCCAAGTTCGTCACCTGGCCGGCCGGGACCTTCGATTCCGACGGTGCTCCGATCCGGATCGGGATTTTGGGACGGGATCCCTTTGACGGCGCGCTCGAACGGACCGTGGCCGGGAAGCAGGTGGACGGGCGCCCGTTCGAGGTAGTCCACGTCGTTGCGGGAGGGCGCCCGGGGCGCTGCCAGGTGCTCTTCTTCGGATCCGACGAGCGCCGCACCCCGCGGGAGGTGTTGGACCCGATTCGCCTGCAGGGGGTGCTGACGGTTGGCGAGTCGGACCGGTTCCTGGAGGAAGGGGGAGGCATTCTGCTGTTCACGGAGGATGATCAGGTCCGCTTCCAGGTCAACACGGAGGCCACGAACGGGGCCGGGTTGCGGCTCAACTCCCGCCTGCTCGGGGTGGCGCGTCCGCGGGGAGGAGCGCGCGGTTGAGGTGGCGCTATCTGGAACGCTCCATCGGGAGGAGGCTGACGGCCCTGATCGTCGCCGTGAGCGCGGCCATCCTGGTGATCGCCTCCGTGGGCTTCGTGACCTGGGAACTGGTCGGGACCCGGGGGGCGACGCTGCAGCGGCTTTCCACCCTGGGAGCGGTGTTGGGTGCGAACAGCACCGGCGCGATCACCTTCAACGACGTCGCCACCGCGACCGAGATCCTCTCCGCCCTCGGCGCGAGCGGAAACGTGCTGTGTGGCCGGATCTATGACCAACACGGACTTCCCTACGCCACCTGGGTGCGGCCGGATGTCGGCGGGCGGGTCTCTCTTCCGCCGCTGGCGCCCGATGGACAACGGTTCGAAAGGGACCGGCTGCATCTGTACCAGGGTATCTACCTGCTCGGCGAACGGATTGGCACGCTCTATCTGCAGTCCGAGGTGACGCCGCTGTCGGCGGTGCTGGGGCGGGCCTTGCGGATCGCGGGGCTTTGCCTGATCGGGCTCACGCTGCTGGCTTGGGCCCTCTCCTCCTCGCTGCAGAAGCAGTTCTCCCGGCCGTTGCTGCGCCTGGCCCAGACCGCGCGCATCGTCTCCCGGGACCGCAACTACTCCCTGCGCGCGGAGCCCGGCGGACAGGACGAGATCGGCGCCGTCATCGAGTGGTTCAACGAGATGCTCACCCAGGTGCAACAGCGCGACTCCGAGCTGGAAAGACACCGGGAGAACCTGGAAGAAGAGGTGGCCGCGCGGACGGCGGAGCTGGTCCAGGCCAACGCGGAGCTGCAGCAGACCACCGAGCGGGCGGAGGCGGCCGCCGTGGCCAAGGGGCAGTTTCTCGCCAACATGAGCCATGAGATCCGCACCCCGATGAATGCGATCCTCGGGCTGACCGAGTTGACCCTCGACACCGAATTGACGGACGAGCAGCGGGAGTATCTCGACACCGTCAAAGCGTCCGCCGATTCGCTTCTCGAGATCATCAATGACATCCTCGACTTCTCCAAGATCGAGGCGGGCAAGCTCGAGCTGGACCTGCGGGAGTTCTCGCTGCGGGAGTGCCTGGCTCAGTCCACCCGCGGCCTGCAGATGCGAGCGACCGAGAAGGGCCTGAGCCTGGCCTGCGAGGTATCCCCGGTTATTCCCGAGCGGGTGGTGGGCGACCCCGGACGGCTACAGCAAATCCTGGTCAATCTCGTTGGAAACGCCATCAAGTTCACTCCGGTGGGTGAGGTCCGGATCAACGTGGAGCCGGGAGGATCGTCCGGCGATGGGGATGAGCTCCTCTTCTCGGTGCGGGACACCGGAATCGGCATTCCGCCGGAGAAGCAGGCGGCGATCTTCGAGTCGTTCACGCAGGGGGATGGTTCCACGACCCGGCGTTACGGAGGAACCGGGTTGGGCCTGGCTATTTCCACCCAGCTCGTGGGGCTGATGCATGGCCGAATCTGGGTGGAGAGCCACGTCGGGCAGGGGAGCTGCTTCCGGTTCACCGCGCGATTCACCCGGGCGGCCGCGGCGGCGCCTGCCCCGTCCGCGGACGTTGGAGAAGACCGCGCCGCCGCCTGACTCCGGGCGCGGCGCGGCGCGATTCAACGTTGTCGCTCGAACCCCACGCCCAGGCTGCCCGTGATCGCCTCCAGCCAGGACTGCTCCTGCTTCGAAAACGGCTCGTCGGCACTGCGAGTGAGAAGCTGCAGTCCGATCGGCTTGTCGTGAGCGAAGATGGGCGCGATCATCGCATGCCGGGCGCGGGTCTCTTCGATGAGCTCCCGGCCCCAGACATCGGGACTGATCGTGCCCCGCCAGCCGTTGTGCGACAGCAGGCACTGCACGAGGGGCGAGTCCTTCCGCACCATCTCCACGGTGACGACCGCGGGCGGGATCTTCCCGCGGGCTCCGGCATGGAAACGGCCGCGCAGGACGGTTTGCGCCGGATCGAGCAGGGCCAGGATGACATGGTCCGGGCGGGCGCAGCGAAACGCCGCTTCCTGGGCCATGAGGAGGAGGTGGTTGATGTCCGCGCCTCGCCGGCAGAGGTGCATCATCTCGGTCAGGTAGTTCCCGATCGCGACTTCGGGCGCCTCCCCCGCCTCTTCGAGCTGCTGCTGCGCGGAACCGAGCGTGAGGCTGGCCGCGATCTGCGCCGCGCTCACCCGACCCCACTGCACGATCTTCACCATCATCTCGACATCCCGGGGGGTCAGGCGGAAGAACCGGCTGATGTTGTCGTCGCGCGCGGTGGTCTCGCGGATCAGCTCGTCCGCCGAGAATGAATCCTGTCCGAGCAGCCCGGCGATGCGCTGCTCTGCGCGCTTCAGACGCTCCTCGCCGCCGCCGGTGTTGCCGAAGACCATGTCGGCGAGCTGGCCGGCCTCCTCGATCAGCTGCGCGCGCGCATTCTTCTCGGTCTCGAGCTCGCGCGAGGGAGTCGGAAGCTCGTCCTGCAGGTGCCAGTGCGCGAGCACGGCGCGACGAACCACCGAGTATTCGATGCCGAAGACCCGGTGGCACGCGGTCTCGAAGGAAAGATCCTCCTGCGCGAGCAGGCGTTCCGTCTCCTTGTACTGTTGCGGAAAGGTGTTGGCGAGAAGCAGTCGGGGCACCTGCAGGAGCAGGCCGGCCACGAACCCCTCCTCGGCGTTGGGCTGCCCCTTGCGGCGCAGCAGCTCCATGGCGAGCGATCCCGCGAAGTAGCTGCCGGCGTACATCCGGTAGAGGTCCGGAGTGTTGGCGCCCTGCCCGGCCATCTTGAAGATGGTCAGCCCGAGGGCCAGCGCCCGAACCTTGTCGAAGCCGAGTCGGATCACGGCCGCGGAGATCGTTCGCACCGTCTCGACGCCGGCGTAGGAGATGGAGTTGGCGGTGGCGATCAGGTTCGCGGATAGGGCCGCATCGCGCATGATCACGGAGGAAAGCTCCGCCGAGGAGCTGTCGGTGTTCTGCGTAATGGTGCAGACATCCACCACGTTGCGGTCCAGCGCGCGCAGGGTCCCCTTCTGGAGCATCTCCGAGAGGATCTGCTGCGGATTCGGCTTCTCATTCATGGCGCCAGAGCTTACGCGGACCGGAGTGTGCGGTCAACGCGGCCCCGGAAGGCCCCGTCGAGACGGATCGTCGCGGCAGTGGGCTGGGGATTTCTGCTATACTTGGCACTACCAACGCCGCCTCCCGGACCCTCTCCGCCTACAAGGAGACACAGAATCATGATGTCCCGCCGTGCTCTTCAGTGGTGCGCCCTCGCCGTTCCGGCTGTCGCCGCCATCCTGCTCGTTGCGCCCCGGTTCGCGGGCCCCGGCCTCGAGCGCCGGCTGGAGCGGCAGTTCGAACGCTTGGTGGGAGAGGAGCGCGCTTCCGAGCCTCCCTGGGAGGCCAGAGAGGAGGCGGAGCGGGGCGGCCTGCTGGCCCGGCTCGCGGGAGGCCAGCGCGGCGAGAAGCTGGAGGAAGGAAAGGCCTGGGACTACTTCGAGTACTGGTATGGCATCCGCGCCTATCCGGACGAGCTGATTCCCAAGGCGGCCTACTTCACGGCGTGGCAGAAAGCCAGGAGTGAGATTCGACCCGCCGTGGCGGACAAGGCCCGCGGCTGGACTTCGCTCGGGCCCGACAACATCGGCGGCCGGGTCCTGGCGCTCGCCATCGACCCGGCCAACCCGCTGGTGATCTGGGCCGGATCCGCCAGCGGCGGCCTGTGGAAATCGGAGACGGGCGGAGAGGGAGCTGCGGCCTGGACTCGCGTGGAGACCGGCTTCCCCTCGCTGGCCGTGAGCGCCATCGTCATCGATCCCACGGATCCGCAGGTCATGTATGTGGGAACCGGTGAAATCAGCCGCTACCAGCGGCCGCTCGTGGGCACGCCCGGCGCGCGCGCCAGCTACGGGATCGGAATCATCAAGAGCGCGGATGGGGGGGCCACCTGGCAGGAGACCGGCCTGACCTGGAGCTTCGACCAGCACCGCGTCGTGCTCTCCCTCCGCATGGATCCGGCCGACCCCCAGGTGCTCTGGGCCGCGACCAGCGAAGGTCTGTACAAAACCACCGACGGCGGCGCCAACTGGACGCTGGCGCACCCCGTCCTCATGGCCATGGATGTGGTGATCGATCCGAACGATACGCAACGGGTCTATGTCTCGCACGGACAACTCAACAGCACGCCCGATCCCGGGATCTACCGATCCGTCGACGGCGGCGCTTCCTGGACGCTGCTGGGCGGCGGGCTTCCGACCAGCGACTTCGGCCGCTGTCCGCTCGCGATCCGGCCGGCCGTTTCAGGGCCTTCGGTGGTCTACGCCGGCGTTTCCAACGCCAGCAGCCGGCAGGTGGTGGGCCTCTTCCGGAGCACCAACGGAGGCGGCACGTGGACCAACATCGCCGCTGTGAACTGGGCCGGGAGCCAGGCCTGGTACGACAACGTGATCGGGATCAGCCCCCACGATCCCAACCTCGTCCTCTGCGGCGGTCTTGACTGGTACCGCAGTACACAGGGGGGTACCGCTCTGGGGCAGGTGTCCTACTGGTACAACGGCAGCATGGGGGTCATCCCGGCGGGAGGCGAGGAGGGATCGCCCGACTACGTCCACGCCGATCAGCACGCCATCGCCTTTCACCCCACGGACCCCCTGGTCGTGTACGTCGGGAGCGACGGGGGCGTGTTCCGGTCATCCGATGGCGGGCAGACCTGGTCCGGCAAGAACGGCGGATTCGTCACCACCCAGTTCTACGCCGGGTTCGCGGGCGGCTATGCCGCGTCCGGTCTGGCGGTGGGGGGGCTCCAGGACAATGGGACGATCAAGTACACCGGATCTCCCTCGTGGTCCAAGATCTTCGGCGGAGACGGGGGCTGGTGCGCGATCGATCCCCGCGACGAGGACGTGATCTACGAAGAGTACGTGTACCTGAACATGTACAAGAGCCCGGATGGGGGGGACTCCTGGTCGGAGGTCCATCCCTACTCCTCCGGCGAGGCCAACTTCATCGCGCCGTTTGTGATCTCGGAGAGCGATCCCGACGTTCTGTACGCCGGCACGCGGGGCGTCAAGCGGTCGGACAACGGCGGCGCCACCTGGAGCTACCCCGACGGCAACGACAACTGGAACGGCACGCCGATGGCGATCATCGGCGTCTCCTTCACCAGTCCGGACACCGTGTTGGCGGCCACCGGCAGCGGCACCACCGGGGCCACGGTTCAGGTCAAACGAAGCGTGAACGGCGGCACGAGCTGGACCGACGTGACCGCCGGCCTTCCCAATCGGTACCCGACCGATTTCGCGTTTGCCCGCACCGACAGCCGGAAGGTCTGGATGAGCTTCTCGGGATTCGGCACGCCGCACGTCTTCTTCAGCAGCGACGCGGGGCTGACCTGGATCGATCGGACCGGCAATCTGCCCGACATCCCGATCCAGTGCGTGGTCGTCGACCCGCGGGATCCCAACTGGGCGTATGTGGGGACCGACCTGGGCGTCTTCTCGACCACGGACGGCGGAGCGGAGTGGCTGGATCTCACCGCCGGAATGCCCACGGCCCAGGTGCTGGACCTCATCATCAACCCGACGGCGGGGAAGATGCGGGCGGCCACGTTCGGAAACGGAGTCTACGAAATCGACCTGCCGGATGCGGCCAGCGGAGTGGCGGAAGGCACCCCCATCGACGGTGGCGGCAATGGCGCGGGACCGGGCGCGGCTGCCGGCGCGGGAGGGGCGAGCCCGGCCTCCGCGCTGCACCGGCGTCCGTCGGTTCTGCGCGACTGGACGGCGAGCCCGAATCCGTTCCGAGGCTCCACGACCCTGCGCCTGGAGCTGGCCGGGGAAGCGAACATCTGCGCGGAGGTCTATGACGCGCAGGGGCGCCGGCTCCGGAGTCTGGAAAACGGCCGGCGTTCCGCGGGGATCGCGAGCCTGGCCTGGGACGGGCGGGACGACGGCGGGCGGCGGGTCGCGACCGGCGCCTACTGGGCGCGCGTGGCGACGGGAACCGAGGAGCGGAGCGTGCGGGTCATTCTGGCGCCGTGAGGGCGGACTGGTCTTGCTTGCGTGCCCAGAAGGTCGCGCGCGCAGCCTCATCGGTATAGGGGATCGCGCGGGCATGGTCGCCCCACAGGGAAATGACCTCGAACCCGTGGCGCTCCAGCCACCAGCGCATTTCGGCAGTGCTGGGTGGATGGGTCTGCACGACAAACGCCTGCTCATGCAGCACTCTGCCGTCCTTCCGGACCACCGTCTGTCGTCTTGCGCGCACCAGCCGCCTTGCCGCATCGAACCATAGGGTCTCGCTGGTGGATCGCACCACCGCACCGTCAGCACAGACGCCGCTTGGGAATGCGTTGTCATTGACCTCGCCCACATTCCGCCAGGTCTCCTTCAGGTCCCCTTCCTGGTGGTCACAATCGAGCCAGAGGTGGCCGCTGCTTTTCAGCGCCTGCGCGGCATGTGCAATGCAGGCTTCCTGGTCCCCTGGCGTTCCCAGCTCGTATAGGCAGTTGCCCCCGAGGATCACGAGGTCAAAGTCCGGCGGGTACTTGCCGGCTACGGCGTCGCCCCGTATGAGCGTGATGTTCCGGCGGATGGCCCTCGGCAGCTTTGCGGCCCTCTGCTCAAGGATTCCCAGGAACGTCGCCGACAAGTCAATGCCGGTGATGAGGTGTCCGTCTTCTGCCAGGGGCAGCAGGATGCGGCCGTGTCCACAGAAGACCTCGAGGATCTTCAGCTTCCTCGCGCCAATCAGTCGACGTAAGGTCTGGACGTCGGCGATCCCGGACTCCACCCGGTCATAGAGCTCCCCGATGTACGCCATGGCCCCGTCGTAGAGACGCGACCTGTTCAGCGCAACCACAAGCGGTTCGTCCGGCATGGCAATCTCCAACCCAGTTGTCCTGGTCTGCCCGGCGATGCAGCTCCCGGCGATGACCGCTCAAACTCGCCCAGCCTCCTGCAGAACCCGGAGCGCATCCACGGTTACCAGCGGATGGCCCTTGCGCTTGGAGAGTGGGCCCCAGTCGGCGTAGGTCCCGCGGCTCTCTATTCGGTCGGCCGTCTTCACGTTGGTCCACTCGACAGGGAATGTGCCGTCGGCGAGCCGCTTGCTCTCGAGTAGGTCAAGCGCGTCCGCGCAGCGTGGATCCCGAACCAGACCCATCTCTGCCATGACCAGGAGGGCGCTCAGAACGTCGTAGAAGCGGATCGGATAGTGCACCTTGTCGACCGGACCGCCCCACTGCGGCTGGATGATGGTGCCGTCGGTTCGACGCCAGAGCAGACGGCGCTTCAGGAGAAACTCCGCTGCGCGGCGCGCAGCCCGACCGGCTCCCCCGTCGGCTCGGGCACGAGCCCAGCAAGCGAGCCCGCGCAGCGGAAGCAGGGTCTCCTGCACAGAGGAGGTGCGCGCGCCAGGCTGCTTGTCGCAATTCCAGCCGCCGTCCGGCCATTGCATGGCGATGAGACGCTCGACCAACAATGGCACGCGCTCCTCGTCGACAATGCCCAGCAGAAGCTGCGCCCGAATCGTGTTGCCCTCCATGGAGGCGCAACGCCGCGGCCGCTTGGGCTGGTCCGGAAGGACGAGCGTGCTGGGCGCCTTCAGAAAGGCCGGCGCGAACATCCAGTCAAGGACGCGCTGGCGCAGGGGGAACAGTCTCTTGTCTCCAGGCGGGTAGCCGATCTCGGCCAGCGAATAGAGCGTCCAGTGCGGTCCCTGCCACTTGCGATACGGATTGACGCGTTCGCCTTTCAGTCCCTTGAGCAGCCGACGTGCCATGGCCGAAGCGCCGATGGCTTTTCGGAGTCTGCGCATCGCCGGGGCTCTCTCCGACTCCCCCGCCAGCAGCGTCCGCGCCCGCCAAGCCACCACCGGGCTTGAGTGAGCGCACAGGGCATCCATCAAGGTCATGCTGTTCCTCATACCGCCATCGAGTCCTCGCCGGGTATCATCAAAGAGGCTGCCGGCTGGTGGCCGATTGGTGACAGCACCCATCGACGCCAACACGCCGGCCGCGACCTACCTGACCCGGTTCCGTGGTCATCATGGCCGTCCAAGGAAGACGCCAGGTTCTCGACCGCGGATCTTCCGGGACCAACGCCAGGCCGGTCGAACGTGCCGCTAGGCCGCGGGCCCGGCAACGGAGGCGGCGGGGCCGGTGGCTTCGGCGGATAGTTGGGCCTCTACCTCACGAATGACCAGATCCCACATCCTTTCATTCTCATCAAAGGAATACTTACCATCTAGAAGCTCTCGTAGGGTCTCCGCGGCGGAGCCCGCGACGCAGAGCACACCAGCAAGCGCAACCCAGAAGGTCCAGCGGATCGCGAGTGCCGTGGTGCCGGCGAGCGCGAGGCATACCGTCGAGAGCGCAAAGAAGGTGATCCAATTCACGATCCAATACCGGTGCAAGCTTCGGGTGAACAAGAGGCGCGGGGCGATCCAGAATGCGGAGAGCAGACCCCGAAGAATCGCCACCAACACCGGCAAGGGCTTGGCGGCCTGGGCACGACGCCAGACCCCCAACGCGTTCTCCCAACCACGAAGACCCGGACGGGCCGCCGAGCCGGCCGCGATGCGCGCAAGACCGGCCTCGAGATGCCTCGTGTAGGCCACGATTCTGGTAATCGTCGTGGCCTTGTCGAAGAAGATCCACCAGCAGGGGAGCACGATGACCAAGGGAATCAGGAAGAAACCGCCGGTAGGCGCCTTGTCGAACAACTTCGAGACGCCGAGAAGCGCACCGGTGCCGGATACCGAGAGCGTGAAGTACTGGAGTTGGCACCGCTTCAGCTCCTGCAGCTCCACGCGGAGCATCCTGCGTTCCTCTTCAAGCATGTGTGATCGCGATTCACTCATGATGAGGTCTCCGTTGCCTGACGCTCAGCATCAGCGGAGGCGCGCAGCACGCGCCGCTGCATGCTGTCGTTAGCCCGCAGCTTGTACGACACGCCTCGCCCGTGGCACCAACCCTGCCCCTGTTACGAAGACCACATCACCGCCGCAGGTCCTCCAGCCTCTGGCGCGCGTTGTCGTTCGCCGGATCCAGCTTCAGAGACTTCTCGTAGTTCGCTATCGCCAGTTCCTTCTTGCCAGCAGCCACGTAGGCCTCAGCAAGGCTGTCATAGGCGTTCGCCGATTCCGGATGTTCCGCGACGCTCAACTCGAAGAATCCGATCGCGAGGTCGACCTTCTCCTCTTCCAGCAGGCGGTAGCCAGCCGCGAGGAGTTGCGTCTCGTGGACATCGTACTGCGCGAGTCCGTCTTCGCCGGAGCGTAGGCCGCGGTAGTAATCGATTGCGCCCTCCGGCCCCGCAAGACCGTGCTGGACAGCCCGCTCACACAGGAGTTCAACGACCCTCCATCCCTTGTAGCGCCTTTCGGCGAAGGTCTCGTAAGGGAAGAGAGACGCGATGCTACGCAGGCTCGCGCCCTTGGCGAGTTCGTCTTTCAGGTTGATCTTGGCGACTTGCTCGAAGTCGTGGAAATTGTAGACGTAGATATCCCCGCGCTTGAGATCGCAGATGTACGAATAAATGGTGACGGTCATGGACCCACTGTACTCTTCCCAGTGCACCGCGCTCAGCATGCGCCGCATTAGGTCGACAGAGAAGCGGTCGCTTTCGTCGAGGATCTTTGCGGCGAGGCGGTATCGGGGGTCCCGGGAGGTCTCGGGCGGGGTCTTCGACTGGAGGAAGTTCGTAACCACCTGGTATCGGCCCGTCTTGCGAGTCCTCGTCAAGGGCTCGATGATCGCTGAATTCCCGAAGCGGTCGCCAATCAGGAACTGACCGCCCCAAGGTCCTGATTGGTCAAAACGGTCGAAGTACTCCAGAAACTCCTCGACAGTCGAACAGGTCTCCATGGCCTTCTGCACCAGGGATTGGCCCTGGGGGAAAGAGGGCTTGGAAGAGTCGGGCGGCACAGTCACGTTCTCGGTGGTGGCAGCGTCGAAGAACAGCCCCTTCTCGTTCATCCCGCCCTGGGGAACGCGGATCGTCATCTGGCCCTCGGGATTGCGGACCGCGTCGAAGCCGAAATAGACCCGGCCGAATTTGCCCTCGGTCGCCGGCAGGAACTGGATCTTGGCGAACAGGCCCGTCCAGTCCTCGTTGTTGCCGGCCAGCGCTACGTGATCATCGGCTGCGTAGGCGATCGTGCAGTTCTGCTTACGGCTTGTTCCGGTAGTGACGGAGACCGGCTCAGCGGCAGATGGGGTCAGGACCAGAATCGCCGGCCCGATGGTTGATGACACAGGGGCGATCGATCCGGCCACCGCCGCGCCCCCGCTCAGGAACGGCAGTATCGCTGCACTGAGAAGCAATAGCGCGCTGGCAAATGAGTCGCCCATGGGCATGGCAGCCTTCCTCCAGTACGTAGCCTTCTTCGTCTACACCCCAGTACCGCTGCTCTCAGTGGCACTGGCTAACACCGGGCGTCACCTGCAGACGCGAAGCGGCTGTCAGGTGCACGCCATAGTTAGGCAAACGCAGCGTCCGGCTGTGACACTCCGAGTGGCTGGACCGGCGAGCGTTTACCCGGAGGCGGTCGATCGGGCCTCGCATAGCGGGGATCACCAGTAGCCTCCTTTGGCATCGGGAAGCCTCTGGTACTCTGGACACGCTTCCAAGATCGATCGGATGCATATGACTAACTGCTGGACCCGAAGGACGGCCTTTCCTTCCACCGTCGCGCCGAATGGGATTTCGCCCGCGACGCGCAGGCGGTTATAGTCCTTCTGTTTTCGTACGGCCTTCCACCACCGATCGTAGTCCCTCGGCGTCATGATACTAACAGTAACTGACTTCGTCCTGCCACCCATTGTGATATCGATGTGCGTGACGACTCCTGTGTCCGGTCCGGTACCGGATCCCGGTCTGGCTAGCCTCAATGTGACATAACTCAGGCCGCCTTGGAGAGGGCCATGAGCATGCCGG
>CAYYQN010000009.1:94451-128830 GCA_964473865.1 uncultured bacterium | reverse complement strand
GGGGGTCGCCGGACGCCGAACGGGCGTCCCCGGGGCGGAAACGCGGGAAACCGGAACCACGGGGGCCGCCGGACGAGCGGCCGGAGATGGCGCCGTCCGGCCCGCGGTCTCGCGCTCGTGGCGGCGCGGCGCCCGCATGGGCGGAGCCAGGAGATCTTCTTCCCGACCGCCGTCGCTCGCGGCGTACGGGCCGGAGTCCCCGGCGTCCGCACGCTCCTCGCGCCGGTCGCGGTCCGCACGGACCGCGGCCGCGCGGGCGGAGCCGGCCAGAGGCTGAGAGGTGGAGGCGTCGTGTGCGACGACCCGGTCGGTGACTTCTTCCATGGCGCGAACCACCTGGAGCACGGACCGCTCGAGGGCTGCCAGTCGCCGGTCCACCGGGTCCGCGTCGGTTGCGGACGGAGCGCGTTCCTCGCGCATGATTCGCTGCGCCGGCCGGTACATGCGCGCCGGCGCCTCGGCGCTGGGCGTCGCTGAAGGGGAGCCGTTGCGCCCATGGGTTGCCCGGTTGTCGAGCTCGGCGCGCGCGGCCCGCAACACCGAGGTCGCGGCGTCGTCCGGCGCCCCGCCGGCCACCGACCGGGCGGGCGACAGAGCGGCCGGGGCCTCCGCCTTGGAGTCCGCCCGCCGGGTCCGACGCCGCCGAAATGCGATCCGGCCAAGCCCGATTCCCAGCGCGCAGCCGATGAGGCCGCCGCCGCCGGCCAGGAACAGCACGGGCATCCACGCGGTCCGGTTGGACGGACGCGCCGGCACCGACGACTGGGCCGCCAGCAGCCCGGCGCGGGCGGTCTCAATCTGCTCCAGCAGCCGGCCCTCCTCGCCCGGAACCGGCGCCGCGGAAGCAAGCATGACCTGCTCACCGGCGGCCGGAAGCGGCAGCGCGTGCGGCGCGCCGGGGGACGCCGCGGGGGCCTCCGGGGAGAGCCCGCCCGCGGACGGCTGTGGCGCGGGCGTCGCATCGAGCACGGATGAGCCGGCAGCGCCCGAACCGGTCGCGACGACGGGCGGCTCGGGCCTCGGCGCCCACGGCACCTCGGTCACGATCAGCTCCTTCGCCGTCGGGGCCGAGGCGCGCCCCGGGCCGGTCCAGGCATCCAGAGTGATCACCGCCAGCGCGGCGCCGGCACCGGTCAGCGCCAGCGCCAGGACCCACCGCATCATCTTCTTGGTCTTCATGG
Organism: uncultured bacterium; assembly: GCA_964473865.1. GTDB lineage: Bacteria > Eisenbacteria > RBG-16-71-46 > CAIMUX01 > CAIMUX01 > CAIMUX01. Next base: position 127,649 of record CAYYQN010000009.1, on the reverse strand, counting down.
CCGGGATTCCTTCCCGGACCGATTCACGCCCGCGCGTCGACGTGGCGCCCTCGGTCCTCCTCGCCGTCCAGCCCGGAATCCGCCGGGCCCTCGTCCGCATCCGTGCCTTCGCGCGCCGCCGGCGGCGCGTCTTCCTTCTTGCGCTTCGCGTTCGGGTCGAGCTCTTCGGAACCGGCTCGCTCCTTCTCGGTGACCGCGTGCTCGCGATGGTCGACCTGGCGGTCCAAGGTCACCGCGAAACCCTGTTGCTGCTGGTCCCCGACCCGACGGGCCGCCTCCTGCAGCCGCTCGACGGCCTGGGCCTGGATGAGGGCCTGCTGCACTCCCCCCACTTCGGCCACGACTTCCTCCAATCTCCCGCGAACCGCCCGCTCAGCGGGGGCGGCCCAGCCTACCCTTCAGCCGCAGGATCGCCTTGGTGTGGATCTGGGACACCCGCGACTCGGAGATGTTCAGCGTTTCGCCGATTTCCTTCAGGGTCATCTCCTCGTAGTAATAGAGCGCGACCACCAGGCGCTCCTGTTCCGTCAGTCCGTTGACCAGATCCAGCAGGTAGTAACGCGACTCCTCGCGCTCGATCGCCGTGAGGGTGTTCTCCACGCTGTGGTCCTCGATCATGTCGGCGAGGCCCGCGATGTCGTGTTCGTCGTCCACCTGCAACGACTGGTCCAGGGAGAGGAGGACGGTGCCGCGCACCTCCTCCAACTGACGCATGAACTCGTGCAAGGAGATTCCCAGCGCGTCAGCCATCTCCTGCTCGGTGGCTCCGCGCCCCATCTTCTGGTCCAGCCGCTGGGCGACCCGTTCGATCTCCCGCGCCTTGCGCCGGGTCGTGCGCGACGCCCAATCCATGGTGCGCAGCTCGTCGAGGACCGCCCCCTTGATCCGCCAGATGGCATAGGTCTCGAACTTGGTCCCGCGATCCGAGTCGTACTTCTCGAGCGCGTCAAAGAGGCCGATCAGCGCGGTGTTGATCAGGTCATCCCGGTCGATTGATCGCGGCAAGCCGGCCGCGATCTTGTCGACTACATACTTGACCAGGGGGGAATATCGGCGAAGAGCGACGTCGCGATTCTCGACCACCGGGACCTGCTGCGGACAAGGCGCCGCCGCCACTCTGCGAACGGCCGAACTCATGGGCATCGTTCCCTCCATAATCTGGGACTACGCAGCCTTGCGCGCGTCGGGCTTTGCCCCGTCCGCGCCACTCGGGACCTTGCCTCTCTCCTTGCGAGCCAGTTCGCGCTCGGCCACTTGCCGCAACACGGCCCGTCCCCCCAGTTCGCCGGCGACGCGGGCGAAGCCGTAGACCACTCCGCCCACCACGGCGGCCCGCGCCGAGAGCGCGAGCGGCGGCAGATCCCGCCAGAGGCCCAGGACGGCCACCAGGAGAGCGCTGCCGCTCGCCAACAAGAGGGACCAGCTCTGCACGATCCGGTTCATCGATCGCCCTCTCCCGGGAACGCTCCGGTCCCGGGCTCCGTCATCCGCATCCGAAGTCCGATGTCAGCCATCGGAGTTCGCCACCTTCAGGAAGAAACCGTCCGGCTCGACCGCGTTCGGTTCCGGAAGCGGCGGTTCCACGAGCAGCCGCGCCGCCAGGTCCTCGATGCACGCCGCGGCCGGGCTGCGCGGAAACGCCCGCAGCAACGGCTGCTGGCGGCGCACCGAGTTGCCCACCGCGGCATCGAGGGCGACGTGGCCGAAGTACTCCGGCTTCAGGTGGAGAAAGCGTTCCGCCACCAGACGGATCCGCCGCTCGGTCTCGCGGCCTTCTTCCGGCGTGGCCACCATGTTCACCACCAGGCCGGGGCGGCCCGCGATCCGCCCCTGGCTCAGGACCTTGAGCGTCGCGTAGGCGTCGCTGAACGCGGTCGGCTCCGGGGTGGTGACGACCACCACCTGGTCGGCCGCCCGGGCGAGGTGAATCGTCTGGCGTCCGATCCCGGAACCGGTATCCAGCAGGATGAGCTCGACCGCCGATTCCAGCCGGGCCAGCTCGCGCAGCAGGCGTTCTCGACGGAAGTCGTCGAGGTCGGCCAGTTCATCCACTCCCGAGGCGGACGGAAGCAGCAACACGCCGTCCGTCGTCTTCAGCGCGACTTCTTCCACGGACGCGCGCCCGAAGACGACGTCGCCCAGGTTCTTCTGCGGCACCACGCCGAGCAGGAGGTCGACGTTGGCCAGCGACAGATCGCCGTCCACGAGCAGCACGCGACGGCCCTGGCGGGCGAAGGCGATGGCCAGGTTGGTCGCGATGGAGGTCTTTCCGACCCCGCCCTTGCCGCTGGTCAGCGCGATCGAACGAACCCGCGGACGCGCGGGAATCTGCCCGCTGTCCTCGTCGGCCTCGCCGGAGTCGCGCCCGGGCCGCCCCGCGGGAGCTTTCCCGTTGGCCGGCGCGCCGCCGGCCACCAGGCGCAGGTTGCGCAGCCTATCGGCCTGATCCGCCATCAGCGGCCTCCTCCAGCAATCCATCGGTCAGAGCTGCGCGCGTGGCGGCTTCCAGGTCGTCCGGCACCTCCTGCCCCGTTCCGAGCCAGGAGACCGGACAGCGCGCCTTGAGGGCCGTGGTGAACATCCCGCCGCGGGAGGTCGCCTCGTCCAGCTTGGTGAAGAGCAGGTGCCGAATCGGAAGCACCGAGAAGGCATCGAGAGCCAGGGCCAGATCACGGGCGCGGGTGTGCGCGGACAGGGCCAGGTGGACATCCAGTTCGGGGCAGGCGGCCAGGAGATGCTGGATCTCCGCGATGCCGGCTGGATCGTGGGGTGAGCGGCCGGAAGTATCGATGAGCACGAGATCGGCATCCGCCAACCGCTCCGCCAGAAGCGAGCGCATTTCGGAGGCGGAGGCGATCGCATGGAACGGCAGCCCCATGAGCGCGGCATACGCCGCCAGGTGTTGGGCCCCGAACACCCGGTAGGAATCGCTGGAGACCAACGCCACCGAGAGCCCCTGACGGAAGCAGGCCTGGCCCGCGATCTTGGCGAGGGTGGTGGTCTTGCCGACGCCGGTCGGACCGACCAGGGCCAACACCCGCCGGTCGCCCGCCTGCACCGTGCCACCGGTGCGCACCAGTGAGTTCAGGAAGGTCCGGAGCTCACCGGGAGGCGCGGGCGTGAACTGGCCGGGAATCGGCGCGCTTCCCATGCGTTCCAGGATGCGGAAGACGAGATCGGCGTCGACCTCGGCCTCGGTGAGATCGAAGTAGAGCTGGCGCAGGGGCAACGGCACTGCGGAGAAGTGGTCCGACCGGACGAGCCGGTTCAACTGGCCGACCCGCTCCCGCAGCAGGCGCGTCTCCTCGTCACTCCCGGCGGCGCGCAGACTCGCCGCGGCGCCCCGCGGCGTGGAGATCGCCGCAGCGCCCAGCGGCGCCGAGATCGCCGCAGCGCCCCCGATGCCCCGGAGCCCCGGACTCCCGAGAGGGGTCCGGGCTTCGGCGCGGGACTCCGCACCCGCGCCCTCCGCCGCCGGGGGTACCCACGGTCGAAGGGACACGCCGCCCGCATTGGTGCTTCCATGGATCGGCGCCGCCTGGCCGGCGGTCTCGAGGCGTGGCGGCAGCGGGCGGCGGAACGCGCCCCGGACCGCCCCCACAGCGGGAAGCGGCACCTCGTTCATCAGAGCCGGCTCCGCGGCAACAGGCGCGCCCGCCTCACGCGGCAGCGCGGCGAGCACCGTGACTCCGCGTCGGGAGCGAGCACGGGGCGCGGTCTCGAGGATCACCGCCTCCGGACCCAGCTCCGTTCGGATCTGGGCCAGGGCTTCCTTCAGGTCCTTCCCTTCAAACTTCTTGATGTGCATGATCCAACCTGACGGACGCGACCGTGCGTACCGTTCCCGCAGCGATCACTTCGGCATAGGAGAGAACCGCCACGTGCGGCAGCGCCCGCTCCAGGAACCCGCGGAGATAGGGCCTGAGATAGGGTGAGCAGAGGATTACCGGTTGCGCGGTCTGCGCGAGAGACGCATGGACCGCCTGGGAGACGCTCTCCAGCAGCCGGCGGGCCGCGTCGGGCAACTGCACCAGCTTCCCCCCTCCCTCCGCGGGCTTCACCGACTGCACGAGTTCCTGCTCGAGGGCGGGGTCGATGGAAATGACGGAGAGATTTCCGCGGTCGTCGCGATACTGCTGGGTGATGGCCCGCCCCAGGCTTTCCCGCGCTTTCTCGACCAGGGTGTCGAGGTCCTTGGTCACCGGCGCGTGGTCGGCCAGCGACTCGAGAATCGTCACCAGGTCCCGGATCGAAACGCGTTCCCGGAGCAGGCGTTGCAGCACCTTCTGCACGCCCCCGAGCGTGAGCAGCCCCGGCACCAGCTCTTCCACCACCGCCGGATTGCGCTGCTTCACCTGATCGAGGAGGGTCTGGACTTCCTGCCGGCCCAGGATCTCGTCCGCATGCGCCTTGACGGTTTCCGCGAGGTGGGTCGCAATCACCGCCGAGGGCTCCACCACGGTGTACCCGGCGACCTCGGCCTCGCTGCGCTGCTCCGGCCGCACCCAGATCGCGGAAAGCCCGAAGACCGGCTCCCTCGTCTCGACGCCCGAGAGCGGAATGGCGCCCGCGCCCGGAGACATGGCCAGCTCGTGCCCCATGAGCACGCTGCCCCGCGCCACCTCGATCCCCTTCAGGAGAATCACGTACGCGTCGTGCGGTAGGCGGATGTTATCGCGCACGCGCACCGCCGGCACAACCAGACCCAGCTCGGTGGCGCACTGCCGGCGAACCAGCGTGACGCGGCGCAGGAGGTCTCCCCCTTCGCGGGCTTCATCGACAAGCGGGATCAGCCCGAACCCGATCTCGAGCTCCAGCGGATCGACGTCGATGAGCTTCTCCACCTTCTCCGGGGCCGATGCGGTGCGCGCCTTCGCGGCATCGGCTTCGCGCAGATCGTCCCGCGCCTGGCCGCGCCGGGCAGTCATGCCCGCCGCGAACGTCACCCCACCCAGCAGAAGGAACGGGATGGTGGGAAGCCCCGGCGCCAGACCGAGCATCGCCAGGATGGCGCCCGCCACGATGGCCGCCTTGGGCTCCCGGAAGAGCTGCCCGCCCAGCGCGATTCCCAGGGAGCCTTGCCCCTCGGACCGGGTGATCAGGATGCCCGAGGCGGTCGAGACGACGAGCGCCGGGATCTGGGTCACCAGTCCGTCGCCCACCGTGAGCAGGGTGTAGGTGCGCAAGGAGTCACCCATGGACATTCCGTGCTGCAGAACCCCCACCACGAAGCCGCCCACGATGTTGATGGCCACGATGATGAGCGCCGCGATCGCGTCTCCGCGGACGAACTTCGAGGCTCCGTCCATGGCTCCGTAGAAGTCGGCCTGACGCTCGATATCAGCGCGGCGAGCCCGCGCCTGGTTCTCGTCGATGAGCCCGGCGTTGAGGTCGGCGTCGATCGCCATCTGCCGGCCCGGCATCGCGTCCAGGGTGAAGCGGGCGGCCACCTCGGCGATGCGGCCGGCGCCCTTGGTGATGACCACGAACTGGATGATGGTCAGGATCAGAAACGCGATGATGCCGACGGCGTAGTTCCCGCCGACCACGAAGTTCCCGAACGCCTCGATGACCCGGCCGCCGTAGCCCTGCAGCAGGATGGTGCGGGTGGAAGCGACATTGACCGAAAGACGGAGGAGCGTGGCCAGAAGGAGCATGGTCGGAAAGACATTGAAGCGCAGCGGCTGCTGGATGTAGACGGTGACCAGGAGCACGACCAGCGCGATGGCGAGGTTCAGGACCAAAAGCCCGTCCAGCATCCAGGTCTGGACCGGCACGATCATGATGGCGAGAATGAGCAGGACGGCCCCCGCCACGACGAGGTCGCTCCCTCCGCGACTCTGCTTCTTTTCCGTCACTGGCTAGCTCGGGGACGGCGCTAGGCCGCGGCCCCGCCTCCTGCAGTCTGTCCGCGCAGCTTCCAGACATAGGCCAGCACCCGCGCGACCGCCTGGTAGACCGACACCGGAATCGCGGAGCCCACTTCACATTCGCGGTAGAGGAGCCGGGCCAGCGGCGGGTCCTCGACGATCGGCACCCGGTTCTCCCGCGCCACGTCCTTGATCCGCTCCGCCAGCTTGCGGATCCCTTTGCCCACCACCAGCGGGGCGGGCATCGTCTGCCGGTCGTACTTGAGTGCGACGGCGTAGTGGGTCGGGTTGGTGACCACGACGTCCGCCTTGGCCACGTCGATCATCATCCGGCGCCGGGCCAGAAGCCGCTGGGCCATGCGCACCCGGGCCTTGACGCGAGGATCGCCTTCGGTCTGCTTCTGCTCTTCCTCGAGTTCCTGCCGGCTCATCCGGATGGAACGCTCGTACTCCCAGCGCTGATAGCCGTAGTCGAGAATCCCCAGGACCAGCAGGGCCAGAGCGACCCGCAAGCCAAGGCGGACGGTGGTCGCCCCCACCTGGCTGACCAGGATGGGCCCGTCCGATCCGGTGAGCGGCACCAGGCGATCGATATCGCTCTTCAGCGTCAGCCAGGCGATGAGGCCGATGATGGAGATCTTGAGGATCGACTTGACGAGTTCGGTGACGGAACGCAGGGAGACGATCCGCTTGAACCCCTCCACCGGATCGAGCAACGACCAACGCGGCGTGAGCGGCTTCCCGGTCAGCATGAAGCCGACCTGCAGGACGTTGGAACCGATCCCGACCGCGACGAGCGCGACCATGAACGGGAGCAGGATCATGGTGATCTGCAACGCGAGCTGCTGGAAGGCGCGGTAGATGCCCCCCTCGGAGGCAAAGGCGGAGGGAGACGCGCTCAGGAGTCCCCGGAAGAGATCGGAGAGCCGGTGCATCAGGCCGCCGCCCAGAAACGACAACGCCGCAACCCCGGCAAGGAGGGCGAGAGCGTTCGTCAGCTCGGTGCTGCGAGCGACCTTTCCTTCGCCTCGGGCCTGCTCCCGTCGTTTGGGTGTCGCGCGCTCGGTGCGCTCTCCGTATGCGTCGTTGGCCAAGCCGGCGATCCCCCCGTACCGCTATCCCACGACCGCCCAATGCGGAAGCGAAGCGGGAGGGAGCAACCTACATGCCACCTGGAGTGGCCCGCTCTTGAGTATCGATCCAGCGCCGAACCAACATTACGATCAGCCGCCAACTGATTTCGTGGCAACGCGTAAGGGCGAACCGGGACGTGAACTCTGCGGGGATTCCAGCGGCGGCGGCCGTCGCCCCGGGCGTCCTCTGGCGACAAATCCCGAGGCGGCGTCGGTCAGAAACAAGGCGCCCGGGATCGGGGCGGCGGCCCAGACAAGCGGGTTAGACATAGAATCGATGCCGGGAGGCCGAGCCTGCCCGGCAGCTCACAAGGGAGTCGCCATGTCCGCCATCGTCCGAGTCACTGTCGCGCTCCTGTGGAGCCTCACCGCCGTCGCGTTGCCCTCCCCCGTACGGGCCGCGGGCGCGGGGGCGAACCTGGTGATCCTGAGCCCGACCGCGGAAACGCGCGACAGTCTTCCCGTCCTCCGAATCCACCCGAAGAACGCCGAGATCGCCGCCGCGCTCGATCGCGGCTTTCTCTCCACTCTGCTTCGGCTCTATGCGATGGAGCAGCGCTTCATCTGCGGAGCGGACTCCGCGCGCGTGGAACCGGCCTATCTGCTGCTGTCGAAGAACCAGGGCGGATTCCCGCGGTTCGGGTTCTGCCTCGGGACGGAACCGAAGCCCCAGGCCGGTTATGTCGACCTGCATGAGTCATCCCGCGTCGCCGGGAATTTCGGGACCATGGATCAGATCCTTCCCCACGAGCTGGCTCACATCATCCAGCGGCAACTGGCCGGGGAACCAGCCGCGACCGGGTCGAATCAGATCCACGCGGTGGGAGTTTGCACGGATCGCCAGACGGCATTCGCCGAAGGTTTCGCCGAGCACATGCAGGTCATGGCCTGCGACGATCCGGCGGCGGCGCCCGATACGCGGGCGCTGACGCGGGACACAATGCGAGAAGCGGCCGCTCTGCGCAGGATCGCGGAGCTTCGCCGGTCGCTTTGTGCCCGCTGGGCGCCTTTCGCCCCGGCCCGGATGACCTTCTTCTTGTGGTTCAGCTCGGTCGAGCAGGCGCTCCGGTACCATCAGATCAAGGCCAACGCCTTCGCCTACGCACCCGGTGTTCCTTCCCCGCTGCTCCGACCGGCGCGACTCTGGCACGCCTACCTCCTGGAGAATCTCGTGCCCGGCCGAGCCCACGACGAAGCGAAGCCCCTCGCCCGGCTGCTTTCGACGGAGGGGGTGATCGCCGCGTTCTTCTGCCGCTGGATCGGCCAGCCGGGGATCGGCGACCGGTTCCGGGACGACGCCTTCTACGCGCCGTTCGGAGTCACAGCCGACGGCCTGACCTCGGAGGAAAACGCCTATCTGAAGATCTTCCACACCTTCCATGTACGCAAGCCACCGGACCTCGTCGCGTTTCTCGACGCCTACCGAGAACTCTTTCCCGACGAAGCCGCGGCGGTGGAGGTGGTGGAGCAGGCGATTCTTCTCCAGGCCCAGCCACGACCCCCGCCGGTGATCTGGCTGGCCAATGAGGCGAGAACGGTCGGCACCAGCATGTTCGACCAGTTCCGCGGCCTGCCGCGCAAGCACGTCTTCGACCTGAATGCCGCCTCGGTCGCCGACCTGGCCGGCCTGCCGGGTGTATCGCCGTCGCTGGCCGGGGCGATCCACCGGGCCGCGCCCTATCGCGAGCTGGCCGAACTCGGGGGCCTCGAAGGGATGACCGCGGAGGTGGAGGCGCGCTTCCGCCAGGCGGCCGATGACTGGCGGAGCTGGTCGGAAGCGGAGGCGCAGCCTCAGGAGAATGCGGAGACGTCGCTGTCGATTGGTGCGCTTCTTCGACCCTATGGGCGGCGGGCGCTGCTCGCCTGGGGGATCGCGGCCGGGCTCGGCGGCGCGTGCGGTCGTCTCTTTCGGCGCCGCGAGCCGATCCTCCGCTCGGGGATCCGCGGAGTCGCCGCCGGACTGCTCGCGCTTCTGGCCGGCTGGCTGATCCCGGGACCGGCGATGGTCCCCTCGCTGATTGCGGTACTCGTCGCGGGCGGCCTGCCCGCGACGCTTCGGACCGGGATCCGCAGCCGATCGCTCCGGCGCGCGGTCCAAGCCACGGCAGCGTGGGGCGCGGCGGCGATCCCCGGGGCGATCCTGACCGGCGTCTGGTTCTAGCAGGTTGCTACACGCCGCGCAGCACCGACATCAGCTGCGCATCCATCCGGCTGAACTGGACCAGGAGCAGGCGGGAGAAGAGCGGAGCCGTGACCACGAGCAGGGCGAACCCCGCTGCGATCTTGACCGGAATCCCGACAATGAAGACGTTCATCTGCGGAACGGCCCGGGCAACGAACCCCAGCGCCGCGTCGGTCAGGAACATGGCGCCTAGAATCGGCGCTCCGACCTGGATCACCATGGCGAACATCGCGGTCACGATCGGGATGAACGCGCTCACCAGGACCCCCGGATCCCCGAGGGTGCCGGGAGGAACCCGTTCCAGAGACACCGCCAGGGCCTGAAAGAGCCGGTGGTGCCCATCCACCAGGAGGAACAGAAAGACAGCCAGGAGCTCCTGAATCTCGGACAGGAGCGACATCTCGGTCTGGGTCTGGGGGTCCATCACGTTAGCGATGGAGAATCCCATCTGCACGCCGAGCAGGCTGCCGGCCATGCGTACGGCCAGGAACACCGCCGAGGCCGCCAGCCCCAACGCCACTCCCATCATGATCTCGCGCGCGACCAGCGAGGCCAGCACCAGGAGCGAGTCGGTCTTCACCCAATGCGCCGGATCGACTGCGGAGTAGACCCCGATCGCGGTGGCCAGCCCGCCCAGGATCTTGAGCTGCGCCGGCACCTTGCGATCGGCCAGGAGCGGGCCGATCGTCCAGAAGGTAAGGCAGCGGACTAAGACGAGCAGGAACGTCTCGATCCGGTCGGGTGACGGCAGCGGAAACATCACGTCACTGCAGGAGCGGAATCCGGCCGAAGGTCTCCGACGTGTAGCGGATCATCTGGTTGAGCATCCAGGGCATGAAGAGAAAGAGCGCCGCCACCACCGCCAGGATCTTCGGAATGAACGTGAGCGTCATCTCCTGGATCTGGGTTACCGCCTGGAAGATCGACACCACCACGCCGGCCAGGAGGCCGAAGATGAGCATGGGGCCGGCCATGAGGAGGGCCATCAGGAGCGCCTTCTGAAACAGGACGATGGCTTCGTTCGGGGTCATCGGCACCTCAACGGAAACCGGCCACCAGGGACCGGATCACCAGGTTCCATCCGTCCACCAGGACGAACAGCAGAATCTTGAACGGCAGGGAGATCATCGCCGGGGGCAGCATGAGCATCCCCATCGACATCAGGATCGAGGCCACGACCAGATCGATGATGATGAACGGCAGGTAGAGCATGAAGCCGATCTCGAAGGCGGTCTTGAGCTCTGAGATCATGAAGGCCGGGGTCACGACCGTGAGGGGCAGGTCCGCCGGCGTTTCCGGCCGCGGCGACTTGGAGAGCTGCACGAAGAGGGCCAGGTCCTTCTCCCGGGTCTGACGCAGCATGAACTCACGCACCGGGACGACGCCTTTCTTGAGCGCCTCCACGCTGGTGGCTTGCCCGTCGAGATAGGGCTTCACCGCCTCGGCCTGCACTCGATCGATCGTCGGCTTCATCACAAAGAGGGTGAGAAAGAGGGCCAACCCCAGGATCACCTGGTTCGGCGGGACCTGCGGCGTGCTCATCGCCTGGCGAAGAAACGAGAGGACCACCACGATCCGGGCGAAGGCGGTCGCCATCAGAAGGATGGCCGGCACCAACGAGAGCACCGTCAAGAGAAGGATGATCTGAAGAGTGGTCGCGACCTCCTTGCGTCCCCCCTGCTCCATGGAAAGGCGGATGGACGGATCGGCCAGGGTGGGTCCCGCGCAGACAATCGCGAGCGCGGCCAGGCCGAGCACGCAGATGCCGACTCGAGCTTTGGACCGGCTCATCGCAAGGCCTCCGCGACCTCGGACTCCAGATCCGCGAGCGACGGGTACCGCTCCCGCAGCGAGGCCAGGCGCCCCTGCAGCTCGTCTTCGAAGACGGCCGGGGAGTCCGCCGGGGAGACCGCCGCAGGGACTTGCGTACGAGCGATGGACAAGACCCGCGGACGAGCGGAACGGGGCGCAGGCGGCACGGCCGCACCGGCACCACGCGCAGGCCGGCTCCATCGCTCCCAGAACCGCCGCCGAGGCGCAGGAGCGGTGAGCGGCGGATCCGGGGCCGGCCCGCCGTCACCAGGCGCTGGAGAGGCGCTCGGGCGGTCGGCTGCTTGCGGACCACGATCGAACGAGAAGGGCGGAACCAGCGCCGGCACCAGCTCCGGCGGAGTTGACCCGACTGCCCCCGGGTCCGGCGTGGCCGGCGCGTCAAGGTCGGCCACCTTCTGGATTCCTTGCGGCGAGATCCCGACCAGAAGGGTCCGACCGCGCACTTCGATGACGGCCAACGATAGCCTCGGGCCCACCGAACGCTGCGTGAGCAGGCGGATCGCTTCCGGCCCGCTGCCCGCCCCCAGGGCGCGCCCCCACTTCCGGGCCGCTTTCTGGAGCATGAGGATCAACCCGACCACCAGGCCGAGCGAAAGAGCGAGCTTCAGGATGAGCAAGCCGCTGCCGGGAACGACCGGGTTCACGCCAGACTCCGTACCCGCTCGGCCGGTGTGAGCAGACTGGTCACGCGGACGCCGAAATGCTCGTCCACGACGACCACCTCCCCTTGCGCCACGAGCCGTCCGTTGATGTAGATGTCCACCGGCTCTCCGGCCAGCTTCGTTAGCTCGATGACGGTTCCGGGGCCGCACTCCAGGATTTCCTTCACCTCCATCTCGGTCCGCCCCAGCTCAACCGAGATCGGCAGGCGGACGTCCAGCAGCACATCGATGCTCCCTTGGTTGCGCACGCCGCTGTCCTCGATTTGCGCGAACTGCACCGGTTGCACGACTGCCGGCGGAACCGCGTAGGCCGGCGCCACGGCGGGAGCGGCCGGCGGGGCCACGGTTGCGGTGGTCGCCCCCGACGCGTTCGGCATCGCGGACATCGCCGGGCTCGCCGGGGCCGCGGTCGCCTCCTGCGCCATCTGCGCTTCCATCTGCGCGGCCCAGGCTTCCGCCTCCTCGTCGGTCATGTTGGGCGTGACGCCGTCGCCGGGCGTGCCTCCGGCCGGAGCCGCCGCAGGCGCCGCCGGAGGCGAAGCCGGAGCCGGAGGCGGGGCCGGCCCCGCCGACGGATCCGGCGTTGCCGCCGCACTCCCGGTCGGTTCTGCCGCACCCTCTTCCGCCGCCTTGCCCACGACCGAGTCGTAGTCGTTGCCGAGGATCTTTCGGAGTTCGTCCTCCGAGATGTCTCCGCCGTCGGCCGGCTTCGCGTTTTCAGGACTCATTCCGGGAAGCCTCCTCTGCGCAGTGCCGAATCAAGGCGCACCGCGCGATTGCGACCCCGCAGGCCGGGATGCGCCGTACCCTTGGGTTCACCACTCACCAGGATCTCGATCGGCTCGTCCACCTTGCGTTCCAGCCGGATGACGTCCCCGGCGCGCAGGTGGAGAAACTCGGAGACGGTCAGATCGGTCCGCCCCAGGATCGCGGAAACCGGCAGCGTCGAGCCGGCCAGCCGCTGCTCGATCCAGTCTCGTCCATGCTCGACATGTCGCCGCTTCTGTCCAAGCAGAGCCCCCCGGGTCGACATGTTGGGGAGGATCGGCTCGAGGGCAAGGTAGGGGTAACAGAGCGAGAGGATGCCGCTCTGCTCTCCCAGACGGATCTCGAAGGTGACCAGGATCACCGTCTCGGTGTTGGGCAGCAGCTGCAGCATCTGCGGGTTCTTCATCAGTTCGGTGTAGCTGGGCCGGATCGGCGCCACGCGCTCCCACGCCTCACCAAGCTCCTGCAGACCTTGCCGCACCAGCTTGGTCACCACGGCGGTCTCGATCGTGGTCAGATCGCGGCTGATCCCCGCCCCGCCGCCGGAGCCGCCGAAGAGCCGCTCCACCATGAGCAGGATCAGCGAGGGATTCATCTCCAGGACCCCGCTCCCCTCCAACGGCGGCATTTCGAAGAGAAACAGCGCGGTGGAGGCGGGCAGGGAGAGGACATACTCGCCGTAGGTGAGCTGGTCCGCCGAGACGATCTCGATGCCCACGATCGAGCGGAGATAGGAGGAGAGGGAGTTGGCGAACTGCCGCCCGAACGCTTCATGGATCGTCTGGAAGAATCGGAGTTGGTCCTTGGAGACACGGTTGGGCCGGCGGAAGTCGTACGGCAGGTACCCCTGCCCGGAGGCCGGCGCCGGGTTCAAGGAGGGGGAAGGCCCCGTCGTCGCCTCCGGCACTTCCGTCTCGACTACCCCGAGCAGGGCATCGATCTCTTCTTGGGAAAGGATGTTGGCCACGCCGGCTACTCCTGCGGCTTCTCGCCCGCTTCGCTCACTGCACCACGTACTCGGTGAAGTAGACGTTGGTGACGCGCCGGGCGCCGAAGATCGGAGCCAGGCCGTCGAGGATTCCCTGGCGCATCTCCTCCTTGGTCACCGGGTCGGTCAGCTCGTCGAGGGTGCGGGCCGACAGCTCGCGAATCAACAGATCGCGGATCTGGGCATCTTGCAGACCTCCCGATCCGGCGTGCTGTCCTTCCCCCTCCTTGGCCGCCTTCTTCCCCTTCTTGTCGTGCATGGCCGCCAGTTCGATGGTCGCCGCCACCTTGAGGTAGCGCCGGCCTCCCGACCCGGCGGGGTTGACGATGAGGTCCTTGATCTCCAGGATCTCGCCCGGCTCCCGCACCGGTTCGGCCACGGCGACCTCCGCGGCTGCGGGAGCCGGCTCGCCCAGCTTGCGCAGGCGGGGCGCGATGACGTCGGTGACCAGGAAGACCGCTCCCACGGCCATGACCGCGAGAATGCCCCCGATGATGGAGAATCGAACCAGAATCGGCGGAATGAGCGGACCCTTCGCCCCCGCGGGAGCTGCCGCCTCTTCCTCTTCCGGCCTCGGTTCGTCTTTGACCGCGCTCTCTTCCGCCATCTCCAACCTCCGCTCTTACCGCTTCAGATTGAGCAGCTCGGTGAGAACCTCATCACTCGAGGTGATGACCCGAGCGCTGGCCTGAAATCCCCGCTGGGCCAGAATCATGTTGGTGAACTCGCGGGCGAGGTCGACGTTGGACTGCTCGAGCGACCCGCTGACGATGGTCGACTCGATCGCGCCGCCGGCCTGACCCACCAAAGCCTTGCCCGAGTTGGTCGAGGACTGGAACAGGTTGTCGCCGTAGCGCACCAGCCCGGCGGGGTTGACGAACTCGGAGAGGGCCACCTTGGCCACGGGCCGGGTCACCCCGTTGGAGAAGATGCTGATGACGGTGCCGGTGGAGTCGATGCGGAAGTCGGTGGCGGTCCCCTTGCTGAATCCGTCACTGGTCGCGGCGAGCGTGGCCGCCGCCCGCACCAGGGTCATGCCGCCGAAGCCTCCGGCCGCGCCGGGATCGAGCTCCACGTCCAGCGGGGTCTTGGCCCCGGTGGTCGGCGAGATTGAGAGCTTGGTCGGAATCACGTCGCCCGCGGCATCGAAGAAGAGGCCGTTGAGGGAGCCGTCGCTGTTGAAGGTCACCTTGCCGGTTCCGCCCTGCAGGATCGGGGTGGCGCCGTCGTCCACGGTGGCCCGCCAGGTGAACTGGTTCGCCCCGAGCAGACGCGTGAACTCGGTCCGGATGACATGGCTGAAGCCGAGCGAGTCGTAGACGGTGCTCTCATCGACGAAGACGCTGGCGTCGCGGGCCGATTGGGTATCGGTCATGGCCACAAGCCCGTTGAAGTCGTCGCGCGGCACGAGGGTCGAGTCCTGAGCCTGGATGACGAGACCGGTCACTTCCCCGAGCTTGCCGAGACCGTCCGGCGTCGCCACCTGGATCCGGCCATCGCTTCCCAGGCTCACGGAAATGCCATCGACATCCGCCACGGAGTTGAGCGTGGCCTCGATCGCGCTCAAGAGCTCGCCCAGGGTGGTGGTCGCCGAGACTTCCAGGCTGCTGCCCACCGGCACGCCCCCGACGGTGGCGCTGTAGGCGATGTTGTCCCCGGAGGACAGCAGGTCGATGACGCCGCCCGGATCGGCCTTCATGTCGTCCAGCTTGGTTTCGAGGACGGCGGGATTGCCGTCCGCACCGTACAGCACGGCCGAACCCGAGCGGGTTCCGCGCGGTTCGGAGTCGGCGTCGAAGTTGCCGCGGAAGGAGAGGACTCCAGTCGCCTTGGCCGGCTCCACCTCCCCCAACGGCAGTTTGATCGCTTCCGGAAGGTTGTCGTACTGGCCCGAAACCCGGTTGTAGGTGAAGCCCTGCAGGGTGAACCCGTTCGAAGGGTTGACCAGGTTCCCCCGTCCGTCGAGCTGGAAGGAGCCGGAGCGCGAGTAGTACTGATTGGTCCCGTCCGAGAGCACGAAGAACGCGCGCCCCTGGATGCCAAGGTCGGTGTCGATCCCGGTCGACTCCATGCTTCCCTGTGTGAAGATGCTGTCGATGGTGCCGAGGCGGGAGCCGGTGCCCACCTGGGTCGCGTTCGAGCCGCCCAGCGAGCCCATGGGCGCGGTGGCCCCCTTGAGCATCTGGGTCATTGTCTCCTCGAACGTGACTCGCGACGACTTGTACGCGATGGTGTTGACGTTGGCCACGTTGTTCCCGATTACGTCCATCCGGACCTGGTTGTTGGCCAGTCCGGAGACTCCCGAGAAGAGTGAACGCATCATGGCGATTGATCCTCCTGCGCCGGATTCCTGATTGCCTTCCTGCTGTCTGGTCGATTCCGCCGAGCCCGCGTCACGTGGGGCCCGACCCTTCCGCGCCTCTCGCGGCGCCGCACGGCGCCCGCGAACGATTCCCCCGGCAACTTCGCGAACCTGGGCGTCTCATTGATAGACCTCGAGGACTTCCGAGAGCGAGACCTCGCGGCCGTCCACCAGCAGGTAGGCGCTTCCGTTCTTGTAGGTGACTCCCTCCACGAGACCGTTGACGACCGAAGTCGCGTTGATGGCGCTTCCTTCCGCGTCCTGGGCCGAGACGGCGAAGCTATACCGGCCGGCGGCGACCCGGCGACCGTCGGAATCGGATCCGTCCCAGTCGAGCCGGTGAGCGCCGGCGGTGGTGCCATCCGCCACCAGGGTGCGCACCAGGCGACCCTGGTCATCCATCACCGTCACGGTGACCGTTTCGGCCTCCGCCGGCAGGAAGTAACCGAGTTCAACCGGCCCGCTGGTGCCCAGTTCGACGGCATCTCCGCTGGCCCGCACATGTCGCCCGATGAATCCCGCCGCGGATGCGTTGTTCAGCGACTGCGTCAGGAGCATCGAGTCCTCGAAGCTCGCGTTCAGGTTCTGCATCTGCTCCAGCGAGCTGAACTGCGCCATCTGGGCAATGAACTCGGTGTTGTCCATGGGGGACAGCGGGTCCTGGTACTGCAGTTGCGTGATCAAGAGCTTCAGGAAGTCATCCTTGCCCAGGGTTGCGCGCGAGCCGCCTTGCGCGCTCTGGCTGCCGCTCGTGTTCGCCGCCGACGTTGCGCTGCTGATCTGCATCCTGTCTCCTCTCCGGGCCTCTCAGGCTCAAGCCCAGGCGTCGATCGCCACCCGGCCGCGCGCGCCGCGTCTGGCGAAGCCCGCGTCGGCCGGCTCGCGCCGGCTGTTCGAGCCCGGTCCGCTCCCGCCGCGCCCAGTTCCCGGGCGGTCGCCGGCGGCCTGCCCGCCGCGATGGTCTGATCCGCCATCCGTGGACGGCGCAGGAGAACCTGGGCCTCCACTCGCGCCGCCCGTTCCGGCGCGATCCGCAAGACCGGCGAATCCGTCCCCGTTGCTCGTGCCCACCGCCGCCGGCGCATCCGCGGCAGGCCACGCTTCGCTCGTTCGGGTTGCGCCAATGTCCAGGTGGGTCAGCTTCATTCCGGCCTGCTCCAACCCTTGCGCCAGTTCGGACCGGGTCGAAGCCAACAACCCCCGCAGCTCGCTGCGCTCCGTGTCGATTCGCGCGGCGACCTCGTGGCCATCAATCCGCAACCAAATCGAGATCTCCCCCAGCTCCGGTGGCCGGAGGCGAATGCGCGCTTCCCGCGCCCCCTCGCTCAACGCCAGCTTGATCGCCCGCGGAACTGCCGACGCCAGCTCCGCGGTCGTGACCGACTGGGGCAACGTCACGGCACGTTCCGACTGGGCGGAGGCGGTCGGACTTGTGGAAGCCCCAGCGACGGACTGGGCGATAGACGTCGACTTCGAGGAGATCGCGGCGGGATCAGAGTGCGTCGCGGGCCGAGCGGACCAATCGTTGTCCCGAAGGCGCGGTTCCGCGGCGGTAGCCTCCCGTGCGGGCGCCGCCGTCCGGGGCGCCGCGTCAGATTCGGTCGGCGCCGCGATCGGCAACGACAAGACGCCTTCCAGCCTTGCGAATTCCTTCAAGGCGGAGCCGTCGCCCATTGTCGTCGGCGACGGAAACCGCGGGGTCGCGTCTTGCGTGGTCAGCGCCCGCAACACCGGGACGGCGTCTTGCGCGGCAGGCACCATCGGCTCCGGAGGTGCGGCTTGCGAGGTACGCGTCTGGGGCGCCGGAGCCCTGTCTCGCATCGTCCGCAGCTGTGGCTCCGGAGCTGCATCCTGCGCGGTCGGCCCGCCCGGGGCCGCGACCGGATCTTGCGCCCGGGGCGGCAGCAACGCCGGGGCGGCTTCTTGCGCGGTGGGCACGCCCGATGCCGCGACTGCATTTCGCACGGGGCGCACCTGCGGCGCCGGGCCCTTGTCCTGCGCGGAATGCGCTCGCAGCTCCGAAGCCGCGCCTCCCACCGCACGCCCCTGTCGTTCCGGACCCGCGCCTTGCACCGCACGCCCCTGCAGGTCCAAAGCCGCGTCTCGCGCGGTATGCGCCTGCCGCGAGGGCATCTTGTCTTGGACGTCGGTCGCCTGGGGCGCTGAGGCCGTGTCTCGCGTCTCACGCATCCGTCGTTCCGGACCCGCGCCGTGCACGGTGGACCCGCCGGGCGCCGCGACCGCCTCCTGCGCGTTGATCGCCTGGGGCGCCGGAGCCGCCTCTCGCGCAGTCCGCCCCAGCAGCTTGGGCGTCGCGTCCTGCACACCGAGCGGACCCGACGCCGGAGCCGTCTCTCGCGCAGCCCGCACCAGCAGCTTCGGGGTCGCATCCCGCGGCTCAGACACCGTGAGCTCCAGAGCCGCATCTCGCGCGGCGACTGACTGGAGCAGCGGGACCGTTTCCTCCGTGGCGATCGCCGGATCCCTCGGAGCCGGCGCGACCATCACCGGCAGTCCCGGGGCGCCGGGCTTCCTAACCGGCCCGGACACCGCCGCGGCCGCGGTGTTCGCGGCCGGCAGGCTCGCTCGCGCGGACGCACCCGGTTCCGCCGAGGACAGATCCCGGGTCGTGCCGCGCGACGCCGCAGCATCGGATGTTGACATCCCAGTATGTCCGGGAATCGACGGACCGCCGGCCCCGCCATCCACGGTCGGCGCAGGGTCGGTGCGCGTCGGGAAGGCGCTGCGCCCCGAAGGATCGGATGTCGCGCGGTCGAGCGCCGTCCCGTCCGGGCGGGCGATCCTCGTCGTCTCGACGGTGGAGAAGCGCGGATCACCGGCGCTCGTTCCCGCGACCGGGACTTCCGCGGTGCCGGTGACCTTCGCCGGCGTGTCGCCCGGCGTGGGCGCGACAACCTGGTCTGCCGGAGCGCGAACGTCTACCGGCGCCATTGGCGTGGGCTCCGCAGGCGCGGAGATCGCCGCGTCCGGCCGGATCCGGAGCTGCGCGACGGCAACGCCCGCCTCCGCCGACCCAGGGAACCGACCCTCGGCACGCACCATCGCGACGGACGGAATCGGCCTCGCCTCCGGCCGGGGATCGCCCGCGGCCTTCGCCGGGGCGGCCGCCGAATTCGGTTCCGTCTCGTGCACCGGGCCGGCGGACGAAGGCTCCATCGCAACGCCCGCCTCCGTCCCGCGAGGAGGCGCGGAAGGCACGACCACCGGAATCGCCGGAAACAGACCCGCGGTGCTCGCCGCCAGCAGCGCGGCTTCGAAACCGGCGGAGTCGTCTCCGCGGACGCCACGGCCCTCGGAGGCGGATGGGACTCGTCCCCCCGCCCCCGTATCTGCGGTCACGCCCGGCAGGGCCGGCATCATCGTGCACAGCAGCGGACCCATGCGTTCCTTCCTGGTGCGACGCCGGAGGCGGCGCCGCGAGCGGCCGCTCACTGCGGAGCGGCCTCGGCTTCCTGCCCTTCGGGCCTGATCACCCCGGTCACATCGCTCTTGCGCAGCGCGTGACTTGTCAGTCGCGCCACACGCCCCGCATCCAACCTGGCCATCACCTTGGCCGCAGCCTTGGCGTTCATGGAGTCGAGCAAGAGCGCCAGCGTGGGATCGTCCATCTGTTCGAGCACCCGGGCGGCTTCCTCCGGCTTCATCGCCGACAGAAGCTTGGCGGTGCGCTTGCGCTCGATCTCATCGACCGCCTGGTTCGTCTGGCGCAGGCTGTCGATCCCCGCGCGCATGCGGGCGAGTTCCGCCTCCCGCTCCGCCAGAAACGCCCGCTGCGTCTCGATCTGCATGCTCAGAGCTTGCAGCGCCGCGCCCGAGGTTCCGCTCGAGTCCCGTCCCGCAACGCCACCGCTGCCGGCGCCGAAACCGGCGCCCCCCGCCGCGTTCGCAGGCTCGGTCATCGCGCCCGTGACCGGCGCATCACTCCCGGGCTTGACCGCGGACGTCGCCCGGTGGATCGCCTGCGCCGCCCGCCCACGCGCCCACGGCACGATCCGCTCCTGGGCCAGGCCGGTCATGAAGAGGGCCGCCACCACCAGCACGGCGCCTCCTCCGAGCAGGAGTGCGAGCAGCGGGCCCAGCGCACTGCTGCCGTTTTGCGCACGCGACCTCACGCCGCCCTCGTCCTCTGCGCCATCCGGCCCGCCACCTCATCGGTCGCCTGCTGCTCCTCGTGACGCACCGCCTGCAGGAACTCGACGTACCGGCGGCCGCGTAGCATCTCCACGGCCTTTGCCTCCCGTCGCGCCTCGAGGAGCCGCTCCCGCGCGGAATCCACGGCCTGGCTGGAGCCCTCCAACCGTCTCTCCTCGCGGCGCAACGCGCCGGCCAGCTGGCGCCGCTCGGCGTCCAGCTCCAGCAGGCGCCGCACGGGGACCACCGTTCCGACCGGAGCCTGCGCCACTGAATGGCGCAACGCCGTCGCGGCGTCGTTTCGGGCTCTCTCGGCCTCGGCCAGAGCCTCCCGGTGCCTCGCCAACTTCACCTCGTGCGCAAGCACATCCCGGGCCCGCACGCGCGCGACGCCTTCCAGGGCGAAACGGAACTTCTTCATCGACTACCCCCCGCCGGCGCCCCGCCGGGCCCCGCCGTCGCCAGTTCGATCATCCAGGAAACGGTCCGGGTCAGAGGCGTGCCCTCCCCGGACGCCTGCCGCAGAAAGCGCACGATCTCCGGACGCCGCTCGATCGCTCGGTCGGTGAGCAGATTCGACCCCGGCACGTAAGCTCCCAGTTGAATCAGATCCTCCGACTCCCGCCACGCCGCCAGCCACTCCCGCACGCGCGCCGCGGCCTCGAGTTGCCCGGGCAGGGCGACTTCCGGCATGACGCGGGAGACGCTCTCCAGCACGTCCACCGCCGGGTAGTGGTTCATGACCGCCAGGCGGCGCGACAGGACGATGTGCCCATCCAGCACCGAGCGGGCGGCATCGGCCACGGGGTCGTTGAGGTCGTCGCCCTCCACGAGGACCGTGTAGAGCCCGGTCACCGAGCCGTGCTCGCCCATTCCCGCGCGTTCCAGCAGTTGCGGCAAGGCCGCGAAGCACGAGGGGGTGTATCCCTTGGTCGTCGGAGGTTCACCCACCAGGAGGCCGACCTCGCGCTGCGCCATGGCGAACCGGGTGAGGGAATCCATCATCAGAAGCACGTGCTTCCCGTGATCCCGGAAGTACTCCGCGATGCGGGTCGCCAGGAGAGCGGCCTTCACGCGCACCAGCGGCGGTTGCTCCGAGGTGGCCACGACCACGACGGAACGGGCCAGTCCTTCGGCAGTCAGGTCCCGCTCCAGGAACTCCCGGACCTCGCGTCCACGCTCGCCCACCAGCGCGACGACGATGACTTCGGCCTCGGTGCGCCGCGCGATCGTCCCCAGGAGCACCGACTTCCCGACCCCGCTTCCCGCGAAGATGCCGATTCGCTGTCCCCGTCCCACGGTCGTCAGCCCGTCGATCGAGCGGATGCCGGTTCCCAGCGGCTCCCGGATCAATTCCCGCTCCAGCGGATGCGGCGGAGGCACGGCAACCGGAACCTGGATGGCGCCGTCCAACGGCCCGCGGCTATCGATCGGCCGGCCGAGTCCGTCGAGAACCCGCCCGAGCAGGCGCTGGCCCACCGGGGCCAGCAGCGGCCGGCCCGTCGTCCGCACTTCGGCGCCGGCGCGCAGGCCGTCCATCGAGCCGTACGCCATGAGGAGAAGCCGGTGATCGCGGAAACCGACCACTTCGGCGATGATCGGTCCGCTCGAGCCGGGCGACCAGATCGGGCAGATCTCGCCGACGGCGGCGCTGGGACCCGTCGATTCGACCAACGGACCGGCCACCTTCACCACGGTCCCGGTCTCCCGGATCGGGTCCGATTCTTCAAGCCGGTCCCGGCATCGCTGCATCGTCGCCGCCAGAATCGAACGAGCGGGATCGGATCCCGAGGCCGAACCGGCGGTGCGAGGCAAGGCGCATGTCGGGCTCATGCCGCCTCCTCGCGCGGCGCGCGCAGCGCCGCTTCGATCAGGTCCAGTTGGGTCTCGATCCGCCCGTCGAGCCCGCCGGCCGCCGTCTCCACCAAGACACCGCCGGGCGTGATGTTGGCGTCGAGCCGAAAGTGCAGTCCGTCGAGCCCGGCCGATTCGGGCAGTGAACCGTGCGCCGAAAGGGCGGCGTGGTCCCGCGGGGACAGGTGCACCGTCACCTGCGTACCGGCCGCGGCCCGCTGCAGGAGCTCACGGACGAGGGGGAGGGCGGCATCCGGATTCGACTCCACCTCCCGGCGCAGGACGCGCCTCGCCACCGCGAACGCCAGGCCGACCACCTCGTCCGCCGCCTCTTCGAGGAGCCGCATGCGGGCCTCCCGCAGCTCGCGCGCCGCCCGAAACAGCTCGGTCGCGGCAGACTCGGTCCGGGCCTCCAGGCCGCGACCCCATTCCTCGAGGTCGCTGCGCACCTGCTGCGCCGCCCCGCTGGCGGCTTCCTCGCGCAGGCGCAGCAGATCGTCGTTGGTGAGGAACAGGCCTTCTCCTCCGCCGGAGGCGGGAGGACGCAACACGAAGGCCCGGCGTTCCAGCTCCGGGCGGGGAAGCACGCTAGACAATGAGCTCCTCCCCCGCACCGCCGCGGCTGATGTGAATCTCGCCGGCTTCGTCCAGCTTGCGCACCGTCTCGACGATGCGGCGTTGCGCGTCTTCCACGTTCTTCAGCCGCACCGGACCCAGGAAGTCGAGCTCGTCTTTGAGCATCTCCGCGGCGCGCTGCGAAAGATTGCTGAAGATCTTCGCCTTCACGTCCTCGGAAGCCAGCTTGAGGGCCACCGCCAGGTCCCGGGAGTCGACGTCCTTGAGCACCCGCTGGACTTCCCGGTCCCCGAGGTGGAGCACGTCTTCGAAGACGAACATCAGGTTCTTGATCTGGATGGCCAGGTCGGGGTTCTCGCGTTCCATCACTCCGAGGATGTTCTTCTCGGTGGAACGGTCCACCAGGTTCAGGATCTCCGCGACCGCGTTGATCCCTCCCGTCTCGGTGCTCGAGTTGCGGGTCATCGTCGAGATGTGCTGCTTCAGCACCCCCTCGATCTCCGCAACCATTTCCGGAGAGCTCTGGCCCATGGTGGCCATGCGCGAGACCACGTCGGGCTGCACCTCGGCCGGCAGCGCCACCAGGACGCCGGCCGCCTGCTTGGCCTGCAGCTGTCCGAGGATGAGGGAGATCGTCTGGGGATGCTCGCCCTGGATGAGATTGACCAGCTGCTTCTCGTCCACGTTGCTCAGCTTCTGGAACGCGCCGGCGCTGGCCTCGGTCTGCTGAATCCGCTCGAGGACTTCCATGGCCCGGTCCTGACCCAAGGCCTGGAACAGGATCTCGCGCGCCACCTCCAATCCCCCTTCGGTGAGGTAGGAGTTGGCCATCATCATCTCGTCGAATTCCCCCAGGACGGCGTCCCGGGTGTCGGATTCGATGTCGCCCAGGCGCGCCACCTGCGAGGTCAGCGCCTCGATGTCCTCCTGGCGCATGCTGCGAAAGACCTCGGCCGCGGCCTCCCGGCCCATGGTCACGATGACCAGCGCGGCCTTCTGGGGCCCCGTGAGATTTCGCGAGTTCGCGGCTTTTCGGGCGGCATTATCCACGGCGTGCGCCCCGCTCAAGATTCCTCATGCAGCCAGCTCCGCAGGAGCCGTCCCAGACCGTCCGGGCTCGTGCGCGACAGCTCCTGAATCCGCCGCTGGATCAGCACCGAGCGCGGATCCTCCAGCTTTTCCGGAAGGACGGGGAGCTCTCCGCCGGCCAGTTGGTCGAAGTTGCGGCCCGTCCCCGGGCGAGTCTGTTCCGTGGTGTGCAGCCGCCGCGCCGCCCGGAGCAGCGCCAGAAAGAGGAAGAGCACCACGGCGCCGGTGACCACCCGGCTGCCTACCTGGACCAGAAGCCGCATTCGATCCGACTTCTCCATCTCCTTCTTTTCCTGGTCCAGGACCGAGGTGTCGAAGGCGACATTCTCCACGGTCAGCCGGTCCCCGCGCGTGGCGTCGAAGCCGAGGGCGTTGCGAATGATCCCGTCGTACTTCTGCATTTCCTCCGGGGTGCGCGCGGCATACTCCTTCTGCCCCTTCGGGAGGAGGCGGTAGGTGCCGTCCACGAAAACCGACGCGGTCAGGCGCTTGATCGTCCCGCTGGGAATCCGCATCGTCTCCAGCGTCCGCGAGATCTCGTAGTTGGTGGTGGCCGATTCGCTCCGTCCGCCATCGGCCGAGGCTTCGTTGCGCGTCTCCTCGGAGCGCACTACCGGGTTCTCGGCGTCATAGCTCTCCACCGTGCGTTCCGACACCCGAAAATCCATCTCGGCCGATATCCGCACCACCGACTTGCCCGGCCCGAGCACCGCCTCGAGCAGGCTCTGCACCTTGTTGGTCAGCTGCTCCTCCAGCCCGCGCTGGATGGTGATCTGGTCGGCGGTGGCGCCCAGCGCGGCATCGGTCTGCGGCGCGCTGAGCAGATTTCCCCGCGTGTCGATCAGCGTGACGTTCTCCGGTTGGAGCCCTTCCACGGCCGACGAGACGAGGTGGACGATTCCCTGCACGTGCGCCGGCGAAAGTCGCGTGCCCGACTTGAGCCGCAGCACGACGGAGGCCGTGGCCGGCTTCTCCTTTTCCACGAAGAGCGACGGTTCGGGCTGCACCAGGTGGATCCGAGCCGACTGCACCTCTTCCAGGGTCTGGATGCTGCGCGCGATCTCTCCCTCGAGGGCCCGCCGATACTGCAGCTTCTGTACGAAGTCGGTCCAACCGAGCTTGTTCGAATCGAGGATCTCGTACCCGGATCCGGAGCCGGGCAGCCCGTTTCCGGCCAGGAGAAGACGCGTCTCGTAGACCTTCGGCTCGGGCACCAGGATGGTCCGCCCGCCGTCCTCGACCTTGTACGGGATCTTCCGCGTGCGAAGCTGGTCGACGATGGAGCTGCCGTCTCCCGCGTCCAGATTGGCGAACAGCACGGCGAAGTGAGGCCGGCCCGACCACGCCGCCAGCGAGATCACGAGGATGACAAACGCCACCGCCAGCGTGCCGAAGAGCAGCCTCTGGTTCGGATTGAGCCGCTGCCATACCTGGCGTGTGCTCCCGGTCCAGTCCATGATCTTCCCGACCTCCCGCGTCCGGACGCCCTACTCCGTCCGCCGCCCGCTCTAGACCGACATCCGCATGATTTCCTGGTACGACTGCAGCAGCCGGTCCCGCATCTCGCCCACGAGACGCAACGCGATCGCGGCTTCCTGCTGGGCCAGCACCACCCGATGCAGATCGGCGGTCTGGCCGCTGGCAAACTGCTGCAGCGATTCGGCCGACCTGAGCTGGAGGTTGTTCACGTCGCCAAGGAACTGCTCCATGGTCTTCGCAAACCCGCCCGCGCCCGTTCCCGCGGCGCCTCCGGCACCGGGCGATCCGGCGCCCGCCGCGCCGGCCGCCGGCAGCCCCGGAAGCTCCTGCGGCATTCGCAGGTGCAAAGGCCGGGCTCCCACTCCTTCGATCATGGCGACGTGTCCTTTCCTTCCGCGCCCGCGGGCGGCCTCAGCGGGCCAGGTTGATCGAGGCCTCGGCCAGGCGACGGGAGGCCTGCAGCGCGGCCAGGTTGGCTTCGTAGGCTCGGGACGCGACCATCAGCGTCACCATCTCGCGAGCCGTGTCGACGTTCGGCATCCGCACCATCCCGTCGGCATCGGCGTCGGGATGGCCCGGGTCGAAGACCAAGGCGCCCTCGGAGGGATCCTCGATGACCTGGGCCGTGACCCCCATCGCCTCCGCCGTCGTGGCGCGCGCCGAGGAGTCCGGCTCGAAGTGGTCGGGATCGGTGCGCGTCAGCTCGGCCGGCGGCGCTTCCTCGGTGCGCACCGTGAACGGCTGCGCCTCGGCGGCCAGCGGCACGACCTTGCGACGGTACGGCCCGCCTTCGGGCGTTCGCGTCGTCTGCGCATTGGCCAGGTTCTCGGCCGCGGCGTCCATCACCGCGCGCTGGGCCGTCAGGCCCGAGGCGCTGACATTCATGCCGGTCAGGTAGGAAATGCGCATCGTCTACCTCCTCCTCAGTTGCCCGGTCGGATCGCGTCGCGCAGTCCCTTGTACCGATTGGCCAGAAGCTGCGACAGGGCCTGGAAGTGGATGGTGTTCTGCACCATCTCGTTCATTTCCTGCTCGATGACCACGTCGTTGATGCTTCCGGCCGCCACCTCGCCCCCGCGCGGCCGCATTGTCGGCGCCGGCGCGGAGGTGTCGCCGCCGGAGAGGTGTCCGGCCCGCGTCCGGGCCATCGGCAGGTTTCCTTCCTCGCCGCGCAGCACCTCCTCGAAGGGAACCTCCTGGGCCTGATAGCCCGGCGTGCCGGCGTTGGCGATGTTGGAGGCGAGGACGCGCTGCCGCAGGGCGCCGGCGTCGAGCGCACCCTTCATCTCGTTCCAGCCTCGTCCGCCGAACAGCACCCGACCGATCATCCGAGCCTCCGCGCTCTACGAGTCTTCCGGCCCCATCCAAGCCACAGGGCCCGGGAGCAAGGAAGGAGCTTCCCTGCTCCCGGACACCCGGACCCCTTCGGGTCGCGTCTTCACGGGCAACGGCCGTGCCACCCACATTCGATTCCGCCGACCCCTGGTCAATCCCGCTTTCTGACAATAGGTTGGAGGATCAACTGAAGGTGGATTCTCACCGCAGCCGAGCGGTGGGGCGCCGGAAGCGGGAAAGATCTTCCCCGGGGGCGGAAAGAAGTTGTGCACGCGCCTGGGCGAAGGGAATCCGGTCTGGTTTACGCGCGCCGTGGACGGCCCAGGGTCGCATCGAGCGCCCGAGCCTCCTCGCGTTCATACAGGGCGAGCTTGTTGCGGACGGTCCGCACGCTGACGTCCAGCCGGCGCGCGGCGGCGGAGCGGTTGCCGCCGGTCTCCTGCAGCACCCGGAGAATCCAGGCCCGCTCACGCTCCCGCAGGGAGTCGCCGGCGCTCGTGTCCGAGGCGGGTCGCGCGGGTTCGAGCACGAAGTGCTCGGGGCCGAGCCCGTTTCCGGGGCAGAGGATGACCGCGCGCTCCACCGCGTTGCAGAGCTCCCGCACGTTGCCCGGCCAATCGTAGCGCACCAGACGCTCGCTGGCGGCGGGAGTGAGCCGGACTCCGCTCCGGCCGTTCTCCTCGGCGAACCGGGCCAGGAAGTGGGCGGCCAGAAGCAGGATGTCGTCGCGCCGCTCGCGCAGCGGGGGCACGAGGAGCGGCACCACGGCGAGGCGGTAGAAGAGGTCCTCGCGGAACGCCCCCTGACGCACCCGATCGCGCAAGTCCGAGTTCGTCGTCGCCAGCACGCGCACGTCGACGCGCACGGACTGGCTGCCGCCGACCCGATAGAACTCGCGTTCCTGCAGGGCGCGCAGCAGCTTCGGCTGGAGGGCCGGATCCATCTCCGAGATCTCATCCAAGAGCAGCGACCCGCCATGGGCCTGCTCGAAGCGACCCGTGCCGCGGCTGACCGCTCCGGTGAAGGCGCCGCGCTCGTGGCCGAAGAGCTCGCTCTCCAGTAGTCCGGCCGGCACCGCCGCGCAGTTCATCTTGATGAAGGGTCCGCTCGCGCGCGGAGAGCCCTCATGGATCGCCCGCGCCACCAGTTCCTTGCCGGTGCCGCTCTCGCCGGTGATCAGCACGGTGGAGCGGGTGGGCGCAACCAACCGGATCGCGGACCGCAGATCCTCCATCGCGCGCGACCGGCCCACCATCGGCGCGAGCGCCTCCTGCAGCGAGAGGCGGTGGCGCAGGTCGGCGTTCTCCCTGCGCAGCGCGCCTACCGCAAGCGCGCGTTCCGCCACGAGGTCCACGGTGTCGGCCGAGAAGGGCTTCACCAGGTAGTCGAACGCTCCCGCCCGCCAGGCCGTCACCGCCGACTCGAGCGTTCCGTGACCGGTCATCATGATGACCGGGGCCTCGGGGCAGAGCCGCCGGAACTCCGGCAGCAACGACAGACCGTCGCGCCCCTGCAACCGGATGTCCAGCAGTACCAGGTCGGGCGGATCGAGCGAAACGCGGCGCAGCGCCTCGTCACCACCCGCCGCACAGATCACTTCATGCCCGGTCCGCCGCAGCGTCTCTTCCAGGAACTCCCGAAGGAGAGGCTCGTCATCGACCACCAGGATCCGCGCGCCGCCGCGACGCTCATCATCAGACACCCGGGCTTCCGCGCCGTCCCCGTCCTGCCTCATCCCACCATCTCCTCAAAGCCGGGCGCTCCCGCGCCTTCGCCTTCCCCATCGCGGCCGATCGGCGACTCGAGTCCCGCGGCCGGCAGGTCGAGCACCACCGACGTGCCGCGGCCCGGCGCGCTGACCACATGGACGTGACCGCCGTGCGCTTCCACAATGCGGCGAACCAGGGGCAAGCCCAGGCCGGTGCCCCCGGGCCGCGTCGTGTAGAAGGGCTGGAAGATGCGCGCCACCTCGTCCGCGCCGAGGCCGCATCCGGTGTCGCGCACGACAATGCGCAACCGATCGGGCCGCCCGGCAGGTCCCGCCGCGCGCGCCCGCACGAAGAACGTGCCTCCCCCGTCCATCGCCTGGACGGCGTTGGCGTAAAGGTTCTGCAGCGCCTGCTGAAGCAGCCGCGCATCGCACAGGCAATCCGGGAGGTCGGGATCGACCACGAGATCGGCCGCGGCTCGCTCGGGCGAGGACGCGCCGGCACGCCAGGCGGCAAGGCTCTCGTCCAGGAGGTTTGCGAGCGCCACCGGCAGGCGGTGCGGCGCGACCGGACGCGTGTACTCGAGCAGGTCGCTGACGATCCGATTGGCCCCTTCGACTCCGCGCAGGATCCGCTCGGCCTGCCGCCGCAACGCGGGCTGGCCCGCGAGATCGCGGTGCAACAGGTCGGCGAATCCCTGGATGGCGCCGAGCGGATTGCGCAGCTCGTGCGCCACGGTCGCGGCCATCTGCCCGAGCGAGGCCAGGTTCCTCGACTCGGCAAGCTCGCGTTCGAGCGTCGCTTCGCGCGTGCGGTCGGAAAACGCGAAGATCGTAAGGAGCCGGGGTCTCGGCCCCGCGCCCGCGGAATGACGCGCGGTCAGCATGGAACTCCCCAAGGCGTCGGAGCCGGCCGTCGCGGTGACGCGGTAGACCTCCGTGCCCCGGTCGGGCCGCGGCCAGTCGAGGTCGAACCGAACCGTATCTCCAGCCGCCATCCCTGCCGATTCCCGGCGCAGGCGCAGGCGGACCGCACGGGGCAGACACTTCTCGATCGAGCCCGCGTCGGCGGCCTCGGACTCTCCCGGGCCCATCCGTTCCGCACGGACCAACGCCGGATCAAGAAGGGACCGGGAGATGTGAACCACCCGCCCGCGGAAGTCGAGCGCAACCAGCCCCTCGGTGGCTGCCTCCAACAGCTCCTCGAGCATGACGCAGAGCAGTTCGCGACCTTCCAGGAGTTGTCGCAGGGATTCGAGCTCCTCGGGGTCGGATTGCACTCTCGCGGGCACCCGCAGCGAAGGACGCACGGTCCCGCTCACTGCGCCGCGATCCCGTTTGCCCACTGCGCCCGCCACGTCATCTCCTCCAGACGTTCCTTCGCGAATGGAGCCCAGAAAGAGCGGGGCCAGAGCTTTGTCACCGTCTCATACCGCTCCCGGGCGAGCGTCGATTCGCCGAGGAGCAAGTGGCAGTTCCCCGCCTGATATACCCCCCAGACCTCCTCATCGTTCGGCGGGCTCGACTGGAGGAGGTGTTCGTATGAGGCCAGCGCCTCCCGCACCCGTCCCAGCTGGAACTCGAGGTCCGCGCTGCGCGCCATACCGCGCGCCTGGTACGGACCGGGCCCCCGCGCGGCCACCTCCCGATACGTCTGAAGCGCCGCCTCGCGCTGCCCGCGGCGATCCTGCACTGCCGCGATCAGCAGCAGCGCCGGGATTTCCAGCGAGTCCCCGGCCGGTACGAGGCGCAGATGCCTCTCTGCCGCCTCGGCGTCACCCGCCCGCAGGAACGCCTCGCCGGTCGCATATTGCAGGGCGCCCAATCCCGGCAACGGACCGTAGGTGGGACCCCACTCGCGGAGCAGACGATCGACCTGGGCCGGATCGCCCGCGCGGCGGTGGTGGTCGACAAACAACAGATAGAGGGCCCGCGGCAGCCGGGTGGTGTCCGGGCGCGCGGTCAGCCCGAGCAGCGCCGCGGCGTCAGCCGGGCGGCCGAGGAACAGATTGAGCTCGCGCGCGAGGAGGCCGCACTGATCGCCCGACTCCGTCCCCGCATAGAAGCGGTACGCGCGCTCCGAAGTCGAGGCCGCGGTCTTCAGATCGTCCCGTAGCGTCGCCAGCACGGCCTGGCGAAGAAGCCGCGCCGCGCTGCGTTCCTTGGGGTCCGATGCCGGGGCCGAATCCGTGGGCGGATCCTGCGGCTCCTCCTCCGGTGGTAACGCGGTGCGCAACGAGGCGGCCGATTGCGCGGGCGAAACGCTGTTGGATCCCGGCGAAGATGCCGCCATCAACTCCGCGTGGCCGCGCGCAGGTGGGAGGTATGTGGACCGCGCGGCGGCCGGTTCTGCGGTCGCCGGGCTCGCGGCGACCGGTTTGGGCGCTGCTGGGCTCGGGGTCCGCCGGGTTGTCGAGCCGGAGCCCGCAGAGGCAACA
Organism: uncultured bacterium; assembly: GCA_964473865.1. GTDB lineage: Bacteria > Eisenbacteria > RBG-16-71-46 > CAIMUX01 > CAIMUX01 > CAIMUX01. The sequence continues at coordinate 97,220 of CAYYQN010000009.1, read as the reverse complement.
CTGCCTCGTGCACTCTTCGATACCTGCGGCCGGGCCGGCGGATCGTCCACATCGTCCTCGACCGGCTCCACACCAATCCCGCTGAACGCCGCCAGCGCCTCACGCAAGGTCGATGCCGGGAGATCGGTCCCCGCGGGCGTTCCTTCCACCGGCGCCGTACGCTCCCCGACCGGCGGGGATGGCGCATCCCCGGCCGCGGGAGGAATCGCGTCCGGATGCGGGGTAACCGACGGAGGAAGGAATCCCGGCGACATCAATCCAGCGCTCGCCAACGAACCTGCCGGCGAAGGGAAGCTGGAGCTCGCCGTGGCGTCTCCTGGCGTAGAGAATCCGGAGCTCGCGCCAGCCGCGGCGAACGATGCCGACGCCGTGCTCGTCTGAGAGAAGCTGGACGACACCGAAGGAGCCTCTCCAGGAGCCGCGGTGTCGATCCCAACCCCCGCGATGCCCGTGGGGCCGATCACGACCGCGCGCGGCGTGCGCACGTGGGGATCGGGGATGAGGATCTCGATCTCGTCTCCCACCCGGCGGGCCTCGTATGGCACGACCTGCGAGAGATCGAGCGTCAGCCGCACCCGGTGGTCGAGCGGTGAGTAGAGGAACTGACTGGTGCGCAACGCGCGCACAGGGCCCCGATCGATGCGCGCCTGGTAAAGCCCCGGGGCGTTGGGCAGGTGACTCGTGGTCTGTCCGAGATCGACGATGATGCGCGGCGGGTTTCCCAGTGTCCAATGGGCCCACGGGGCCTTGATCGGAATCGTCATGCGCAGCCACTGACCGTCATTCTCGAAGCGGACTCGTTCCAGCCGGAAGTCCTCCGGATTCACCGCCCCGCGGCGACGGCCGCCATCAAGCGGGCCTTCCATGGTCCCGGCAGGCGCAGCCGCCGGAATCAGCAGGCCGGCCACGACAAGTGGCCAGAATTCGCGGGCGATCCTCTGCCCGAGCCCGCCCGATCGTCGCCCAGCTTCGCGCCGGCTGTTCCCCGTTCCCGCGCCCACACTGCCGCGCTTCCTGGTCATCGTTCGCTCCCGTTCCTAGAGGCTGCGACGCGCCGGGAGGGTTCCAGTTCCCGATTTGCCGCAGACCCGCTCCCCGGCACCGATTCACTCTCCGGACCCCGACCCAGGGGGCCGGCCTCCAGCCGGACGAAGGTATGCCGCTCCGCCGTGGCGAGCAGATCCTCTTCCTCCGTGAGGTCGCTCTCCGGAAGCGCCAGCACCAGCGGCACCGACGCCTCGATCAACGCGGTGAGCACTTCCCGGCGGGCGCCCCACGTCCCCGGTGCCTCCGCCAGCGGCACCAGACGTGCGCGCAGGAACGACTCCTCCCCGCACAGCTGGAGCGTCTCCTGATCGGTCCACAGATGCACGTGCCCCGGCACCAGCCGGTCTCCATCGGAGAGCTCGCGCACCGGCCGGTGGACAAGGCGCCCCAAGCCCTCGCGCACGACGCGCAAACACCGCGCCCCTTCGGGCACCCGCACGACGGCGGGAAGATCGGAGGGCAGAGACCGTAGCCAGGGAGCGAGCCCGCCGAGATGCCGCGATTCCGGCAACAACATCCAGGGCGCCGCGCGGGACACCTTCGCGGCGTCGTCGGGAGCTTCATCCTCCATCCTGGCCGCGAGCGTCGTCACCAGCCGCGCGGGTGGCGGAGCCCAGTCTCGTGACGCTTCCGGGATGGACTCGTCGTCGGCGATGAGATGCGCGAGCTGGCGAAGGCGCGCTCCGGCACCGCCCTTCAGCCGTTGGGGAGGGGCGCCACGCGTCACCATGAAGTCGCGCGCGCCGAGGCAGAGTGCCTCCCAGGCGACGCGATAGCCTTCCACGGTGTCGGGAACGAGCAGCACCACGCGGCGAGCACGGGAGGGAGGGAGAGCGCGCAGCAGCGTCAGACCCTCCATCAGGCGGAGGTCCATCGGCAGGAACGTGAGGCGCGTGCGCGCGCCGCGCAATTGACTCAGCGCCACCGGCCCATCCTGCGGGATGGTCTCCAGATCGGCCTGGCCGAGCAGCGCCTCCAGCAGGCGCCGGATCTCTTCCAGCAGCGAGGCGTTTTCGACTGCGGCCACGAACGGAGCTTCGCCCCGCCGAACCGCGACCGGCAGCGCCACGACCGGTTCGGCCTCGAAAGAGACCCGGAGGGGGGGATTCGACCTCACGACCGGTCCACCTTTCGCGACGAGGTCCGGCCGACTCGCCGCCGCGGAACGGCGGCCGGGGGCGTTGTGCTTTCCGCACGGCGCAGGAACTCCGTCACATCGTGCACCGCGCTCGTCAAGATGGAGTCGATCCGCTCCTCCGGGATGTCGAGCAGGAGCGCGATCTGCTGCGGCCGGGCAGACTCGAAGTACCGCAGGGCGAGAACAAGGCGCGGGGTCTCGGCAAGATCCTGCATTGCCTCGCGAAGACGGCGCTGCTCTTCCTCACGCGCGGGGGAGTTACGGCGGGCACGCCGGGCGCGACCGGTACCCGTTCCTGGGAACAAGCTGGCAACCGAGAGCATCTGGCACCTCCGGCAGCCGACGCGGCCGCCGAGCCGCTGCATCAAGGAGGATGCCAACCCGGGGTAAGGCTTTCGGTTGCGCCTCGGGGCCGGATCAGACGCTTACAACTCAAGGAGTGGGAAAGAATTGCCGCAGGCAGGCAATACCGGCCGGGGGGGAGGGAAGGATACGGCCGGCGGTCCGGACCGGCGGGATTGGCCACGACTCGGGCAGCCGGCCGGGCCGGGGGGTCAGTCTCTGACCCCCCCGCTCACGGGAAG
>CAYYQN010000009.1:0-94441 GCA_964473865.1 uncultured bacterium | reverse complement strand
GAGGGAAGGATGTGGCCGCCCGGCCGGCCCGGCGGGGATGGCCACGACTCGGGCAGCCGGCCGGGCCGATGGCCAGTCTCTGACCACCCGGCTCCCGGGGTGCGGTCCGGCCGCGCGCCTCGCAGCTCGCCGTCGCGGCCCGGATCGGATCGGAAGGCGGCCGGGGCCCGTGCCGCCTGGACCACGAGCCGCGGCCGGCCGCGTGCGGTGGGGCGCACTGCCCTGGGAACCGGCGCGGCTGGACCCCGGGCGACTACCTGTACGCCGCCTTGATCCGCCCCCAGCTCGTTCTTTCTACCGGCGTTGGCTGGCAGGGATCGGGCTGGCATAGGGTGCCGTTACCGAGGTACGAGCCCTGCTGCATGGAGCAGATGTACGCCGACACTACAACGCACGTCCCTCCGGGGAGGCAGCAGGCCCCGGGCGGATAAGCTACACCGCAACCCGCATCGAGCGCGCCGATGAGAATGCCGCAGGGGCTGTTCCACGGCAGGCAGGGGGAGTTGTCGCTCAGCATCCAGTCTCCGCCGGTGGTCTGGCTGCAGGTGGCGGGAGCGCAGAACAGGGGGTCGGTGAAGATGCACTGGCCGTCGTAGCTGATCGACGCAATCCACGAATCCACGCCAGCGCTGTCCACGTCACTGCAGATCAGGGACGTCGATCCCTCCGCAGCGTACAGCTGGCTCCCCTGCGGCGCGCAGTTGCCCCACAGAATGCACCGATCCAGCAGCGCGCTCTCGTTCGTGTAGACGCCACCGCCCGCTCCCTGCTCGCTCGTGTTTCCGGCGACCGTACATCGTCTGAGGACATTCCCTCCCGGATCATCCGCAAACGCCACGCCTCCCACCCTGAGCGCTGAGTTGCCTGTGATCACGCAGTCGCTAATCGTATGGTGTCCAGTGTAGAACGTGACAATCCCACCGCCTCCGTCTGAGGCCGAATTGCCGGACACGATGCAGCGCTCGATCCGACCACCAGAGAGGATCAGCCCCACACCTCCACCGAACCGAGCCTGGCACCCCTGGATCCTGCAGTCCGCGATTGTCGCGGATGCCACATCGCAAGTGATACCGCCACCTTCCCCTCCGAACGCATTCCCGTTCACAATCGTGAGCTTCTCAATCCGCGCAGCCAGAGACTCACCCTGGTGGATCCGAAACCCGCGGCCCGCACCTTCGCAATCGATAATCGTCTGCTCGGGGCCGGCCTCGGATGTGACGATCAAATCCTTGCCCGCGAGTTCGATATTGCGATTGCCGTTCCCGCGGTAGGTGCCGGGGGCAATCAGAACGGTATCCCCTTCGGCGGCCGCATAGATGGCGGCCTGGATGGTCGGGTACCCCTCAGGAACCCGGCGAACCGCCGCGACGGCCGGTGAGAGAGTGATTCCGCCGAGAAAGGCCAGACCGCATGCCGCTTGGAGGAGAACCATCTGACCGCGTCCACTGTATAGAGCTTTCTTCATGAAGCGCCTCCAGGGCGAGTGCACGCCGACCGCGGGGTCGGCGCGCAACGCCATCTTTACGCAGCTACCTCGTGATCGTCAGGGGAGTGCTCTGCACGTTCCCGGCATCGTCCGACGCGAGCAGGTAGTACCTACCAGAGGCCACCGGACGCCCTCGGTCGTTTCGGCAATCCCACGTGATCGTGCTCGGTCCCGCCGGGAACGGACGCTCGGGCCACGATCTGATGACTCGGCCATCGACGGCCACGATGCGGAGCTTCACCCTTGCCGGGGAGCCCCGCTGCATCTCCCACGCAACGCGATCGCCTCCCGGGTTCGGTCGCCCCGGGAAGATCCGAAACGCCGACGCGACTCGAGCGTCATCGACATGAGCACTGGGATAGAACTGAACGATCAGGCTGTCCGAACCGCCTCCCCCCACATCCCACACACGCACGGTCAGGGTCGTGTAACCCGACCCGGGACCCAATGGGAACGTGCTGGCTACCGGACCCCCTATGGACTGCGAGTCGAGCACGAACCGATCTCGAACAACGCGTGTCGTCTCTCCCGTGGCGGAGACTGCCGTCGCGTTGATCCAACCCGAGTGCGCCACCGAATCCACGAAGCTGAACGCAAGCGTATCGGCAAACAGGGGCGGCGGTCCCCGCTCGATGACACCGCCAGCGATGTCGTCAATCACCGGGGCGAGGGTGTCACTGACAAGCCAGGCGCCGTGAGGGCTACTCAGATCGCGCCATCGCCAGGAACACGAGTCCGGCTCAAGCGGCACTCCGCGCCAATCGATCCCATCCCACAGCATCCTTCCCCGGTCGGAATTCCAGTCGGAGGCAGCTAGCCGCCGCACCCACGTCGTCCCTTGGTAGATATCCACCCAGTCGCCGATGCGGACCGAATCACCCTCGCCGACCAACATGGACGTCTCGGAAACGGGATTGTCGATCGGATCGCAGACTCCGTCGGCATCCGAATCCCGCCATCCAAGATGCGCTGCCGTGGACGGGCAGATCGTGAAGCGGTACGGCATCCTGAGCATCAGGCACGTCGAATCGGGTGAGGACGTGCAACGCACGCAGTTGTCGTTCGCTACTCGCAGGTACCCATGATAGACCGTATCGCAGTCGGCTGTGGAGTCGCAGTGGACCGAGTTGTCGTACTCATCTGCCGCCTGGAAGACGTGGCAGGTCTCGTGAGCCGGAATGATGAGGAGGTCGTCTGGCGTCGGTGGCATTCCCGGATTGTTGGAACAGAAGTACGTCGCCACCACACGCGGTCCCCCACCCCATCCGCATCCCAATTCGCCCGGAAAGCGATGGTCGATATCGCAAGAGTCGCGCACGACGAAAGTCGTGTACCACCAGTCCCAACCCAGAAGTGCCCGCTGGCGGTTGTTCAAGTAGTAGATGCGATCCCCGTAGTAGCTTGCGTCCTCCACCAGCAGGTCATCCATCGCCTCGTTGACCCATGGACCCTCGAACACCCGCTTGATGGGCTCCATCGTCGTCGGCACGATCGTGTCCTGAACCGTGAATGTCAAGTTCGCGCCCGGAGGGGCCATCTCGACAAGACGCATGAAGCCGTGCAGGATGTTGCCAGTCGCAGTCGTGAGCTCCTCCGGCCTCCAGTCTTCGATCCGAGTGGCCGGCTCACAGGATCCGGTGGAATCGCTCTCGAGGAAGAGAAGAGAGACACCCACGTCCCCCATCATGTACATCGAGGTCTGGCGCACTTTGTCGTGAGCCCATCTGAGGGAGTCGGAGAACTCCCCGGATCCCTCGACCTCCCCGAGAGACAGGGGCTCCGACGGCTCGGTGGGAAGTGGAAGCAGTATCTGGTTCCACACCCCCTCCGCAAATCCGACATCGCCAGGAAGCAGCTCTCCGGGCGGGTTAGGAAAGTCCTCCATGGTCAGCTGCAGCACGCGCTCGTCCTGAGCCAGGAGGGCCCGCTGCCACTCGTGTGTCCGGCAGATGAGCGCATCGGGAATGATCCCGATCAGAACCCGAATACCATAGTCTGCCCTCAGTCCGCGGTAAGCCGCGGCGAAGGTGAGCGCCGAGGTGGACGTCAGTTCGAGGAAGGTCAAGTCCCCGGCCACCGAGACGCCGCCGGGCCCATCACCAACGGGAGGCTCTGGCTCCTCCTCCAGCTCCGCGTCCAGCCCGCCACTCGGCACCCACACCATGTCGCCGCCGCCGATCGGGCACGGCAACGCTCCCGCCGTTCCGAATCCCAAGCGCCCATAGGCCTCGATCTCGTCCGCCTCGCGCGGCTCGCTGTCGTCCGCGAAATAGCCTCCCTGGACCGGGTGCGGGACGACCGCGAACGACGTCGTGTCCGGGGACTGCTCGCTGTAGGCGTAGCCTGCCATCCAATAGGCCTCGACCAGGGGTCCCGTCTGGGTGGTGAGCCAGCTTTGGGCCGTGCCGGAGCCCGGATCCGGCCAGTCACTGTCCGGTAGCTCAAAGTCGGCGCACGTCCCGTACGCCATGACCACGAACTTGGTCGCGTCGTAGTCGACGCCGAAGGAGATTCCCTTCAGGCGCGAAGAAGACTCCGGAGGAAACGCGGCCAGGACGAAGAAGACGACCGGCTGTCCGGAACTCCACGGCACGCTGTCCACGATCGCCGAACAGGAGTCGACCCCGGATTGACCGCAGTAGGTCTCTACACCCGTGGTGTAGGTGATGGACGTGGCATGGACGACCAGGCTACCCCCTAAGTTCGCCCCCCCCAACGCCTTACCAGGCAGTGCGCCCAGCAGGACCGCGAACCATACCGCGCCTCGCATGAACATTCCTCTCCTCCTCCTGTTTCGGTCACTTGAACGGCCGAACTTCACTGCCGTCTCCACGCTCCGTCGACGCCCACACAATGATACCGCACGCGCCGTGGCGGCGGCAAGTGCGAGCGCGCGAATCCGGGTCACGCCGCGGGGAACGGGAGAGCGCACAGGCCCCTGCAGTCCGTTTGAAGCGGCCCCGACGCCGATCCATCGGCAGGGTCCTGCGTAACCCTGCTGATATCTGGCGCCCTCAGTCCTCCGCGTCCCCCGCCTCCAGCGCGTACTCGCGCACCTTGGTCCGTAGGGTCTGGCGGCTGATTCCGAGCAGCTCCGCCGCGCGCGTCTTGTTTCCCCCGGCCTTGGTCAGGGCATCGCGGATGCCGGCCTTCTCCAGTTCGCAGAGCGGAATCACTCGATCGACGCGAATCACGACCTCGTCGGCCTCATCGGCCGGGCGGGGCGCCCCCCCACCCGAGCGCACCTGCTCCGGCAGGTCATCGGGCATGACCTCCGGGCCGGAATGCATGAGCACCAGGCGCTCCACGACGTTGCGCAACTCGCGAACGTTGCCGGGCCAGCGATAGTCGGCCAGCATCTCCATCGCCTTGTCCGACACCCGCCCCAGGCGCCCGCCCAACTCCTGGTTGTAACGGTCCAGGAAGTAGCGCACCAAGAGTGCGATGTCCTCCCGGCGCTCGCGCAGCGGCGGCACGTAGACCGGGATCACTGACAGGCGATAGTACAGATCCTCCCGGAAGCGACGGGCCTCCACCTCCTGGAAGAGATCCTTGTTGGTGGCCGCGATGAAACGAACATTGACCCGGATGTCGGTGGTGGAGCCGAGCCGCCGAAACGTCTTGGTCTCGAGGACCCGCAGCAGCTTGGCCTGCAAGCCGGGCGGCATCTCGCCGATCTCGTCGAGGAACAACGTGCCGCGGTCCGCCATCTCGAGCAGGCCGCGCTTGTGCCGGCGCGCATCGGTGAACGCTCCCTGCTCGTGTCCGAAGAGCTCGCTCTCGAGCAGGTTGTCCGGCACCGCCGAGCAGTTCAAGACCACGAACGGCCCTTTGCTGGCGGGACTGGTCTGGTGAATCACGCGCGCGATCAGGTCCTTGCCGGTGCCGGTCTCGCCGCGGATGAGAATCGTGGAGGTCCCGCTGCGGGCGATCTTCTTCACATTCTCGAGGAGGTCCTTCATCTTGTCGCTGCTGCCGAAGATCCGCTCGCCGTCGAACTCGCGCTCCTGCTGGCTGCGCAGGACCTCGACTTCCTTGCGCAACTCGACCGTGGCCAGGGCGCTCTTGATGAGGAGCCGCAGCTGGGGGATCTCCAGCGGCTTGGTGATGTACTGGAAGCAGCCGAGCTTCGTCGCCTCTACCGCCGCTTCGATCCTTCCGTAGGCGGTCATCATGATGACCAGGGTCTCGGGGAAGCGCCGTCGCGCCTCGCGCAGAACGTCGATGCCGTTCTCTCCCGACACCTTCAGATTCTGGTCCAGCAGGACGAGATCGACCGGCTCGCGCTCCAGGGTATCCAGGGCCTCGCGGCCCGTCCCGGCGGTGTGCACGGTGGTCCGCTCGTCGGAGAGGGCCTCCCCCAGGGTGATACGGATCGACTCCTCGTCGTCCACGACCAGGAGCGTGTACTCAAGCGCGTCGCTGGCTCTTTCGTCGCTCACCTTGCCTCCTCTCCACCGGCAGATCCAGGTGGAAGACCGTGCCCTTGCCGACCACCGAACGGGCCGTGAGAAACCCGCCGTGCTCCCGCACGATCGACTGCGAGAGCGAGAGTCCCAGTCCGGTTCCCTGGCTGCGCGTGGTGTAGAACGGGTTGAAGATCCGGGGAAGAAGCTCCCGGGGAATGCCGGGGCCCGTATCCGAGACGCGCACCGAGACGAATCGGACCAGCGGACCGTCTTCCCGCGCCCGCACCCGCATCCGATCGCCGGCCCGCCGTCCGATCCCGCGGCGCCGGTGCGGCCGCCGGCGCACCACGGAGATCGTCACCACCACCTCGCCGCCGGAGGGCATCGCTTCTTCGGCGTTGCGCAGCAGGTTCAGCAGCACCTGCTCCACCTGCGCCGGGTCGACGTAGATTCGCGGGATCCGCCCGCTCAGCTTGAAGCCGACCCGAATGCCGCTCGCCTCCATGCCCGCGCGCGCCAGGTCGAGCACATGGCGCACGAGCTCGTCCAGCGCCGTCTCGCGCAGATCGGGCCGATTCGGCCGGGCGTAGCGGAGCAGCCCCTCCACGATCCGATTCAGTCGCGCCGTCTCGTCGAGGATGATGCGCAGAAAGCGCTGGCGGCTGTCGTCCCCCGGCAGCCCCTCCTGCAGGACCTGGGCGCAGTTGGCGATCCCCGTCAAAGGGTTTCGGATCTCATGCGCGACTCCGGCCGAGAGTTCGCCCAATGCCACCAGGCGATCGCGCTGGCGGGCCGTTTCCTCCAGGACCCGCTCCTCCGAAAGGTCCTGGAAGAGCGCCACCAGACCGCGGCCCCGCCCGCCGCTCCCGGGCAGCCGGGCCATCTCCAACGACACCGGCAGCTCTTCGCCGTCGGCCCGAGCCACCACGAGCTCGCCGGACCGGAACCGGCCGGACAGCGCCTCCAGGATCGGGTGAAGCGGCACTCCCACCGGACGGAAGATCCGCACGCAGTCACTTCCCTGCATCTCCTCGGCGCTCAGGCCAAGGATCGCCGCCGCCCGCCCGCCGGCCCAGGTGACCCGTCCCAGTCGATCGACGACCAATACGCCGTACGGCAGGGCCGACGAGAGCGCCTCCCGGAAGCCTCGCAGTCCTTCCGACTCGATCCTCGTCCGGCTCCATTCCAGCAACGCGATCAGCGCGCCCACGTGCACCGGGTCTTCGAGGCGGCGCCGCAGCGGCGCCGGAATCTGCCGGCCATCGACGCGCAGGACGAGCCCGCCCACGAGCTCGCGCCCGTCCCGGAGGGGAAGCAGCCGCAGCGAAGGGTCGGGCTCGGGGAGGCCAGGGCGACGCGGCAGGGCGCCGAGCGCAGTCATGGAGTCGGCGGGAACGGCTTCCCACGGGCCGAGCGACTTCAGCTCGTTCCACCAGGCGCCGCGAGGCTCGAGCTTCAGCCCCAAGGAGTGGATGGGCTGCAGAGAGCCATCGAGCAGACGGACATAGAGGCACCCGGGAGCGGAACCGAGGATTCGCGCCAGCAGATCCTGCGCGAACAGCTCGGGTCGGCCGACCGTCTCCTCCCCGCGGCGGGAGGGCAGCTCCATTGCTTCCATGGCGGGTCCCATCCGTGCCCGAGCGACGCGACTTCCCTGAAGGAGCCCGGACCACCCGGCCCCGAGGCTCCAACGACGCCGGCCAAATCTTAGCCGAGCGGACGGCGTGTCGCAAGTCCAACCCGGGATCGGAGGGGCGGTGGACAGGAATCGACCGGTGGCGGGTGGGCCCAGGCCCAGCCGGCGGCGGTCTGTCGCTTTGGGAATGGGCCGCTCGAACTACGCCGCCCGGGGTGGGCTCAGACCCGGCCGGCGGAGATCCGTCTCCGCTGCTCGCGAAACAGGGCGCGCATGATCCGCTCGCGGCGGCTCTCCGCGAGGGCGACGAAACGAAGGCCGACGCACCGAATGCCGAATGAAACGCCGCGGCGGACCGCCTCGACCTCCACCTGCAGCGGCAGGCCGTCGTGAAGGTCGAGGGTCGCGCGATAGACCCGGCCGTCACGCAGGCGTTCGTCCGGATCGAGGCAGAGGCAACCGCCGCCACTCAGGTCGGCCAGGCGGAAGATCACGATCTGTGGAGCCTGCGCGCGCGGCGCCGGCTCCGGATCGAGGATCTCGGCCCCTGAGGCGGCGGGCCAGCTCTCCGCGTCGCCCGGTGCATCTTCCTCCCACGTGGAGAGGCTTTCGCGCAGGTGCGCCTCTTGGGAGTCGCCGTCGTCACGGGCCACGCGGTCGGAGAGGCTGTCGCGCGCCGGCGTCTCGGTTCCCAACCCGGCCCGCGGATCCCGGCGGGGTGGATCCAGGCACACCGCGATCGGCAGCCGTACCGCCAGGCGAAAGTATTCGCGGCGTTGCAGCCGCCGCGGCGCCCCGCTTAGCTGGATTGCCAGGATGTCGCCTTCGTAGCGGCAGAGCACGGAGGCGTCGAACGAATACGCCGAGTCACGCCGGCCGAGAATCACCTCAATCCGCCCGCCGGCCACGAAGAGCGGCGCGCCCGGCTCGGAGTTGCGGGACAAGCGGACCAACAGCCGCTCTCCCTCTACCTCGACGACCCGGGCGACCAGGCCGTCATCGTCGTTCGAGAGAGGCCGGAGCCGAACCCGGCCCCCGGGCTCCGGCCGCGGCATCGACTCGGACGGCTCGCCCGACCGCGTCCGGTCCGAAACCTCTCCGGCGGCATCGGCGTTGCCGCGATCCGATTCCGGCGGTTCGGGTGTCAACGGGTAGTCCATGCCCGCCCTCTTCCGCGCGAACGGCTCGGATCCCGGGGCAGCCAACACATCGGCGCGGCTTCCGCTACTTCTCTTCCGGAGGCAGGGGGTCGCTTCCCGCGGTTGCTGCCGGCACCCTGGAGGGTGGCGCCGAAGGACCCTCGGCCGGCGGCTGGGCCGGCAGAAGCTGCTCCAGGACGGACCGGAGCACCTCGCGGCGAATGTCGTCACGATTGTAGTAGCCGGTTGAGATCCGGAGCTTGGCCTCGATCACCTTGTCGCGCCGGACGTCCGGCAGACCCGCCGTCTCCGCGCGGTAGCGGTCGAGAAGGCGCGCGCGCTCCAACGCGGGGGACGGCGCGGTCGCATCCGGATGCGGGACGTCGGCCGTGCGGTCGAGACCACTCGCATTCGCGGCCGCGGAACCCGAGTCGTCGCCCGCCTGTCCGTCCGCGGCAGGCCCGGCGGCTGCCTGGCGCTGCTCTCGCTGCGCACGATTGCGTCGAAGCAGTTCGATCGGGACGACGTTGCCGCGTCCCACACCTTCGACTGTCATCCTGTCCTCCTGCCCACGCCGTCCGGCGCCTTCCTGGCGCCGGGAGATCGCCTTCAGGCTTCGTCGCTGCACCCGTTCCACGGCCCGTTCCCGCGTTCCGGCCCGATCGCCGGGCCAATCGGGGCTCCGACCCGGTCCCGGTCGGACTCTACCCTCTCCGCCGGGCAAATGGCCGGACGCCGGTTCCCGGCAAGCCGGCTAGGCATAGAGCGACTCGCCCGAGGCAAGGATCGCGTTCAGATAGGTCTTCTGCAAGTTCAAGGCTGTCGTCGTCGCCTGCAGATCCGCGATCTGCTTCGTCAGCACCTCCTGGCGGCGAGACAACCGCGTGTTCTCACGTTCGATGCGATCGTCCAGCGACTTCGTCTGCGCCCGCAGGTTCTTCAACTGGCTGGTGTAGGTGGTCCCAGTGGTCGCATAGGCCCGCAGAACATTGACCAACCGGGTGGCAACGCCGCTGGAGCCCGTCCAGAGCTTCTCCACACCCTCCGGATTCGACTCCAGGGCTGCGCGGAACGCTTCGACGTCACTCAGCTCGAGGTGGCCGTCGCGATCGGTCGTCAACCCCATCTCCGCGAGAGAGCGCGGGGAGCCCGTGGCGTCGACCTGGCGCGAGACCGCCTCCCGCAGCGACACCCGCAGTCGCGTGACCGAAGGATCGCTGGTAAAGACTCCCCGGTTGCTGCCGGTCGAATCGGCCGCCTGCGTCAGGGTGCGCACCTCGTCCACCGCCGCATTGAATTGGCTGATGAACTTCTCCACGTCGCTGACCACCGAGTCGGTATCCGGCTGGACGCGGACCGACACCGTAGAGGAAGGCCCGTGCAGCTCAAGGGTGATGCCCTTCACCAGGTTGCTGACCGTGTTGTGAGCGGAGGTGATCTCGATCCCATCGAGGCGGAACCAGGCATCGGCTGCCGCCTGAACCGTGGCCGCGAGCGGTTCGCCGTTCTCTTCGACTCCCGCCAGCCCGAGGTCCGCCAGCCAGTTCCCCTCGATATCCTCTACGCCGGTGATCCGCGCGGCCTCTCCCGTGGACACGCTCTGCAGGACCAGCCGCGAATTCCCGCTGCCCCGTTCGACCACCGTGGCCGTGACCGGTCCATCCGTAGTCTCATTGATTACCTGAGCGATTCGTTGCATCACCTCGGCGTTGGTCAGGCCGCGGTCCAACGTCAGCGCGTACTCCTGCGAAACGTCGCCGGCGGTGAGGCGAAAGCGGACCGGTTCCGCGGTTTCCGCCTTGGACACGAAACCGCCGGGGGCGGCCTGCTTGTTGCTCTTCGCCGCCGAAGACGCCACCGCGTGGCGCGTGGCGATGCTCATGACCTCGACCGTGTGGGTTCCCTTTGCGGCCGTGCCATCGGTCGTCACCGTAAAGGTGGACGGGCTGCCGCCCGAGGTCGTGATGCTCCGCAGCGGGTTCTCCGAACCGGCGCTCGCGTAGTTGCGGGTCAGGGTCAACAGGGAGGAGAGCTTCGCCGCGAGCGCCGTGTAGGAGCTGGTCCGGTTCGCCAGTTCCGACTTCTGCGCCTGCAGCCGCTGCAGCGGGACCCGGTCCGTGGCCATCGCCTGGTAGACCGCCGTCTGCACCGCGGTCGAGGCCGTGGTTGTGGTTGCCGTCAGAGCCATCGTCGTACCTGTCGTCTGCGCTCAGCGCCGGGAGGCGCCGGCCGGCAATGAAGAGCTCCCGCGCCGCGCCGCGGCCCGCTCTTCTTCTTCCCGCAGCGACCGGGCCCAGGTGTCGCGCAGTTCCTGGAGGATCTGCTGCACTTCCTCCAGGTTGCCCTCGCGGAGCTGCCAGATCGCGTACTCGTACAAGCGCAACAAGCCCACCGCGATCTCACCCTGATCCAGGTCGAGACCGGCGATGAGCTCGTGAAGGACGCGCATGAGCAGCCCGCGCTGTCCTCGCCGGCACGCGCGCAGGGCGGTGTCGTAGACGAGCAGCGCGAGCCGCCCCGGGCTTTCGTTCGCCACTTGCTGCGCCCGGTAAGCCCGGTGTGGATCCGCGCTCGGTTGCCAGGTCACGATGCGGGTTCCTCCTCACCGCGGCAGAACCGGGGTTCCGCCGCGGCCCGCGGTTCCCGGCGGCTTACTGGAAGAGAGCCAGGATCGACTGCGAGTTGCTGTTGGCCTGCGCCAGCATCGACGTCGCCGTCTGCTGCAGGATCTGCATCTTGGTCAGTTCGAGCTGCTCCTTGGCCATGTCCGCATTGCGAATCCGGCTGAAGGCGGCCTCGGTGTTGCTCTGGGTCAGCGAGATCGACGCCTCCTTCATGGTGAGGCGGTTGGTCAACGACCCGATGTTGGTCAGACCGGTGCTCACCGTCTTGAGGGCGATGTTGATCTCGTCCAGGTACTCCTGGTAGTTCGAGCTGTTGATGATGCTGTCAGACGTGAGCCCCACCAGCTTGCTGAGCCCCAGGGACTCCGCGTCGTACTTCTGGGTTTGGAAGCTCGTCGCGGTGTTCTCTCCCGTCTGGAACAGGAGGGTTTTCTCCTCGTTCAGCATAGAGGTGCCACCGAACGCCGTCTGGGCCGCAGTGTCGCCGATCTCAGCGACCATCGACACGAGCTGGGTGCTGATCGCCTGGCGGTCATCGTCGGCCAAGGTGTCGCTCGCGGACGTGATGATCTTCTCGCTCAGGAGCACCAGAATGTCGTTGATGCTGAGCAAGCCGCCCTCGGCAACGGCCAACATGTTTTTCGCCTGCCCGATGTTGTCGTACACGGCGGTCAGGATGCGATTGCGGTTGTCCAACTTGGTCGCGATGCTCATGCCGGCCGGATCGTCGCTCGCGGAGTTGATCCGGCGGCCCGTGCCGAGACGCAGCTGATGGGTGGCCACCGCGTTGTTCACGTCTCGGAGCGTCGAGAGGATGTTCAGACCCTGGATGTTGGACCGGATTCTGGTCAGGTCGCTGGTTGCCATCTCGGCTCACTCCCTGTTCTGGTCGCCCCGCGGGCGGACCGGGTTTCCGTACCCTGTGGCTTGGCGCTCTCCTCCAAGGGGGAGCCACCTCGCTCTTGTTTTCGGAAGGCCTGGACGAACCTTTAGGGAAAGATCACGCGCGGGCGACAGTGGAAAGCAAACATGACAGATAGCGGCCAACCAGGGACGAAGGAACCGCCGAGAGTGAGTCTCGGCGGCCCCCCTAACCTCAAGAAATCAGGCAGTTGGAGCTACTGCTCGTCGCCCTCCGGCGCGTCCGGCGGGTCGTCATCCGTCACCGGCGCCAGGGTTCCCCGCTCTCGGATCGATCCGTGCTTTCTCCCCTTGTTGAAGATGTGAGCGACGTCGCGGAGAGCCTTCGCGGAGATCCCGGACGCCCGGCGATTCTCCTCCCGGATCCGTTCGTAGATCTCCTCCCGGTGCACGGTGATGTTCGGGGGCGCGTCGATGCCCAGCTTCACCTGGCCGCCCTTCACATCCAGAATGATGATCTTGATCTTGTCCCCGATCCGGATGTTCTCCCCGAACTTCCTGGTGAGGATCAGCATGCTGGGCCTCCTGAAGCGGCAATCCCTGCCGCCTTCGCACTCAACCCCGAGCCGCCACCCTTCCATGGGCGGTTTCGACGCAGGGGACCCGATCCTGCCCCGGCGCCAGCAACGGCTGCCGCATCGGGTAGGCAGGATTGTAGATGACGACTTGCCGGCAGATCCGGTTCCGCGTGTTGAGGACGACCGGACCCTTGAGATTCGCCGTGATCATACGGCCGCCATCCATGATCGAGACTATCACGAAGACCGAGATCGTGTCTCCCGGCTGCAGATCCAGGGAGTCCCGCTCGCCTTCCCCCAGGTTGACCTCGTAGCGGCCGGGATAGAAGAGCTGAGGATCGGCCACCGCGAACCCCAGGTCGGGCTCCTCCGCGGACATCAGCCACAGAAACGGGCCGTACCCGGGAACCTCCGCCAGGTAATACTTCGTGTACTCCTCGAATCCCACCAGGCCCCCGGCACAGTGGAGGAGGGAGGCGTCCGCAACTTCCAGTCTGCCCATCTGCCTTGAATGCAGGATCATTGTGCCCCCATCAATCGAGGTAGTCGAGCAGGCTCAGGTTCAGGATCGCCGCCCCGGATTGGAGCGCCGCCTGGAGTGCCACCTGCTCCTGCTGAAGTTCCACCATGGCCTGTGCCACATCGATGTCCTCTGTGCGCGATCGGCCGTCTTCGTACTCGATGATGTCGCGCCCGACGTTTTCCAGCAGGGTTTCCGCTCGGGCGCTGAGCGCCCCGTGGATCGCGTGGGCCTCCACCACTCGACCGACCACGCCCTCCAGGGAGGTCGCCGTGGCGCGAATCGCCTCCCCGTCGGCCTCCTCGAGAGCGGCGCGGAGATCGATCAGGGCCTGGAATGCCGCCGCGTCCTCCCCAAACAGATCGTCTCCCTGCACGTTGATCGTGAGTTCCGTGTCCGGGCCCACCCGCCGCACGAGCTGGCCGTCGATCCCCGCGGGATTGGCCGACACCCGCGTGATCCGCCCCGCCGCGTCCCGTTCGGCCACGTACGGCTCCTGCAGCGTCTTGCGCCCGGCAAAGACGTAGGTCCCCGCAAACTTCTCGTTGGCGAGGCTCAGCAGCAGCTCCAGGTCCTGGTCCACCTGGGCGGCGTAGGCGGCGCGGGCATCGGGACCCTGCGCGTCGTCCGCACCACGCACCTGGAGCTCGCGAACCTCGGAAACGACGTCCGAGATGTTGTTCAGGAGGCTCTCGGTTGCGCTCAAGGAAGCGCTCACGGACTGCAGGTTGCGTTCGTACTGCTCAGCCGCCCGTTTCTGCTCCCGGAACAGCATCGCCTGCTGCGCGCGCACCGGATCATCCGAGGGCGCGTGCAGCGCCCGGCCGTCCGCGATCGATAGCTGCAGCTTGAGAAGCTTCTGGCTGCGCGCGCTGATCGAGTCGGAGACGGCGTTGGAGAGGGTCTTGGTGGAGATTCTCGGCGTGGACATGGCGGCTCCTACATCGCCAGCAGCGTGTCGAACATGTCGCTCACGGTGTTGAAGACCCGGGCGGCGGCTTCGTACGCTTTCTGGGTGACCGTCATCCGCGTCAGCTCCTCATCGAGGTTCACTCCGATGACCGATTCGCGCTGCGCCTGCAGCGACTTCACCGCCTGGTCCTGGCTGCCGCTGAGAAAGTTCGCCTGCTGCCCCAGCGAGCCCAGGTCGGCGACCAGGCTGCGGTAGAAGGAGGAGATCGAGGCGGTGCCGCGCACCATGACGCGGGCATCGCGCAGGTCCGCAATGGCCAGGGCGATGTCGTTGTCGCCGGCATCGCCGGTGGTGCCGGCGTTGACCTGGCTGGGGTCGTTCGCGATTTCCGGGACCACCTCCAATGACTGCGCCCGGTTGCCGCGGAAGAACGGCAAATGCGACGGACCGGCCTCGTGAGCCCGGTTGACCGAAGTCGTGATCGCCTGGGTCATCTGGTCGAGTTGATCCAGGAAGTCCGGCAGGACGTCGTCCCGCACCTCCATCAAGCCCGCCAGCTCGCCGGAAAGAAACGACGGCGAAGTACCGTCCTCGGCGAAGACCACCCGCACGCGCACGCGCCCATCGTCGTTGTAACGCTGGGCAGCCAAGGTGAGCGCGTTGTTCCCCTCGACGACGGAGCGGCCGCCCATGCGCACCACCACGGACCCGTCGCCGCGCACGAGGTTGGTCGCCCCTCCGGCCTCGGCCAGCTCGTCCAGGATGAGATCGCGTTGGTCACGCAGGCTGGAGTCGGTGTCGCCGCCGATCTCCGCGCGGGTGATCTGGGCGTTCAAGGAAGCGACCTCCTGGAAGAGCACGTTCAGGTGGGCCACCCGCTGCTCCAGATCGCTGTCCGTGGCTTCGATCACCTGGCGGACCCGGGAATCCACCTGTCGGAGCCCCTCGGCCAGCGAGATGCCGCTCTGTACCACCACCGAGCGGGCCGCGGAGTCTTCGGGGTTGTTGGAGAGGTCGAGCCAGGAGTTCCAGAAGGCATCGAGAAGGCTGGCGAGCCCGGTATCGGAGGGTTCGTCCACCACGCTTTCGACCCGGCTGAGCACGCTGGACCGAGCGGACCACCTCCCCGCCAGGCCCATCTCGTCGCGAAGCTGGGTGTCCAGGAAGACGTCCCGGGCCCGTCTCACCCCATCCATCTGGACGCCGGTCCCGAGCACGCCGTCGGGCGTTCGCTCCGACGGGGTGGGAGTCAGGAGCGGGATCTGCCGGGTGTAGCCCGGCGTCGCTACGTTGGCCAGGTTGTTCCCGACAACATTCATCGCCGCCTGGTGCGCGTACATCGCGCGCCGCGCGATCTCCAGTCCCTGCGACAGACCCGCCATGAACTCCTCTTCTATCTCCGCGGGGGCGCGCCGATCACGCCCCCGTGGCCTTTTCAGGCCGAGCGATCGAGCAGGGACGGCGTTCCCCGCGACCGACGCGACGCCCCGGGGGCGTGGTAGGTCACCGCCGGCCCGCTGACGGCGCGCACCAGGATCTCCACCTGGCCGCGCGTCCAGTTGACGGCGCGCTTCGCGAGATAGTCGCCTCGACGGGCGGTCTCGCGGATCTCCGTGCGCAATGTCGCCGCCTCCCGCGCGAGCCGGCGGAGATGCTCCGCCTCGGCGACCGGGCGCCCCTCGAGAAACGCCTCGAGCGATCCCGGCCCCCCGAAGTGGAGACGACGCGCGTGGGCGGCCGCCTGAGCGTCCCTTTGGGCGGCCTCCTGGCGGCGTACGCAGGCTTGCACGGCGTCTCCGTCGGCCCCGCTCAGCAGCGATGACTCCAGCTCTCGCTGCGCGGCAAGCAGGGCGCGCGCGGCCGTCAACTCCGCTGCAAGCGCTTCCGCCGGCCCCTCGATCGCCTTCCCTGGCAACATCATCCTTGGTTGCTCCTCGCGTAACCTATCGGCGCGATCGAAACCAGACTTGAGCTTGCGGGCGTGAGCGCCGGCGGAGACCTCGAGCGTGCGGGCGCGCGCACCGGAGGAGTCCTCGCGTCGGCGGGCACGAGTGCCGGCGGATACCCTGAGCGCGCGGGCGCGAGTGCCGAGAGCGGTCTCGCGGCGTCGATTCCCCGTATCCCCCTGGCGGGATGATCGAGAGGGAAATGAGCCCGCTGGACGCCGGGCGGCCGCTACGCGCCCGCGGGATTGGCCCGGTCCAGCCCCGCCTTCGTGGAAAGCACCCGGCGGACGTAGGCCCGGGTCTCCGGGTACGGGGGCACTCCCGAGTGCTTCTCGACCGCTCCGGGACCTGCGTTGTAGGCGGCAAGCGCTTGATCGAGGGTGCCGAATCGCTCGAGCTGGCGCGCGAGGTACCTGGCACCCCCGACGAGATTGTCCCAGGCGTCGGTGATGTCCTTGACCCCCATCTCCTTCGCCGTGCCGGGCATGAGCTGCATGAGGCCGACGGCGCCCTTGCCGGAGACGGCCCCTGTCCGGCCGCCGGACTCGACGGCGACCACCGCGCGCACCAGGTTTTCCGGAAGCGAGAACAGCCGGCCGGCCTTCCCCGCCAGGGCGTGGATTTCCGCGGACAGGCCCGCCGCCGCGTGCGGGGCGGTGGAGACCGCGGGCACCGGGGCCGCCACCCCCGTCGCATCGGCCGCGGCGCCGGCTGCTCGCAGCGCCGCCAGAGAGGAGATCGCATCCAGGGTGACACCGGCGGCGAGCGGCTCATTCGGGATCGCGGTCGCTCCGCGGAATGCCGGCGTTCCGGCCGGGATTGCGGCAGCCGACGCCTGCCGAACCGCCGCCTCCAGCGAGCGGGGCAATCGGGTTCGGCCGGGAACCCCGACCCCGCCCGCGGCCGGACTCTCGATCTCCGTCATTCCCGGCAGTCCGGGCAGGGCCCCCGCGAGGTGTCGCGCCAGAGCTTCGCCCCAGAAGTAGGAATAGACATCCGCTCCCGACGAAAGGCCCGGTGCCGCCTCCCCCGATGTTTCCGAGGACGCGCCGGAGAGCGCCTGCGTCAGCGGCTTCATCACCTCCATGAGAAAGACCGCCTGGAAGTCGCGCACCGCCTTCGCGGCGCGCCGGCCGGCCACCGAGTTCGCCGGCGTGCCGGCGGACGTGCCCTTGGCGCCGACCGTCCCCTTCCGGGCAGCCGCGACGGACGCGCTGTCGGAGGCCAACGGGAGCCGGGGCCCAAAGGAGGATGCGCCCGTCACCAGATCGCCGGTCACAGCACCACCAGTTCCGCCTGCAACGCGCCCGCCTCCCGCAATGCCTGGAAGATGGCGATAACGTCGCGCGGGGTCACGCCGAGGGTGTTGAGCGCATGCGCCAGGTCCTCGAGGGTCGAAGCGCCGGGAGTGCTGATGAGAGAGCCCCCCTGGTCGGCAACTTCGATGGTCGCGTTCGTAACAATCTGGGACTGCGTGCCCGGCGGCGCGAAACCGCCCGGCAGGTACGCCTGGTTGTCGGTCTGCACCTTGATGGAGAGGCTGCCGTGGGCGATCGCCACCGGCATGAGCCGGACCTGGCCGCCGGCGACGATGGTGCCGGTGCGCTCGTTGATCACCACCCGCGCCGGCGCGCCCGGCTCCACCTCGACTTCGCTGATCCGGGCCATCAGCTCCACTGGCGCCGCCCGCAGCGAGTCGCCGGCGACGACTCGCACCGTCCCGGCGTCGAGCGCCCAGGTGTCGCGGCCGGTCGCGCGGCGGACGGCATCCGCCAGGCGCTGGGCGGTCGTAAAGTCGGGCCGGTCGAGGAGGAGCGTCAATTCGCCATCCTGCGGCAGCTCGTAGCCCGTCCCGCGTTCCACGATCGCACCGCCCGGGATGCGTCCGACCGTGACGAGGTTCTGGGCCACGCGGGTGCCGCCGGGACTGTCCGCCTGATAGCCGCCGACGAGCAGGGGGCCTTGGGCGACGGCATAGACCACGCCATCCGCGGCCTCCAGAGCGGTCTGCACCAGCACTCCCCCGCGCAGGCTCGTGGCGTCCCCGATCGATGCGATCGTGACGTCGAGCCGGCTCCCCGGGCGCGCGAACGGCGGCAAGGTGGCGGTCACCAGCACCGCCGCCACATTCTTCACGGCCATCTCCTCGGGCCGCATGGTGACTCCCACGCTTTCCAGGAGATTGCTCATGGTCCGCAGGGTGAATCCCGTGGTTCGCTTGTCGCCGGTCCCATCGAGTCCGATGACGAGCCCGTAGCCGACGAGCTGGTTGTCGCGCACGCCGTGGAAGCAGGCCAGGTCGCGCACGCGGGTCGCGCGAGCCAGGTCGGCCGGTGCGGCCGCGCCGATCAGGATCCCGGCCGAGACCGCGAAGCCCAGGGCCGCGCGCCGAAATCGGTCGCGCGCGTCCAGACCGGCTCTCCCGACGCGGCAACCGCGAGCGGCATCACCGGCCGGACCGGATCGACCACATCTCCCGGCTCGCCGGACCAGATCCGGCACCGCCAGATCCGGCACCGCCGGGGCCCCCGCGATCCCGCCTCTCCGCCCCGCATCCGCTAGAAGAACCACGACACGATCCTCTGGAAGATCCCGCGCCGGGCCGAGCCGCGTACCGGTCCCTTCCCGTTGTACGAAATGATCGCCTCGGCCAGGAAGGTCGACTGCACGGTGTTGTCGGCGGCAATGTCCTCCGGCCGCACCACCCCATGGAGGGTGATCCGGTCCTCGTCCGAGTTCACCGTGATGATCCGGCTTCCCTCCACCACGAGATGGCCATTCGGGCGGATCTCCATCACCTGAGCCGTGATCTTGGTCGAGAGCTCGCCCTGAATCACCGTCTGGCCGCTTCCATCCAACTCGTCCTTGATGTCGGTCTTCGCGCCGAAGCTCGGCAGGAACTTCAGCGGTCCCGAGCCCGGCCCGCCCGACGCATTGAACTTGCTCTGCTTTTTCGTCTTGAGGGTCGAGCGGTTCGAGCCCATGGACGATTCGGTCACCAAGACGGTGATGAGATCGCCGACGTGGCGGGCCTTGCGGTTGCTGTAGCGGTTCCCTTGCTCCTCGTCCCACAGCGAGGGCTGCGGTTCCAGGGCTCGGCTCTGGGCCCGGGCCGGTCCGCAGAGCCCGAGGAGGCCGGCAGACCCCAGGACCGCCAGAAGACCGCACCGGATGGCGCCTCGCCGGCGGGACCGTGCCGTCCGAGCGACTCCGCAGCCGCGCGGGGGACTCCCGGCCCCCCCGAGCCGGCCCCGCGCGAGGATCACGACGGCGCTCATGAGCCACCTCCCTCTTCATCGACCCGCACTTCTCCCGGCCCGGTGACCAGACCTACGCAGTCGCGGGACGCTCCGGCCAGTCGCACGCCGATCTTGTCCCCGCGCCGGCCGTCCTGGCGCGCCACGCCCTTTCCGGAGATGGCGATGGCGCCGAGCCGGTAGAGCACGCGCACCGCAGCGCCGCGGGACACCAGCGCCGGTTCGGCCAGGTCGTCGCGACCGATGGGACAGCCGGGCGCCAGAGCGCGCCGCGCGGCCTTCCCCTCCACCGACTCCACAGCGGCGTGCCAGACCGACGGGGCGAACCAACCGTCGGACCACTCGAGATCCTCCGCCGCCAACACCGCGCCCGCGCGCACGGGGCGCCGGGCCACCGGCACGGCCCCCCCGCACAGCGGCCGGGCCTCGGCCAGGTACTCCACCGGTCGGCCATGCTGCCGCCCGCGCAGGCGCACCGTCACGCGGTCTCCGCCGGTCCCGGGCTCCCCCGCGGCGTTCGCCGCCAGAGCCCGCACCGACTCCCCGTCCGGCATCGCGGAGAGAGAGTCGAGAGAAAGGGCGCCGGCGGCCACCGCGGCGGGGATGGTCCACCCGACCCGGAACCGCTCGCACCCACAGGCCAGGCGCAACGTCTCTTCCACCGGAGCCAGAACGGCCGCGGGCACCGTGGGGCCGGACGCAGCCGGCCCCACGCACGCCACGGCCAAGAAGAGAGAGAACGACGACAGGATCCATTCCGAAGACATGCCTCGCGAAACCTGTTCCCCCGGCTTCGCCGGTCGCAGGTTCCGTCTGGAACGACCCGTCTTCCTTGACATTCGTCGCTCTCCCCTAAACCGATCGACCGCCCGCATCACACCGGTCGGATGTTCACGGCGGTCTGCATCATCTCCTCGGCGGTCTTGATCGCCTTGGAGTTCATCTCGAAGGCGCGCTGCGCCACGATGAGGTTCACCATCTCCTCGACCACCTGCACATTGGAGCGCTCGACTGCGCCCTGCAGGATGCTGCCCACCCCCAGGTCGCCCGGCGCGCCGAGCTGAGGGTCGCCGGAAGCGGCGCTCTGCTTGAGGATGTTCCCTCCCTCGGAAACCAGCCCCGCGGGGTTGGCGAAGCGGGCCAGGAGCAGCTGGCCCACCTCCGTGGTGGTGCTCTGTCCCGGCTGCTCGACCATCACGCGTCCGTCCGCGCTCACGGTGACGGCCGTCGTGTCGGCCGGCAGGGTGATCTCGGGCTGCACGATGTTCCCGCGGGCCGTGACAATCCGGCCATCGGCATCGATCTTCAGGGATCCATCCCGGGTGTACCCGTTCGTACCGTCCGCGCGTTGCACCACGAAGAAGCCGTCCCCCTCGATCACGAGGTCGAGCGGATTGCCCGTCGATTCGGTGTCCCCTTGGGCGAAGATGCGCTCGGTGTCGGTGGCGCGGCTGCCGTGGCCCACCTGCAGTCCGACCGGCTGACCCGGTTGGTTTCCTTCCCCCACCGAGGGCGGCACCAGGGTCTGGTAGAGCAGGTCCTCGAAGTCGACGCGCGCCCGTTTGAACCCGGTGGTGTTCACGTTGGCCAGGTTGTGGGCGATCGTGTCCAGATTCAGCTGCTGGGCCCTCATGCCGGAGGCGGCGGTGCGCATGGCTCGAAGCATGTCCGGTTCCTTTCCTTCGACTTCTACCCGTTCGCCCACTGCACCAGGCGGCCGAGCGTACCGTCCTGCGCGACAATCGCGCGCTGGTTGGCCTCGAACCCGCGGAGCAACGCAATCATGTCCGTCATCGCCAGCACCGGATCGACATTCGCTCCCTCCAGGGAGCCCTGCACGATCCGGCTCTCCGTGTCTGTCTCTCCGGGTACGGACGAGCGCAGGAGCCCGGTGCCGGCGTGGCTCAGGGAGGCCGCGTCGGGCAGGCTCACGATGCGTAGCTTTCCCCGCGGTTCACCGTCGACCAGGACGGTCCCGTCGCCGGCCACGGCGAGTTCGCTTCCGGCGGGAAGAGTGAGTGCCCCGCCTTCCGTGAGGAGCGGCAGGCCGCTACGGTGCAGGACGGTACCGTCCGAGGCCAGCTGCAGCGTTCCATCGCGGGTGTAGAGCTCGCCCTCCGGCCCCTGGACCGCCAGAAACCCCGGCCCCGACACCGCCAGGTGCAGCGGGCTTTCGGTGGTCTCGAGGGAGCCCGACCCGGTGTCGAGGGAGGTCCGCAGGCGCGGGGCCGCACCCGATCCTTCCTCCAGTGCGAAGAGGGCAGCCGTGGGTGCGCCTCCACCGGAAGCGAGACCCGTGGTCGCTCCGAGGGGCGCCTCGGTCTGCTGGACCACCCGTTCGAACGCTACCCGGTCCTGGCGGAAACCGCCGGTGCCGGCATTCGCAAGGTTGTTCGCCAGGATTTCCTGGGCCCGCATCGTGGGCGACAGAGCGCCGGCCGAAATCCACAGGCCGCGAATCATGTGCAGTCCTCCCGGCGGGCAAGATGCAGGGGGCGTGCCAACGGCGTCCCGACGCCCGCGGCCGCACCGTCACGAAGGCGCCCCGAGAATCCAAACTCGCGCCGGGATCAAGGCGTTAGGGCCGGCGCCACCCCCCGTCCCGATGCGGTCGCTCGGCTCGAGGCGCAAACCCCGCCCGCGCCTCCGGTTCAGGACGAGGTGGGCAAAGACTGACCGGTGGCGGGCAGATTTTTCCCCCGGTTGACAGCCTGTGCGGCCACGACCTACCTTGCGGACCGAGGAAAGGAGGGATCGTCCGGGGCGTGATCGCATCCTCTCCCGACCGGGCGAACCACACCCTGCAAGACACCGCCTCGAACTGGATTCGATGGCCCGCGGCCGCTCTCGCGCTCCTCGTGGCCGCGTCGATCGGCTATCGCACCGCGGGTCTCCGCCGCGAACCCTACCTCGGCATGAGCGAACGGCCCGGCCGGATCGGGCTGGTCTATCCCGGCGGCCCCGCGGAGCGAGCAGGCCTGCGGGCCGGAGACCGCATCCTCGCCGTCAACGGGGTTGCCACCACCGAGTCAGGGGACATGTCCGCGATGCTGCGGCGCGGGAGCCCGGGGCGCGGCTTCTTCCTCTGCGTCGAGCGCGACGGTTCCACCTTCGAGGTCGAGCTGCTCACCGACCCCCAACCTCCGCGGGAGATTCTCATGCTCGTGGCGCACGCCCTGGTCGCCATGGCCACGTTGTTCATCGGATCGGCGGTCTTCCTGCGCAAGGTGGGACGATTGACCGGGGCCTTCTACACGCTCTGCCTGGTCCTGGCGGTGCTGCTCTTTCGCCCGTGGATGCCGCCCGGCGAGGTCGGCGAACGCGTCGACCTGGTCGTCCGCGAGATCGTCTCCGCGCTCTTTCCCGGGGTACTGGTCCACTTCTTCCTGCTGTTTCCCTGGGAGCGCGCGCCGCTAAGACGGCGGCCGTGGCTGCAGGTGCTCCCGTACCTGCCGGGACTCCTGATCCTGGCCGCGCCTCGCCTGGGCCCGCGGCTGCTGGGAGGCGCGCCGGCCGATCCGCGCACCCTCAGCGTCGGCGTTTCCATCGCCGCCAGCCTGTCGGTGCTGGCCGCACTTTCGATCTCGATCGCGCTCTTCTGGAACGCCTACTCGCGAAGCCCCCTTCCCACCGTGCGTCGGAAGCTGAAGGTCACCCTCATCGGAACCGTCCTCGGAGTCCTGCCGGTCCTGCTCCTGCTCGCCACCCGGATGGTGCGACCCGGGGCCCTCCTGCCGGCCGCCGGGGGCGCCACTCTGGCGCTCTTCCTCCTGCCGGCGTCGTTCGGCTATGCCATCGTGCGGCACGGCCTCTTCGAATTCGAGTTCCTGGTCAAACGCAGCCTCGCCTGGTCGGCCGTCACCGCGGCCGCCGTGCTGCTTTACCTGACGCTCTACTTGTCTCTGCAAGCCCTGCTGCACAGCGACGCCGCCACCAAAGAACGCATCGGCGGCCTGTTGGCCGTGGCCCTCGTGGTGTTCCTGATGAGCCCGCTCCGTACCCGACTGCAACACCGGATCGATCGCTGGATCGATCCCGACCGATCCGACAACACGCCGGATCCGGTGCTCCTCCTGCGGACGGCCTCCGGCTTCGAGGACACGGACCGGTCGATCCTCGAAGCGGTGCATGGAATGTTGGGCACGACCCGTGCGGGCCTCTTTCGACCGGAGCCGGGACGCGAGTCGTTTGTGCTGAGGCAAGTGCTGGGACCTCCGCCCGCGGAGCGCAACGATACCGTCGCCCCCGCGCCCACGGTCGCCGAACCGCCGCCGGACTCCCAGGGAAACCGCCCGCAACTGGGCCTGCTTGCGGTCAACACTCTTTCCTCGCTGGGACGGCCGGTGCGGCGCGGCGATTTCGAGGCGGAGCTGCCCTACGGATATCTGCCGCGTCCCGACCTGGAGGTGTTGGCCGCACTCGAGACCCGGTTGCTGATTCCGCTCTTGGTGGGAGAGCGACGGCTAGGAGTCTTGGTGCTCGGACCGCGCGCCTTCGGCACGCCCTATGCGGAAACCGACCTCCCTCGGCTCGAAGCGTTGCAGTCCCAGGCCGCGCTCGCGCTGGAAAACGCGCACTATCATCTGGAGTCGGCGAACAGCGAGGGGCTGCATCGGGAACTCGCGCTGGCCGGATCCATCCAGCAGAAGCTGCTCCCCCGGGAGCTGCCGGAGCTCCCGGGATTCGACCTCGCGGCCCGCACCGTTCCCTGCCGCGAGATCGGCGGGGATTTCTACGACTGCGTGCTGGCCAACTCCGGCGACCTCTCGATCGCCATCGGCGATGTGACCGGCAAGGGGGTTCCGGCTGCGCTGGTGATGGCCAGCCTGCAAGCGACCTTCCGCGCCGAAACCGCCGCCGGCCTGCCCCCGCGCGAAGTGACCGCCCGGGTGAATCGGAGTCTCTGCAGCCTCGATCCGCCGCAACGTTTCGTCACGTTCTTCTGCGGGCGCCTCGACCTGAAGCGCTCGCAACTCGCCTACACCAACGCAGGACACCTCCACCCCATGCTGGTCCGGGCCGATGGTCGCGTCGAGCGGCTCGACCGCGGCGGGCTGCTCCTCGGCGTGATGCCGGAGTCGCCCTACGAGGATCAGGTCGTTCTCTTGCGGCCGGGCGATCTACTGCTGCTCTTCACCGACGGAGTCATCGAACGCGGAGGGGCCGAGACCCGCTTCGAGGAACCTGAGCTCCAGCAGGTGGTGTCCGTGCACCGACACCTTTCCGCCGCCGACCTCCTGGGCCGGATTACGGAAGAGCTGGAGCGGGAGGCGGGGGTGGTGGCCGATGACGACACCACCTTGTTCATCTTGAAGGCGCTCTAGCCGAACGCAGAGGCCCCGGCAGGCTGCGGAAGAACCCAGGCAGCCGCGCGGACTGGGTCGTTCCGCCGCCTCCGAGGCCGGCCGCCTGCAGGATGCCCGCGGCCGTCCGACTCCTAACCCTGATCCGGCAATCCTGCGCGAGCGAAAACGTGTCGGAGCACGTCAGATGGGGCCGCGCGCAGCCCGAGCCACGCGGAGCATAGCCCATGCGCTATGTGAGCATGGCGAGGGCGATGAAGGCCTCAGATGGCGTGCTCCGGCGCGAGCCGAAGGCGGTTTGCGCCGTGGAGGATTGCCGGATCAGGGCTAAGTCCCCAGGAGGGTCTTCAGCACCGTCTCCAGCGTCGTCTTCCCGCGCCGGAGAACCACGTTTCCTTCCTCCCAGGCCACCCGGCCGCTGTTGATGCCGGCCACCATCTCACCGGAGCTTTGGGCCACCTCCGCGGAGGCGCCCATCGCCTGCATGGCGCCCACCATCGTTTCGATGGGCACCTGGACCGCTTGCACTGGGCGGCCGGCCACGCGGCACAGGATCTCCGCCGTGTCGCGCAGCGAGTATTCCTGCGGGCCGGCCAGATGGACGACGCGCGTGCCCCCCCGGACCGGACGCTGCAGCAATTCGGCGGCAGTGGCTCCGACATCACGCACGGCGACCTGGGGTAGCCGCAGATCCGCTTCCAGGCCGTGGTAGAGAGCTCCCCCCTCCAACGCACCCGGGAGCATCGGCCCCCAATTCTCCATGAAGTAGGCGGCCCGAAGGATGGTCGCCGGAAGGCCCGAGGCGGACAACGCCGTCTCCACGGGATGCAGATCGGCGATCGGGCCGGTGCGATCGGTGTGCTGCGCCCCGATGGACGACAGGAACACGGCGTGCGCCGGCCGCGCCTCCAGCACCGCGCCCAGCAGCGCCTCGCGCAGTCGCTTGCGGGTCGCGGCCAGGTCGGTATCGGCCGGTCCGAACGGAGGAAGCATCAGGTAGGCACCCTCGGCCCCGCGGAACGCCGCGACCAGGGCCGCGCGATCCTCGAACGGGGCCACGTGCACCACCGCACCCTTGGCGGCCCAGGAGGCGGCGCGCGCCGGATTGCGCACCACGACCCGGACCGATTTCCCGGCGGCCAGCAAGGCCTCCGCGGCACCCCCTCCGGTCCTTCCGCTCGCACCCGTGACCACAAACATGACGCTGATCCTCCTGCCCCCGCGGGCTCCCGCTCCGCACCGGGCATCGGGCCCCTCGGCGCGCGTTCGATCACCTCTCCGAGTCCGGGCCCGGTCGCTCCGACTGTGCCGCAAGGTCTTGGATGCGGCAAGCCGTCACTCGACCGGAACGGTCCGTTTCCGTCGCCAGGGGCCGCGTCGCATGCGGCCAGATGTTCGTCGCCGGCGCGCGCATTCTGCCCGCACCGCGGGGATCGGTCTCCCGGCCCGGCCCCGCCGCGGCGGCAGTTTTTTCTCAAGCCGGGCCCGAACGTGGACGATGCAACTGGTTGGATGCCGGAGCTCAAGCCCTATCAGGGTGGTGCCCAGGGAAGGGCGGAAGGATAGGGGTCGGGACCCGCCGCAGGACGGGAACCGAAATTGCAGGGATCGTCGAGGCGTTCCGAAGCCGCCGGGGGGAATCCCCCAGGCGGCGCGCTGGAGGGACCTATGCTCGGAATGATGATCCTCTGTTTTCTGGACATCTTCTGGTGGCTGAGGAAGTAGGGATCCTTCCGCCTTCGATGTGGGGGCGAACTCGATAGGCAGGGGGAGCCGGGCGAAGAAGGGCCCGGACCAGGCGACCGGATCAGAGCGAGAACAGGTGCCACGCACCCACCGGCCGCATCCGGGACCGATCCCGCGACCCAAGGGATCCGCCCGGCCCCTCCGAATCCGGCGCACGCCACGGCGAGCGAACGCGCATCCGCCCCGGTGACGGCGAGCCGCCCCACGGCAATGGAGGGGCCTGGCGTGCGAACCCGAGGCTCCACCTCCCCCCGACTGTGTTTCCGAGACGACGCGGGCGGCGCTGACGCGCGGCCGATCAGGTCATGACTCGCGGCCACCGAGCCGATCGGCTGCCTGATAGCAGAGACGGGCCCGGTCCGATTGCCCCTTCTTGTCGTAGGCAACGCCCAGGTAGAAGTGAGCGCGACCATTGCTCGGGTCGAGCTCCAGGCCGCGCTCGAGGCATTCTATGGCCTGCCCGGGCTGGTCCTTCTTGTTGTAGGCGACTCCGAGGTAGTACAGCGCATCTGCGGAATTCGGCCGCGCCTGCACGCACTGGCTCAACAAGCGCACGCACGCCTCGTACATCCCCTTGCGGAAGTAGACCAGCCCGATGTTGAAGTTGATGTCCCAGTTCCCGGGATCGATCATCTGCGCACGACGCAGTTCGGCCAGCGACTCCTCGGGGTCGCTATCCATCAGGGCCAGCCCGAGGTTGAAGTGCGCGAGCGCGCACTCCGGATCGATCCGGAGAGCCTTTTCGAATTCCGCGATCGCGTCTTTCTTGCGGCCCAGGTCTCCGTAGGCCGCGCCGAGATTGCAGTGGCTTTCCACGCTGCGAGGAATGGCCTCGATCGCGTGGCGGAACGCCTCGATCGCCTTTTCCGGCCGCCCCCCCTGATCGTGGAGCACGCCGAGATTGATCATCGCCTTGGTCATTCCGGGTTCGAGCGACAGGCAGCGCTGGAACGCGGCCAACGCCTCGTCGTCACGGTGCAGCTTCATGAGCGTGGCGCCCAGCCGGAACACCGACTCCGCGTCGGCGGGGTCGAGGGCGGCGGCCCGATTGTGCTCCGCGCACGCCTCCTCCAGCCGACCGGCTTCCTCCAACATGCGCCCGCGCAGTGTCCAGTACGGGGCGTTGCCGCCCAGGGCGCCCTCCAGCCCCTGCAGGACCTCGTGCGCCCGCCCCCCCCGCCCGCATTGCCGCGCCGCCTCGCAGAAGAGCTGCACCATCGCCCAGTCGGGGGCGGGGTTCCCCCGCAGGCGCGCCTCCATGGCCTCGGCGGCCTGGATGTGGTGGCCGGCGGACATGTTGGCGCGCAGAAGCCCAACGAACGCCTCATCGTCCTGAGGATGGGCTCTGAGCCTCCGTTCGAGGTCATCGATCCGACGCTGGGTCCTGTCTTCGCCGTTCATGCGTCCTGCTCGGCTGAAGAGCGGAAACGGCCGCGCACCCGAGGTTCGCGGGGGAACGGCGGCCAGGATAGGTGTGCGCGCGCCTCAAGTCAAGGCGACGGCCGGAGCGCCGCGGACCCGCCCGTTTCTGCGGGCTCGGCGCACGGAACCCGATCCGGGGGCGGTGGGTATAGGCGCCCGTGTCTGAGGGGGGTCCGCCTCGAACCGCGGCCGTAGCTCGGTGCGTGCCGCCCTTGCCTCCGGTCCCGACGCCGGGGCCCGGTACGTGCCGCCCCTGCTACCGGTCCCGACGCCTCGGCTCGGGCGAGCGCCGGGCGGCGCGGCCGGTCGGTAGATTGACCCCGCGATCAGCCCGACCTAGAATGCCGTCTTGTGCCCTGCCGGCCCGGGGCCGGTATCAGAGACCGAGGACCCGACGGGAGATGGACGCAACATGATCGAGGTGCGCAACCTGGTGAAACGCTACGGCCCGACGACGGCCGTCGACAACGTCACGTTCGATGTGCCCAAGGGCGAGGTGGTCGGCTTTCTGGGCCCCAACGGCGCGGGAAAGACCACGACCATGCGGATCGTCACCTGCTATCTGCCAGCCGACGCGGGCCGGGTCTCGGTGGATGGCTATGACTCTTTCGAACACTCCCTGGAGGTTCGCCGCCGGATCGGCTATCTCCCGGAAAGCGCGCCGCTCTATCAGGACATGGGCGTGATCGAGTACCTCCGCTTCGTGGCCGGGATGCGCGGGATCGCTCCGGCGGAGCGCGACGGTCGGGTTCGGCGCATGGTCGAGGTCTGTGCGCTGGGTCCGATGCTGCAGAAGGACATCGGACAGCTCTCGAAGGGGTATCGGCAGCGGGTCGGGCTGGCCGCCACCCTGATCCACGATCCGGAGGTGCTGGTCCTGGACGAGCCGACGAGTGGCCTCGACCCGAACCAGATCATCGAGATCCGCGAGCTGATCCGCCAGATCGGCCGCGAGAAGACGATCATTCTCTCGACGCATATCCTGCCCGAGGTGGAGGCGACCTGTTCCCGGGTGATCGTCATCAATGAGGGCAAGATCGTGGCGGACGGCACCACCGAGGAACTGACCCGGAGATCCGCGGGCCGTGCCACCACGGTTCTGAGCCTGCGAACCGGCGCCGCCGCCGCGGAGCCGAAGCTGCGGACGGTCGACGGGGTGGAGTCGGTGCGCCTCCTCGAGGGAGGAACCCCGGGCGCCAGCCGCTGGGAGGTCGTCGCGCCGTCCGACTCCGATCTCGAGGCCCGGCTCTTCCACCTGGCGGTGGAGAACGGCTGGGTCCTGACGGAGCTGCACACCGCGGCGCTCAGCCTGGAGCAGGTCTTCCTGCGGTTGACCACGGGAGAGAAGCAGTCATGACGGGGAACACCGGAACCACCGTACGCACCATCGCCGGCAAGGAATTCCGCAGCTACTTCCAGTCGCCCATCGCCTACATCTTCATCACCGCCTTCCTCGTGCTGACCCATTTCTTCTTCTTCCGCGGATTCTTCGTGGTCAACCAGGCCACGATGCGCGAGTTTTTCGCTCTCATCCCGGTCGTCTTCCTCTTCTTCGTGCCGGCGCTCACCATGAGACTCTGGGCCGAGGAGCGGAAACTGGGGACCACCGAGCTGCTCCTGACCTTCCCGGTCAAGGACTGGGAAGCGGTGCTGGGCAAGTTCCTCGCCGCGCTGGGTTTCCTGGCCGTCGCTCTCGGCTGCACACTCCCCCTGGCGATCACGGTGATCATCCTCGGCAATCCGGACGGCGGCGCCCTGATCGGCGGGTACGTCGGATCGCTCCTCCTGGGCGGGACCTACCTGGCGCTGGGCCTCTGGCTCTCCAGCCTCACATCGAACCAGATCGTGGCGTTCATCCTCGCGCTGTTCGGGGCGTTCGCCCTCTACGTGATCGGCGAGCCGATCGTCTTATCCGCGGTCCCGCAGGCGCTGGGCCTGCGGTCGTTCGCCGCCTACCTCAGTGTGGGGTATCACTTCGACTCCCTCGGACGCGGGGTCGTCGACCTGCGCGACCTCCTCTACTACCTCTCGGTGATCGCGTTCTTTCTCTTCCTGAATGTCCGGTCCATCGAAAGCCGGAAGTGGAGCTGATGCCATGAACGAGACGACACGAACGCAACGGCGGATGAAGTACGGAGTGAGCGCGGCCGCCTCCGTCGTGATCCTCGCGGGGATTCTGGTGGCCTTGAACCTGATCGCTTCCCAGGCCTCGGTTCGGGCCGACCTGACCGACGGACGCGAGTTCAGCATTTCCCCTGCCACCAAGTCGGTCCTGCGCAACCTGCCCGACGTCGTGCGGGTCAACGCCTACATCTCCGGCAAGCTCCCTCCCGAAATGGCGCCCCTCCGCAATCGGGTCACTGACATGCTCCGGGAGTACGAGTCGTACGCCCGCGGCAAGCTGCAGGTGCGCATCATCGACCCTTCGAAGAAGCCCGAGCTGGCGCAGGAGGCCCAGTCAATGGGGGTGGCCCAGATCCAGGCCAGCCAGCTCGCCAAGGACCAGTTCCAGGTGACGAACGTCTTTCTCGGGATCGGCGTGCAGAAGGGCGACAAGGTCGAGGCGCTGCCGTTTGTTCAGGACGACTACACGCTGGAATACGACCTGACCTCCGCAATCCTCAAGGTCTCCCGGCAGGGAGGAAAACCGGTTATCGGGTTTCTGGCCGGAAACCAGGAGCGGACCCTCGACCGGGACTACACCCAGCTGAAGAGACTCCTCGAGGAGCAGTATGAGGTAAGGCCGGTGGACCTCGCGGCCGGCCGCTCCTCTGTGCCCGCCGATGTCAAGACGCTGGTAGTGGCGGGATCCAAGGGGGTCCCGGAACGGGTCAAGTACGAGTTGGACCAGTTCCTCATGAGTGGCGGTCGCATCCTCTTCCTGCTCGACTCGATCAACATGGACGAGCAGATGGGGCTTCGCGCCATGCCCGCGCTCACCGGGCTGGAGGACCAGCTCTCGTTCTACGGCGCGACAATCAAGAACGCCTTGGTCAAGGACGCAAGCTGCCAGATGGCGACGTTCTCCCAGGGCTACATGGCGTTCAGCGTGCAGTATCCCTTCTGGCCGGCGGTCTACAACCAGGGGCTGGACCAGCGCAGCCCCGTCACCTCCAAGCTGGAGTCGCTCGTGCTGCCGTGGGCCGCGCCGCTGGAAGTCACCGCCGCCCTGGCCACGCCGGAAGGCGCGACCAAGGGCGAGGAGCCGCCGCCGCCCCCGTCCGAAAGCCAACCCGGAGTCACCGCGACCATCCTGGCGCGCACATCCGACAAGTCCTGGACCGAAAGCGGCAGCTACGACCTGAATCCGCAGTCGGCGACCGCGAGGTCCTCCCGGCCGACCGGCCAGCGCTATCCGTTGGCGGTGGCGCTCTCCGGCCAGTTCAAGAGCTTCTTCGGCGGCAAGCCGACGCCGCCGCGGCCCGATGCCGCCGGCACGGTGGATCCGCCCCGCCAGGAGGAGAGCCCGCTCACGCAGGTCATCCTGGTAGGCAACTCCCAGTTCGTCTCCGACATCTTCCTGCGAAACTTCCCCGCGAACTCCATCTTCCTCGAAAACGCCGTCGACTGGATGACCTCGGGCAGCGAGCTCATCAGCATCCGCTCGCGCGGTGCCACGGCCCGCCCGCTCCGCCAGCTCTCCGACGCCGCACGCACGGCCATCAAGCTTGTCCTGATCATCGGAGTACCGATCCTGGTGATTCTGCTCAGCGTGGCGCGGATGCAGTTCCGGCGCCGCGCGCGCCGGCAAACGGTCGAGGCGTTTCAGCCCGCGGCCCGCTAAGCGAAGGAGGTCACCATGAAGCCGCGGACGACTCTCATTCTCGGCGCCTTTGCGGTGGTCCTGGTGATCATCGCCGTATGGGTCCAGACCAGCCGGCAACGGCAGGAGAGTTCGCTGGGCAAGCCGATCTTCCCGGCATTCCGGGCGGATCGGGTCGACGGAATCGAGGTCAGCGGGGACCACCAGTCCGTGCGTCTGCAACGCCAGGGCGACACCTGGCTGGTCGCCACGGAAGGAAACCAGCCCGCCGATCCCAAGATCCCCAAGCAGATCATCGAGGCGATGGACAAGCTGAGCACACGCACCCTGATCTCCGTTTCGCCTGAAACGCACGCTGACTTTCAGGTTGACTCCACCGGATTCAGCTTGCGCATCACCCAGGGCGGCAAGCCGGTCGCCGAGTTCGTCGTCGGCAAGCCCGGCCCCGACTTCATGAGCACCTACATCCGCCCAACAAAGGGCGACGAGGTCTACCTGGTTCCCGTCTACCTGCGCACCGTGGTCGACCGCGGCCCGGAGACCTGGCGAAATCGTATGGTCCTCGAGGTGGACCAGGCGAAGATCGTCTCCTATACCACGCGCAATGCCCGCGAAACGGTGACCTTGGAGAAGGGCTCCGAAGGCGAATGGAGGATCACATCCCCCACACCCCAGCCGGCGCGCGCGGACATCGTGGGCATGGTGCTTCGCAGTCTGGCCGCGCTCCGGGCCTCCGGATTCGCCGATTCCACCGTGACCACCGCCGGCGCGGGCCTCGATGCCGACACGACCTCCGTGGTGGTCAAGATGGAGGACGGGACATCGCACACGATCCACGTGGGGGCCACCACCGGATCGAGCCAGAGCTACACGCGAAAGGACGGAGATCCGGTGATCTACCTGGTCGCCCGGGGCCGCTGGAACACCATCTTCCGTCCAGTCAGCGCCCTGAGTCAGACCAGCGACGCGCCGATCCTGCCCGAAGTGAAACTGCCGGGAAGCAGGTAACAGCGCACCGGCCGGTTTTTCGCCGGCCTCGGAGTCCGGATGCATGAACTGTCGGTCGCATCGGACCTGCTCGACTTTCTCCTCCAGACCGCCCGAGAAAACGGTGCGGCGACAGTCAAAACGGCTACACTCCGCGTCGGGGTCGGGAGCTGTCTCAACCCGGATTCCCTGGCCTTCGGATTCGAGGCGCTCGCTGCCGGCACGCCGGCCGAGGGCTGCCGCCTTGACATCGTGTCCCAGCCCGCTCCGGTGGCCTGCCCGACCTGCGGCTGGAGCGGTGAGACCCGAGACCTCGCCGATTTGATCTGTCCCGGCTGCGGCGGGTTCCCGCTCCGGGTCCTGGGCGGCCGCGAGTTGACGGTCGAGTCGGTCACGGTGGAGTAAGAAATGCATGACCTGAATCTCAACAAGCGTCTCTGGGAGCAGACGGACGCTCTGGGTGAAGCGAACCGCTCCAGGCTGGAGCAAGCTCACGTCTATGCGCTGAATCTCATGAGCGCCCCGGGGGCCGGCAAGACCACACTGCTGGAACGAACCATCGAGCACCTCGCCTCGCGGCTGCGAATCGCGGTGATCGAGGGGGATATCCAGGGCCGGTCCGATGCCGATCGCTTGGAGCGCTTCTCCATCCCGGTCCGGCAGATCAACACCTATGGCGCCTGCCACCTGGACCCGCGCCAGATCGCCATGGCCTTGGACTCCCTGGATCTGGCCGCGATCGATCTGCTCGTCATCGAGAACGTGGGGAATCTGGTCTGCCCCGCCGAATTCGACCTGGGGGAGGCGCAGCGGGTGATGCTGCTCTCCGTGACGGAGGGTCACGACAAGCCGGCCAAGTATCCGCTGATGTTCCGTACTGCGAACCTGTTGATTCTCAACAAGACGGACCTCCTCCCTTACACTGATTTCGACCTCGCCGAAGCCTCGCGCGTGGCCCGGGTGCTCCATGACGGAATCGAAGTCCTCGCGCTGAGCTGCCGCACCGGCGAAGGGCTCGACCGCTGGACCGCCTGGCTCGAGAGCCGGGTGCGGCACGCGCAGGACCACTGGAGCCACACGCCGCACGACCACTCGCACGACCACCCGCACGACCACTCGCCTGATGCGGCGGAACCGCGTTCCATCGGTGGCCGCCCGGGCGGCGGCCACTCCCACCCCCACTCGAACGGAGACTGACCCGATGTGCCTGGCGGTGCCGATGCGAGTGCTCGAAGCGGGCCCTCTGGGAGGCGTGGTGGAAGCCTCCGGAGTGCGGCACGAAGTGCGCTTTGACCTGGTGGGTCCGGTTCGGATCGGGGACTACGTTCTGGTGCATGCCGGCTACGCGATCCAGGTCATGGACGAAGCCGCGGGGCTGGAGCAACTGGAGTTCCTGCAGTCGGTCCTCTCGGAGCCCGGTTCGGCGACTCCGCCTCGAATCGGCCCCGGCGCCGACGCAAACCGAGACCCGGGGCCGGCGTGACGACACCGATCCCGGAAGCGTCCTACCGCGACCCCGAGCGCGTCTCGCGCCTGGCGGAACGGCTGCAACGCCGGCGCGCCGGGCGGCCCCTGGTCTTCATGCACGTCTGCGGCACCCACGAAAACGCGATCGCGCGCGCCGGGCTGCGTTCTCTCCTCCCGGCCTCGCTGCGGGTGATCGCCGGCCCGGGGTGCCCGGTCTGTGTCTGCCCCCCTGAGGAGATCGACTACGGAGCGCAGCTCGCGCTCGCCGCCGGCGTCGTGATGGCGACGTTCGGCGACATGGTGCGCGTGCCCGGGAAGCTCTCACTCGCCGATGCGCGAGCGCGCGGTGCCGACGTGCGCGTCGTTGCGAGCGCCGCTGCGGCGGTCGACATCGCCCGCGCCGAACCCGGCCGCGAAGTCGTCCTCTTCGGCGTCGGGTTCGAGACGACGGCCTGCACGACCGCCGCGGCCCTGCTGGCGGATCCGCCGGCGAACTTCAGCGTGCTCTCGGCGCACCGGCTCATTCCTCCGGCCCTCGATGCCCTGCTCGAAATCGAAGGGTTGAACCTCGACGGGTTCCTTCTCCCGGGCCACGTGCTCACCGTCACCGGTCCCGAGCCCTATCTGCGTTTCGCCGAGCGGGCCGGACGTCCCTGCGTAGTGGCCGGATTCGAGCCGGTAGACGTCCTCCTGGGCCTGGAGAAGCTCGCGGAGATGGCCGACTCGGGCCAGGCCGGCTTCGCGAATGCCTACCCCCGGGCGGTCCGGCCGGGAGGAAACGCGCGCGCCCGGGAGGCGATGGCGCAAGCGTTCACGCCCGCCGATGCGCGGTGGCGGGGTCTGGGCACCATCGCGGACTCGGGCCTGGCCATTCACCCGAATCTCGCCCGGCACGATGCGCGCCGACGCTTTTCCGTTCCTGAAGGCGCGGCCGGGGAACCGGACGACGCTCCGGGCTGCATCTGCAGTCGCGTGATGATCGGGCTGGCGGAGCCGGAAGACTGCCCGCTTTTCGGCACCGTCTGCACCGACGAGACGCCACACGGGCCCTGCATGGTTTCGGCGGAAGGGACCTGCCGGAGCCACGCCCTCTATCCGCCGACCCGAGCGCCGGAAGGATCCTGAGCGATGCCCACCGACGAACCACGGATCACCCTCGGTCACGGCTCCGGTGGCCGGCTGACGCTCGACCTCATCAAGGAGCGGCTCGCGCCGCGCTTCGCCAACCCGTACCTGGGTCCGCTCGGAGACTCCGCCATCTGCCCCGACCCGGGAGGCCGCATCGCCCTTACCACCGACTCCTTCGTCGTGCACCCCCTCTTCTTCGCCGGAGGCGACATCGGCTCGCTCGCCGTCAACGGCACCGTCAACGACCTGGCGGTCGCGGGGGCCCGACCGCTCTACCTCACCCTCGGAATGATCCTCGAAGAAGGCCTCCTCCTCGCCGACCTCGAGCGCATCGCCGGCTCGATCGCCGAAGCGGCCGCCCGCGCCGCGGTCCTCGTGGTCACCGGAGACACCAAGGTGGTGGAACGCGGCAAGGGGGACGGGGTCTTCCTGAACACCGCCGGAGTGGGAATCGTGCGCACCGGATACCCCCGCGCCGACCGCGGAGTGGCGCCCGGCGACGCCATCTTGGTGAGCGGCCCGCTGGGCGACCATGGCGCAGTCATCCTCGCCGCCCGGCACGGGCTGGATCCCGGCGCGGATCTGATCAGCGACTGCGCGCCGGTCACGCCGCTCGTCGCCGCCCTCTTCCAGGCCGGGGTGGAGCCGCTGTTTCTTCGCGATCCGACTCGCGGAGGCCTCGCCGGCGTGCTGGCGGATCTGGCGGAAGTTCCGGACTGCGGGGTACACGTCGATGAAGCCGCTCTCCCGCTCCGGCCGGCGGTGGAGACAGTCTGCGCCATCACCGGCGTCGATCCCTGGCATCTCGCCTGCGAGGGGCGCGTGGTGGCAGTCGTCGCCGCAGACGACGTCCCGCGGGCCCTGGCCGCCTGGCGATCGACGGAGGGTGGCCGGCATGCCGCGCACATCGGGTCTCTGCGCGTCGACTCGCCGGGGCGTGTCGTGCTCCGCACCCGGTACGGCGGGGCTCGCATCCTGCTGCGCCCGTCCGCCGAACTGCTGCCGCGAATCTGTTGAGCATCGTCGTGGGCGCCAGCGATCAACCGGCCGATGTTCGGGTCCGACGCCGGATCACCGTGCGCGGGCTCGTGCAGGGCGTCGGCTTC
This sequence comes from uncultured bacterium, assembly GCA_964473865.1. Classification (GTDB taxonomy): domain Bacteria; phylum Eisenbacteria; class RBG-16-71-46; order CAIMUX01; family CAIMUX01; genus CAIMUX01. The sequence goes on along the minus strand of CAYYQN010000009.1, from coordinate 58,150 downwards.
CGTCCGTTCGTCCACCGGCTGGCGCACTCGCTCGACCTCGCGGGTTGGGTCCGCAACGACTCGGCGGGCGTCACCGTCGAGGTCGAGGGAGCGCCGGCCGCCGTCGCCGCGTTCCGGGATCGACTTCCCCGCGACGCTCCGGCCATCGCGAACGTCGTCAGCACGGAGGAGAGCCCGATTCCGGCGACCGGGGAGCGGGGGTTTCAGGTCGTCTCCTCGTTCGCGGGCCGGGAACCGGCCACCCTCCCGCCTCCCGACATCGGCACTTGCGCGGCTTGTCTGGCGGAGCTGCGGGATCCGGCCGATCGTCGCTTTGGCTATCCGTTCCTCAACTGCACCGATTGCGGCCCGCGCTACACGATTCTCGATGCGCTCCCCTACGATCGGGTGCGCACCGCCATGGCGGCGTTTCCGCTCTGCCGCGATTGCCGCGCCGAATACGAAGAGATCAGGGACCGCCGCTATCACGCCGAACCGGTCGCCTGCCCGGCATGCGGGCCGCGAGTCTGGCTCACCGATCCGGCGGGTCACCGGATTGCCGCGCCCGATCCGATCCGAGAAGCGGCCCGGCGGTTGGCGGCCGGCGAGATCCTGGCGATCAAAGGGCTGGGAGGGTTCCACCTCGCCTGCCACGCTGCCGCCCCCGCGGCCCTCGTCCGGCTGCGGGCCCGGAAGAGCCGGCCGGACAAGCCGCTCGCGGTCATGGCGCGCGATGTCGAGATGATCCGATCGTTCGCCTCCGTCTCTGCAGAGGAGGAAGCGCTGCTGCGGCAATGGCGCCGGCCGATCGTCCTGCTCGACCCGCTTCCCGGGCCACCCGCGCGAAGCGATGGCGATGCCGAGACCGGGGATTCTCCGCTCATCGATCCGGCCGTGGGCGGCTCCACGCGTCGGATCGGCGCCATGCTCCCCTACACCCCACTCCATCACCTTCTGCTGGACGGTTCTTGCCCTGTGCTGGTGATGACGAGCGGGAACCGGGCTGACGAGCCGATCGCCCGCGAAAACGACGAGGCGCTCGCTGATCTCGCGGGGATCGCGGACTTCTTTCTGCTGCATGACCGGCCGATCCGTAACCGCGCCGACGACTCCGTCGTGCGCCGGACCACGCACCGGCAGATCCTGGTGCGGCGCAGCCGCGGATACGTGCCCCAGCCGGTCACCCTGCCGATCGAGCGCCCCGGCCGGATGCCTTGTGTGCTGGCGGTCGGAGGCGACCTCAAGAGCGCGTGCTGTTTGATCGTGCGCGGCGCGGCCTTCCCCGGTCCGCACGTCGGCGATCTCGAGAACGCGCAGGCCGCTGACTTTCTCGTGGAATCCATGGACACGCTCGCCCGGCTGCTCGGTGCCCGCCCGGAGATCATTGTGCATGATCTCCATCCGGACTACGTGGGAACCGCCATCGCCGCCACCTTCGCGGCCCGGCACGGAATCGCCCGCCTGGCCGTGCAACATCACCACGCCCACGGGCTGGCCTGTCTCGCGGAGAACGGTTGGAACGCGCCCGCGATCGTCGTCGCGCTCGACGGGACCGGGTACGGCTCCGACGGGACCATCTGGGGCGGCGAGATCCTCACCGTCGACGGACCGTCCTTCCGGCGGGCGGCCTGTCTTCGCCCGCGGCGACTCCCGGGCGGAGACCGCGCGGCGCTGGAGCCATGGCGAATGGCAAGATCGGTGCTGTGGGACAGCGGTTCCGACGAGCGGATGCGCCCGAACCGGATCGAGGGCTTCGGGCCGGAGGGCGAACTGAGCGCACGGGCGGAGTTACCGCCTCCGGACGGGATCGATCCCGGGGTGGTGGCCGGGGTCGACGCCCTTCTCCAGTCACCCGCATGTCCGTGGACCAGCAGCGCCGGGCGGCTCTTCGACGCCGCGGCGGCGGTCCTCGGGCTTCGCAATGTCGCGACCTTCGACGGGCAGGCCGCGATGGAGCTGGAGGAACTCGCGGAACGGAGCGACGACCCGGAGACCTACCCGTTCGTTGTCGAGCCCCCCTCTTCACCCGAGCACCCTTTCCAGGTCGACCTTGGTCCGGCCCTGCGCCGGCTCTGGACCGACCGGCAGACTCCGCGCGCGGTTCGGGCACGTCGCTTCCACCGCACGATGGTCGAAGCCGTGGCCGAGACCTGCGGCCGAGTGCGGGCGCGCACCGGTCTCGACACCGTTGCGCTCAGCGGAGGGGTGTTCCAGAACGCCCTGATCCTGGAAGGACTCGCCGCGGCACTCACGGCCCGGGGGTTTCGCGTGTTTACGCACGAACAGGTGCCCGCGAATGACGGCGGGCTGGCGCTGGGGCAGGCCTGGTACGGCGTGCTCGCCGCCGACAACCTCGATTCCGATCCCGGGGACCGGACCGCTCCATCCCGCGCCTGAACAAGGTCCCGGCTCTCCCTCTCCCCCCGCGACCACCTCGCACGAATCCGGACCGCGATCATCCCGCGGCGCCGCGTGCCGGCGCCGGAGATTCCGGGTGGTGTTTCTCGAAGAGCTTCCGCTCCAGGTAGCGCTCCAGATTGTCGATCATCGCCGACCGGGTGAATTCGCGTTTCACGCGCTCGAATCCCTGCCGGCCGAACGATTGAAGCAGGTCGGGTCTGTCGATCAGAGAGGAGATTGCGCCGGCCAACGCCGCCGGATCCCGCGGCGGAACCAGCAGGCCCGTCTCGCCCTCGCACATCAGCTCCCGGGCGCCGTTGACATCGGTCGCGATCACCGGCTTCTGCATGGCCATCGCCTCCATCACCACGTTGGGCATCCCCTCGAAGAGCGAGGCCAGGACGAACAGGTCGCAGCCGGCCAGATAGGGATCGATGCTCTCGGCGTGACCCAGGAAGTGGAACGACTCCGCAAGCCCCGCCTCCCGCACCTGTCGCTGCAACACCGTCTCCAGCCGGCCCTGGCCCGAGACCGCGAACCCCAGGTCATTCCGCGACCGGTTCAGGATCTCCGCGGCCGCGATCAGATAGGTGAACCCTTTCTGGGGGGAGAGCCGGCCCGCGCTGTAGATGATCTTGCGGCCCGGAAAACGGCCGGCGAAGTCGTAGGGAACGACAGGCCCCGGGATGTCGATGCCGTTGTAGATCACCTTCACAAAGCCGTCGGCGAACCAGCCGTAGCCGGCATAGGTCTCCTGGATGGTCCGGCTGTTGGTGATGACGCCGTCGGTGAGCATCGTGAGAGACAACCGGTGCCGCAGCTTCCGGCCGCAGAGCAGCATCCCGTGGCGGGCCAGGACCAGCGATCCGCCGCCCAGTCGGGCGGCCAGGCCCGCGACGCGCACATCCTTGTTCAGGTTGCAGACTGTTACGTCGATCCGATGGCGCCTCTGATAGGCGGCGATGCGCAGGGTCTGCCCGGGGCTGAAGTCCCCGTGGATGTCGAACAACGTGGTGGCCACGCCGCTGGCCTCCGCGTGCTGGAGCAGTCGCGAATGCCGCTTGCTGCCGATCACCGTGCAGTGCCCGCGCTCGGCCAACCCCCGGGCGGCCTCGACGATCCATTTTTCGCCGCCCCCGAACTCCTCGCGTCCAATCGAGCTGACGAAGAGAACGTTCATCCGCTCACCGTCCCCGGGGCCCGGCTCGCGGCCCCGGCCCGGAAGCGCATCAGTCTGCTCCCTGACCGTTGATCTGCTGCAGGATCTCCGGGTCTTCCTCTTCGATGGCCAGCAGAGTGTGGCAGAGCCCGCAATCCTGGCTGATCGTCTCACCCTCGGCCGTGGCCAGTTCCTCATCGTGGCAGCGGAAGCAGCCCGGGCTGGCTTCGTGCCCGATATGGTTGGGGTAGGTGCTCCAGCCCACCTTCATCGCGGGAAAGACGTTCCGCGCGTAGACACCCTGCACCCCCTCGATCGTGGCCGAGAGCTTGTCACCTTGGCCCGCGTCGAGATCGGGATACTCGCGCGCGTAGAAGCCGCGGAGGTGGTCGGCGATTCCAGTTCGCGCGGCCTCGGCCGTAGGGTAGTCGGCCTGCATGGCCGCCAGGGCCTCGCGCCGGATGTACGGCAGGCCCGCATCGACGTGCCCGTCGGCCAGGGCATCGTCGAGGGCGCGCACCGCCGGCTTGTAGATGTGCGTCGGGCGGTTGTGGCAGTCCACGCAGTCCATGGTCCGCAGCCGAGCCTCGCCGGCCGTCCCGGCGCCAGGCTCCGCGCCGGCGTCCGGCCGCCGGAACTCCTTCACCGATCCGTCGGGCCGGTGAACCCGCACCAGCGAGACTTCCTCTCGCTTCGGGTCGGAGAGGTACTCGACCTGGGTCGCCACGTGCCAGTGGATGCCGGCCGCTTCCGGCAGCAGCGGCCGCTCCGCTGAGGCGGGGACCGTCCGCGAGGCCTCGGCCGCCGCCACGCCGGGCTTCTCACCCGCCCCGGCTCCATCGGCCCCTGACGCGGGAACCGCCCCTCCGCCGATCTTGAGCGCGAGGACCGTCTGCACCTCCGTGTTGGCCTCGTCTTCCTGGAAGTGCCGCCGCACCTGCAGCCGGGTGCCGTGGAACTTCGTCGGCCAGTGGCACTGCTCGCAGGTCTCGCGAGCCGGGCGCAGGTTCTCGATCGGAGTGGGAATCGGCGTCGGATAGGTGTGGAAGAGCGTCGCGAAGACCTGGCGCGTTCCGGAGAGCTTGGAGCGAACAAACCAGCCCGCCCCCGGTCCGATGTGGCAATCGACGCAACGCACGCGGGCATGTGGCGAGTTCTGGTGAGCCGTCAGCTCCGGCTGCATCACGGTGTGACACGTCTTCCCGCAGAACTCGACCGAGTCCATGAACTCGATCGCGCCCGCCGCGGCGATCGCCAGCAGGACCAGGTTCGCGGCCGTGATCGCGAGGAACAGGACGAGCCGGTTCCGGGTCCGGGCCAGGTTCAGATCCAGGACCGGGAAGTCACTCCGGCCGGCCTCGGCCGGGTGTCTCTTCTGGCGCCAGCGACTGATCGGCATGAGAACCAGACCGAGGAGAAACCCGGCCGGCAGCACCAGGAAGGTGATGATGCCGAGATAGGGGTTTCCTCCCAGCCCGGCCATGCTCATCCCCATCAGGATGATCATCAGCAGACCCGAGAGGGTGGTCAGGGCAACGCCCAGAAGTCCGATCGGGTGGCGCATGGTGACCGCGAAATAGTCGCGGATCGCCTCGAGGAGTTCCGATAGGAACGGTCGACGACGGGTCATCGATGGTGCCCCCCTTGCCCGTACCGGAATCGCGCGCCTTCTCTTGGGCCGTGCCCGCCAGCAGGCCGCGAGCAGGCCGCTAGATGTCTACTCGCACGCCTTCTCGCCGTGACAACGGCGACAGAACTCCGAGTCGTTCTGATGGCAGTCGTAGCAGGCGCCGGTACGCGTCCCGCAGTCGTCGTGCCAGTACCCATGGCCGGCGTTGTCCTTGAAGTCCGGGCCGTGGGGACTCTTGCCTCCCGGAGCACGATGGCAGCGGCCGCAGAGGAAGAGGTTGTCGGCGTCATGGCATCCGGCGCACACGGCGACATCCCGCCGCGCCTGTGCCGCGTGCTCGCGCGAGAGCCAGGCCGCGCGAAGCGCGGAGCCCTGATCGCCGTGCGCCTCCGGGCGCACCCCCTGCGCGAGGTGGCACTCCGTGCAATAGGTTCCGCGATCATGGCACGAGGAGCAGTCGGGCAGGTTCTTGCGCGCGGCGTTCGGGTGCTCGTAGAGCCAGTTCCGCGGATGCACCAGGTAGTCCACGTTCTCCCCCTGGTGACAGGTGCTGCAGAAGTCCTCCTGGCGATGGCAGTCGGCGCAGCTCTTTCCATCCAGGCGCACCTGGAACTGATGGTCGTGGATGTAGGCCGGGTGATGGCTCATCGGCTTCAGGATGCCGGGGTCGCGATCCAGGGCGTTCAGCCGGCCCTGGCGGATCCCCTCGTGGCAGAAGTCGCACTGATTGTCCTTGCCGATGTTGTCGTGGCACTCGAAGCAGACGGCGTGGCCCGGTTCTCCCTGCCCGACATCCGCGAGCGAGGCGTCGGCGAGCGCCCCATGGCAATCGAGGCACGCCTTGCCCGTGGCCAGATGGTCGTTGTGCGAGAAGGCGGGAACGGCGGCCGCCCGGACGGGCGGCGCGACGTCGTAGCCCCAGCGGGCAAGGTCCTCGTCCGCGTGGCAGTTGGCGCAGGCCGCCACATCGATCTCGATCCCGCCCCTCAGATCGTTGCTCTCGGTAACTCCCTGGTGGCAGTCGTCGCACGCGAGGTCGGCGGCCAGGTGCGGGCCGTGCGAGAACGTCGTGGCGGGACGCCCGAAGCCGCGGACTGCCGGAGAGACGGCCGCTACGATTCCCAGAGCCAGTATGATCGCGAGTTTCCTCTTCATGGCCGGTCCTCCTACAGCGCGGTGCGGAACCGCCAGTTGACGATGCCGAGGAATCGCAGGTCTTTCAGCATGGCCCGGTTGCGGAGGCCCTCCACCTGGCCGGTCAGCGAAAGGTCGGGACGCAGCCGGTACCCCAGCGCGAGCAACCCCGAGGTATCCTTCACGAGTTCCGGGTCGAATCCGGAGACCTCCTGAAGATCGCCGTAGTCGTACTGGCTATGCCCCAGGACCGCGTCCACCGTCACCTTCCCGTAAAGCTCTCGATGTCCGCACAGCCGCCATCCGTCCAGGTCGCCGCCGTAGCCCCGATGCAGCCGGTATCCGACAGTGAGTCCATAGCCGTTCGCGTTGATGGCGACTCCATTCTGCTTTTCGCCGTCGTCCGAACAAGCGTAGTCGCCGTCCACGTCGAGCCGCACCCCGGGAACCACGGTCGCTCCGGCGCCGCCCCGCAGCTCGCAGATCGGGTTCTGCAGGAACGAGGCGAAGTGCGACGTGGCGCGCAAGTCGGGACGTCTGCGGCCGTACTCGACCCGGCCCCGAAAGTCCTGGCCCAGGACCGGGAGCGGAAGCCAGGAGAACCAGCGTGACAGGTCGCCGGAGTAGTCCAGGCCGCCCACCATGGACAGATCGCGGCCGAAGATGAGGTCCCGGCGCCAGTCGCCCCAGGCGCGGAGCCCCCGCAGGGCGCGCCACGCCCCGGTCCGGGAGGCCCGCAGCTCCGCGCTCAACCCGACCTTCCGGGCATCCGTCAGCAATTCGGCGCGCGGTTTGCGGTCGGCCTGCGCCGCGCTGAACGCCAGTGTGGGCTCAACCGGCCCGATCGGCCGTCGTAGACGAAGTCGGCCGCCGAAGGTCCGCGACTGGTCCGGATCGTCCAGGCTCCAGAATCTGTCGGTGCGCAGGATCCGGTCGACGCCCAGGGTTCCCGCGAAGACGGCGATGTCGCCGAGCCGCGAATCACCCACGGTCGCGGAGAGCCCATCGATGGTGCCCGAGCCGACCCCGGCGAGCACCCAGTGACGCCCGAGCCGAAGGTCATAGCCGAGGCCCGGCCCGCGCCGCAGCCCGTTCCACTGGAAATAGGCCCGGTAGACGCGAAATGCGGTATGGCGGAGACTCTGGTCCGTGAGGACGTTCCCGGCGGACAGCGCCGTGTGAAACCCGAGCGGCTTGCACGCCAGCTGCGCGACGTCCAGGCGCGCCTCCTCGACGAGGCGGACCCGGCCCTCCAGCGGATGACGCTGGGATTGCGGCACCTGGGTGGTGTCGGTCAGGCCCTCATACCGGACCCTCGCCTCGTACCAGCCCGCGCCCACACGCGACTCCTGCAGATAGAGCGAGCTCCGCAAGCTCCCGCTCAGCACGGTCGCGGACGCGTGGAATGTGCCGACGCCGGTCTGAAGCCAGATCAGCAGGAGGGTCATCGCCAAAACCTGCAAGCGCCTCCGTCCTGGCCGGATGGAACTCCCGAAGTCTTTCATGACGCCTCCCCTCCTCTGCTCTTCGTTCGACTTGTCGAGGCCGAGCCAATCAAACATGTTCCCGGCACCGACGCAAGCTCCCTGTGCGGGGATGCCCGAAGCGACCGGGCCGCTTCCGCGGCTTCGGTCGCAAGACGGAAGGGCCGGGAATTTCGCTAACGCCCTCCTCCGGCAGTCTGTCTACATTGGGGGACATGCAAAGTCCAGAGCCGGACGACGGGATCCTGGTGGCTCGGGCTCGCCGGGGTGACAAATCCGCATTCGGACTGCTCGTCCGCCGGCATGCCCGGGCGGCTCTGGTGGTCGCGCGAAGCATTGCCGGGAACCCGGTGGACGCGGAGGACATCTGTCAGGACGCCTGGGTTCGCGCGCTGGAGAAGCTGGAGGAGTGCCGGCAACCGGGACGGTTTGTCTTCTGGCTTCTGCAGATTGTCCGGAATCAGGCGCGGAACCACCTGCAATACAGGCGAGTACGCGCCGCGGACCCGCTCGACGAGGTTCCGGAGGGCCGGGAGCGGCCGGCGAAAGAGGATCCAAGCCTCGATCTCGATCGAGCGCGCCAGCGCACGAGACTGGAACGCGCCATGAACCGGCTCACGGAGGGACAGCGCGAGGTTCTGGTCCGGCATGATCTGTTGGGGTGGAGACACCGGGAGATCGCCGAGGACCTGGGCCTGTCAGAGGTACTCAGCCGGCAGCGTCTCTTCCAGGCGAGAACAAGGATGCGTCAGTTCCTGGGAGAGACCTCGGAGGGAGATCCGACATGAGCGATGAACGAACCGAAGCCGATGAGCCGATCGATCTGCGTCCCCTCACGCCGCTCCCGGATCACAGGGATCTGGATCGCTTCGTCCGGCGGGTCCTGACCGCGGCGACGCCGGAGCTGGTCCGCCGGCAAGCGCGTGCGGGCCTCGGTGATCTGCTGATCCAGTGGCGCCGGCCGATCCTGGCGGTTGCGGGGGCCCTTGGTGCGGCCTGCCTCACCGTTCTCCTGACTTCACGTGCCCCCTCCGCCGCCAGCCACGGAACGCTGACGGAGGCGATGGGAGTGCCCAGCGCCTGGGCCACCTGGGTGCAGGCCGGGACGCAGCCGACGCCGGGGCAGCTACTCGAAACCGAGGGGTTGTCGCAGTGAAGTCGGGGGTCGAGGCGCTCGGACGGCTCCGGCTTCAGGCCATCCTGCTGCTGGCGGTGGTGTTCATCATTGGGGCCCTGGTCGGCCTGGCCCTCGACCGGGTCATTGTCGCTCGGGGGCAGATGCGACCGTTCGGCGGCCCGCCGCCGCACCACAGCGACCCGCCACCGGAGGGGGTGCCTCCGGAGCTGGCCCGGGGGCTCGATCTGACTCCGGAGCAGGAGCGAGTGATTGCCGCCATTCTGAGAGACAGCCGGCCATTGACCGACGAGGTTCTCGGGGCGTTCATCCCGCGCCTTCGCGCCATCTCGGATTCCGTGCGCCTCGAAGTGCGCGCAGTGCTCAACCCGAAGCAGCAGAAGATCTTCGATCGGCGCGAGCCCCCGCTGTTCGGAAAAGACGGCCCGCCGCCCCCAGGAGGGCGCCCTCCGCGGCTTCCGGGCCTGGGCCGCGACTCCGGACGGTGAGTTCCGGGCTTCGCTCTGAAGTCTCGTGGTCCGTGCGAGTCTGCGAGTTCCTCGCGGCGCCAAACCTGCCCGAGGGCAAGCTCCGACGGAAGCCTCCTGGACCGCGCAAGCCTGCGGACTCCTCCCACTCCGTCGCGGCCACGGAGTGCGTTTCCCGCAATCCGGGATTTTCCGATATTTCTGGCAGGAATCCGATGGGATGCTGTAACATTCTGCACCGTGTGACTGTCTAGAAGGCTGGGATGAGCCACACTGCTGGCCGGAATGGGAAGGCCGCAGCCCGAGCTCGGGCCGCCAGCCAGCCCGGCGCCCGCTCCCCGGGTGACTGCAGATCGGTCGCCTCCGGGCCGCGGCGCTGCGGTCCGCAAGACCAGTCGGCTCCATCCGACGCTCTCCGCCTCAGGCCGGAACGGGCGCGCGGGACTCCGTCTCGCCGGTTCCCGCCGGGCTCCTACTGAGGACACCGCACAAGGGGGGATCCATGAAACGGGCTCAGATGCTGCTGTGGCCACTCTTGCTCCTGGCCGTGCTGGGGCCGTCGGCCGCCCAGGGCGCCGGGGAGAGCATCTTCTCCGGAACCCAGGTCTTCACGATCAACATCGAGTTCACGCAGACCGCCTGGTGGGACTCCCTCGTCTTCTACTACAACGAAGGGCTGGAGCACTACATGCCGGCGACCGTCACCATCGACGGCGTCGCCTACGACAGTGTGGGAGTCCGGCTCAAGGGCAACGCCTCCTACACCCACCCCAACAACAAGAAGCCGTTCCGCCTGAGCTTCGACGAGTTCCTCGGTGATCAGCGCTGGGACGGCCTCAAGGGCGTACATCTCAACAACTGCTGGGAAGATCCGACCTTCATGCGGGAGAAGCTGTTCCTCGACTACTGCCGCACCGCGAATATCCCGGCGCCGCGCGGGAACTTCGCATCCCTATATCTCAACGGCGAACTCTGGGGCTTCTACAGCATGGTCGAGCATGTCGACAAGACCTTCATGTCCGGCCGGTTCGGCAACAAGGACGGGAACCTCTACAAGGCCATGGACGGTCTCTTCGGGGCGCCGATCTCCGATTTCAAATGGTACGGTTCCGATCCGGCGCTCTACTACGCCCGCTATGAGCTCAAGACGGATGACTCGCCGAATCCCTGGACCGACCTGATCGCGGTCATCGATTCCTTGAACAACACCCCGGACGTGGCGACCGCTCTGCCGCCCGTGGTCAATCTGAACAGCATTTACCGGGCCATCTCCACCGACCTCCTCTTCTCCAGCCTCGATGACTACGCCGGGAGCGGCCGCAACTTCTACTGCTACTTCAACGAGGCCACCACCAAGATGGAATGGGTGATGTGGGACACCGGCATGAGCTTCGGCTCCTATTGGGGTTTGTCCCAGGACTACGAGAACCTGAGCATCACCTACGTCAGCAACGAGGCGAACCGCCCGCTGGTCGCCAGGATCTTCAACAACCCGACGCTCTGCAGCGAGTATCTCACCGCCTTCTGTCGCTTGTTTACGAACTACTTCTCCGTCGAGGGATTAAATGCGCAGATCGACGCCCTGGCGCCGGCCATCCGCCCCTACGTCTACGCCGATCCGCGGAAGATGTACACGGATGAGCAGTTCGAGACCAACCAGGTGAGCGACATCACGGTCGCCGGGCACCGCAAACCGGGGCTCAAGTCGTTCATTGCGGCCCGGGCCACGAACGTCGCGGCGCAGCTTTCGGCCCTCGGTGTCACCTGCCCCGCCAGCGTGAACCCGGGCGACGTGGTCATCAACGAGTTCGCGGCCGACAATACCCTCATCCTGGACCCGGCCGGAGAAGCCGAGGACTGGATCGAGCTCTTCAACAACACCGCCGAGAATATCCCTCTGACCGGGATGTTCCTGACCGACAATCCGGACGCTCCGACGGCCTGGCAGTTCCCGTCCGGCACCGTCATCGCCCCCCACGGGTATCTGATCGTCTGGGCCGACAACGACGCCGGACAGGAAGGGCTCCACGCGACCTTCAAGCTCTCTGCCGGCGGCGAGCAGATCCTGTTCTCCGACGCCCAGGCCGCACTCCTCGACTCCGTGACCTTCGGGGCGCAGACGACCGACATGACCATGTCGCGGATCCCGAACGGAACCGGACCATTCCTGCTGGGCACCCCGACCTTCAACGCGGCAAACGGACTGACCCGCGGGGACATCTCCATCAACGAGTTCGCCGCATCCAACACCCTGATTCTCGATCCGGCCGGCGAGGCCGAGGATTGGATCGAGTTCTCCAACAACACCACCCGGAACATCGACCTCGGGGGCATGTATCTGTCCGATGCGCCGGCCGCGCCGACGGCGTGGCAGTTCCCCGACAGCACGATCATACCCGCTCAGGGTCTGTTGATCGTTTGGGCCGACGACGACGCCGGACAAGAGGGACTCCACGCGACCTTCAAGCTCTCCGCCGGCGGCGAGTACATCATCCTGTCGCAGGCGGCGTCCGCGGTGCTCGACTCCGTCGCGTTTGGACCGCAGACTGTCGATCTGACCATGGCCCGCGTGCCGAACGGAACCGGACCGCTGATTCAGGGCGCACCCACCTTCAATGCGCCGAACGGCGCCTACCTCACCGCTCCGGATGTCGTGATCAACGAGTTCATGGCGACACAAGACCTCTTTACGGATCCGGCCGGCGAGGTGGAGGACTGGATCGAGCTGCGCAACAACACCGAATCCGCGCTGGATCTGGGCGGCGTCTACATGACGGACAACCCGTCCAATTTGAAGCAGTGGGCGTTCCCCGCCGGCACGCAGATCCCGGCAGACGGGTATCTCATCATCTGGGCGGATGAGGACCTGGACCAGGAAGGCTTGCACGCCGGTTTCAAGCTGTCATCCGGCGGCGAGCGGATCATCCTGTCCAATCCCGATCTCGCCGTGGTCGACAGCACGACCTTCGGGGCCCAGACCCTGAACGTGGCGATGGCGCGAATCCCCGACGGTACCGGCCCCTTTCTCGCCACCACCGGGCCCACGCCGGGTGCGGAGAACTCGCTGGAGAGCTCGGTGACCGACGAGGCGCTGCCCATCCGGTTGGCCCTCGAACAGAACCGTCCGAACCCGTTCCGCCGGGAGTGCGTGCTTTCCTACAGCCTGCCCCACCGCGGCCACGTGGAGCTGGCGGTCTTCGATCTCCAGGGACGCCGGGTCAAGACCCTTGTTTCCGGGGAACTGGGGCCCGGCGTGCACCGGCACGCATTCGACGGCCGCAGCCTCGCTTCCGGCGTCTACCTCTGCCGTCTCGAAGCAGCCGACGGGACGGTCAGCCGGCGGATGCTGGTGCTGAAATAGGCCCAGACGAAGGGCCGGCAACACGCTTCGTCCGGATTGAAATCGCAACGACCCAAGAGCAGGCGCTTGCAGTGAGCGCCCGGAAACCCAGGGGGGAACATGGCAGAGGTTCGGAGCTCACCACTACGCGGAGTCGCCCTGGCGCTCCTCGGGCTTGCGCTTTTCGGTTGCGGCGCCGCCGCGTCCACTCCGTATGAGGGTTACACCTTGTGCGCGGTCGGATCGACCGTCCATCTCCTCGACATGAGCGGCACCAGCGTGCACACCTGGCACGCCAGCGGCACGGCTCAGGTCAGCGCGTATCTCCTGCCGGACGGCAGCGTGCTGGTTCCCATCCAGAACTCCACCTGCACCCAGCCGCATCACGACGGCGCCTATCCCAACGGCCGCTTCCAGAAGATCAACTGGGACGGTCAGATCATCTGGGACTATCGATTCTGCGATGCCACGGCCCGGGCCGGCTACGACGTGGAGCCGATGCCGAACGGCAACATCCTGATCCCGACCGATGCGAGCAACGTGTCCAAGATCTTCGAGGTCCAGCCGACCGGAAGCACGACCGGGACGATCGTCTGGCAGTGCTCGCTGCCGGACAGCCTGACGGGCAGCATGACCTACATGAATTCCGTCAGCTACAACCCGGAACTCGATCAGATCCTGATCGACATGCAGGAGCCTCAGCGGAAGTGCGTGGTGATCGATCACAGCGTGGCCGGGGGAAGCATCGTCAAGACCTACAAGGTTGCGGGGACCGGCCGCGTCCATGCGGCGATCTGGGTTCACAAATACTTCCTCGGGACCGACATCGAGATGCCGGACGCCGATGCGGCCGCCATGCGCCTCAACAACCTGCTGGTAGTCCACAACGGTGGCGACCGGGTGGCCGAATTCACCCGGATATCCGGCGCCATGACGACGATCCCGTTCGCGTTCCAGGATCACGAGGGCTCGTGCCAGCGTCTTCCCAACGGCAACACGCTGGTGACCCGGGGCGGCTCGACCTCGATCAAAGAGCTCAACGATGCCGGCGTCACAGTGGCCTCCATCACCGCCCCAGGCCCGGTTCTGCGGGCCTATCGCTATGGGCCCACGTTCAGCGGCCTGGCGCAGTTGTTCCCCAGCGGAGTCTCGACGCCGCGGGCGGGGTCCTCGATTCCCGTCCGTCTGGTCCATGACCGGGCAAACGAGACCGGCCAGGTGTCTCTCTTCGGCCTCCGGGGGCCGTCGTCCCATGTGCGGGTCTTCTCCATAGGCGGCGGGTTGCTGCGCGAAGCATCGACCTCGGGGACGACCGCCTCGTTCTCGACGCGCGGTCTTCCCACCGGTGTCTACTATGTCCAGGTTCTGAATGCCGGGGAGACCTACAACACGAAGCTCGTCGTCGTGCGGTGAGGCCTGGGATGCTCGCGAGCCGACCGGTCTGTCGCCGCCGCGGCTTTTGCCGCGCCCGGGGCGGCGATGAAGGCCCGAGGCCCGCGACTTCACGCGGCCCTCTGGGAATGCCAGCTGTTCACCTCAAGGAGGAATGCTCATGAAACCGGTTGCCAGTCTCGTATCGCTCCTCGCTCTCTTGTCGCTCTGCGCCGGAGTCGCGGCCGCCGCTTCCCTGGATCGGGACGGAACCTGGGTTCCGGCCGTGTTCTACCAGCAGAACGCGCCTGCCGGCTCGCGCGGCCTGATCAACGACGGCAGCTTCGAGCAGGGTCCGCCGCCGGCCTCGGCCTGGACCGAAGCGAGCAACAGCCCCGACTGTGAGTGGATCGGGGACTTTGCCTCCGCCTGGTACGTCTCTTCCTGGGACGGGTACTTCGACTACTGGGCCGGCGGATACTGCTACGACAGCTACGGCCAGGCGTTTGCGGTCACATCGTCGGTCACTCAGACGTTGCAGGTGCCGATTGATGAAACCAGCCTGTCGTTCTTCTACGTGTCGTTCCGTCCGGATGCGGACGACGTCCCGCCGGACGGGGACCACGTCTATGTCGCAGTGAACGGCACCGAGGTGTGGAGCCTGGAGATGGTCACCGCCAACAACACCTACCCGATCTGGACCGGCCCGATCGTGGTGGACCTGGCGGCCTGGGCCGGTCAGTCCATCTCGCTCTCGTTCGGCGGCATCTCCGTGGGCACGGTAACCGGCAACGTCCGGTTCGACTTCATCGAGTCCATCCCCGGGGAGCCGACTCCGAGCGAATCGAACAGCTGGGGAACGATCAAGGCCATCTATCGGTAGCGGCCCGCTGAGCTACGCGCGGATCTGCAGCATCGCGGGGAAGGACGGAAGGAAGGAAGACAATGAAGGAGGCGGGGAATCAGTGGACCGCGCCCAGCGATCCCGTCAGTGTATCCTGATCCCCCGCCCCGGGTCGGCGGTCGGTCAGTTGCCCTTCGTCCTCCGGAACAAGGCGGCCGCGCCGATCAGGCCGACGCCCAGCAGCAGCAGCGCCGAGGGTTCGGGAACGACGTGCACACAGCTTTGCAGCCCGCTCTGGGCCACGTCGAACCACTCGGCAGACGTCGGCGTCTCATACCAGTCGAATCCCAGGTACGTGTAGCAGCCCAGACCGTACTGGACGCCAAACACCGCGGAGCAATCCAGTCCGGCATAATCGCCGTGGTAGAAGTTCCGCGCGCCTACCGGCAGGGAGGACGACAGCACTCCTTCCACGGCATCGCTTCCGGGCAGGACGGCCGGCCCGCCGGCGAACGGCGTCCCGGCCGCGGCCGCGCCGTCGAGGTCGGTCGCCCCGATGGTGCCTACCTGCGACAGGCTGTAGCCAAAGATCGCATTGGGGAGACCGATGTTGCCCTGCCAGGCGTTCGCCTGCACCATGTGCCCGCCCCCGGCCACGAAGGAGTTCAGGACCGCCAGGCCGGCGGCATCCAGGTCCACAACCAGCTCCGCGATCTCCATCTCCGGAAACACCAGGACCTGGCCCGCAGAGGTGGCCGCAGTGAAGTCCGACGCGGTGATCCCTGTAAAGTCCACCACGGTGTGCCCCATGCTCACCAGATCGGCCCGGAAGTGGGCACCCTCCTCTCCCACATCGACGTAGGCGCCGTTGTTGAAGAAGCTCAGGGTCGCTGCAGGCGATGGACCCGCCAACGCCAGCATGATCACGGCAGCCGTGATGCTCATGGAAATTCGTTTCATGGTTCCCTCTCTTTCCTGCCCGCGGGATTTACCCATTGGTGCCTTGGGCGTCACGTGTCCCACGCGGCGGAGATTCTAGCCGATCCCCGGGACGATGTCAACACGTGTCGCGTCGCGATCGCAGCGTCGGCCGACCTCACGCGTTCCGGCTGATCGCGGCAATGGGGTCCAGGCGAGACGCCAGGAAGGCGGGGTACCAGCCGAACAGCACGCCGACGCCAAGCGCAAAACCGACCCCGAGGAGCGCCCCGGTGCCCGAGACCGGAATGTCGAACGCCTGACCGGCCCGTTGCGCGAAGAAGGTGATCAGGCGACACAGCCCGGCCCCCAGCAGGAGTCCGATGACGCCGCCCACCGCGCTGAGCGTGACCGACTCGACCAGGAACTGTCGAAAGACTGCGGAATCATCGGCCCCGATCGCCTTTCGGATGCCGATCTCCCGGATCCGCTCGTGGACTGAGATGAGGAGTACCGAGAGCAGCCCGATGCCGCCGACGAGGAGGGAAATCGTTGCGACCGAGCCGAGAATCAGGCTCCAGGTCCGGGCCACCCGGTCCACCGCCCGCAGCGCTTCGGCGATGTTCTCGGCCACGTTCTCGATCTGGAAGTCCTCGATCTGCCGGTGCTCACGCAGCAGGATGGAGTGGATCTTCTGGTAGGCGGCCGGAATGTCAGTCCCGTTGCGAAGGCGGATCGCAAAGTACGCAAGCCGTTTGGTCCCGGTCAGGTAGTGCATGGCCGTGGTGACCGGGATGTAGATCTTCTCGTGGTACTCCTCCTGCCCGCTGCGACCGAACATCGGGCTGAACTGCTTCATCCGCAACACCCCGACGACCGTAAACCGCTCATCCCCCAACCGAACCGACTGCCCGACGGCGTTTGCGGAACCGAAGAGCCTCTCCTTGATGATCTCTCCCAGGACACACGCATGCGCATTCGTCTCCAGGTCGGCCCACGAGATCTCGCGGCCCTCGCCCAGATCGAGCTTGAGAAGCGGGAACCCGTCCGGGCTGACCCCAAACGTCTCTACGCGCCGCGCCTCGCTGCCCGCCCGGGCCACGAGACCGGACTCCGTGGTCGGACAGAGATAGAGAATCTCGGGCACCTCCCGGCGCAGGACCTCGGTGTCGTGGAAGGACAGGCCCACGGAAGCCTTGAGGCGGGCCACGTTGTCCGGATTGTCCGGCCGGCGGTTGGCGACGAAGAAGACATTGTCGAACCCCGAGTTGGCGAAGTCCTCCAACACCCGCGCCTTGACCCCGTTCACGAAAGAGAACATCGCCACCACCGACGCCACCCCCACGATGATCCCGACCAGCGTCAGCACCGAGCGGAGGGTGTGCGTGCGGATCGCCGTGAGCCCGCTCCCGATACTCTCGATCAGGTCCATCCGGATCCTCTCCGCCTACTCGTAGTGCAACGCTTCAACGGGATTCAGCCGGGCGGCGCGAATCGCCGGAACCATGCCGAAGACGAGCCCCACGCCGACCGAGGTCGCGAGCGCCACCACGAGGGTCATGGGCGAGAGGGGCGCCGGCATCCCCAGGAATCGGTCGACCGCCGCGCTCAACCCAATGCCGAGCAGCAGTCCCACGATCCCGCCCGTGGTGGTGATCACCAGCGCTTCGACCAGGAACTCGACGAAGACGTCATAGCCGCTGGCCCCGATCGCCTTGCGCACCCCGATCTCCCGGATCCGCTCCCGGATCGAGGCCAGCATGATGTTGGCGATCACGACCCCGCCCACGAAGAGGGAGACGAACGCCACCGCCGAGAAGACGATGTTGAAGAACTGGCCCTCCTCGTTCTGCGCAGCCAACTGCCCCGACTTCGACTCGATCGTGAAATCATCGACCCCGTGCAGGCGTTTCAAGACCGTGCGCGCCTCCTCCGTCAGGTCCGGGACCGCCTCCACGGACGTTGCACTGATCTCGAGCCCATCGAGCCGGTCGTGGACAGTGAACCGCTTCGTCATGGTCGTGATCGGCATGTACAGGCTCCGGTTCAGCCACTCCAGGACGTTGCGGTCGCCGTTCCCGCCTCCGCGGAAATAGAACTCCTTCTTCTCCATGACGCCGACCACGACAAACGGCACCCCCCGAATCTGGATTGTCCGGCCCAGAGGATCCTCGTCGCCAAAGAGATCGGACTTGTAGGTCGACCCGATCATCACCACATTCGCGTAGTTCTCACAGTCGGCATCGGTGATGAAGCGGCCGCGCTCGATGAAGATGTCGTCGGCGTAGGGATAGTGGGACGTCGTTCCGAGGACCTTCATCAGGAAGGTCTTCTCCCGATACGCGGTATTGAAGAACCTCGTCATCTCGGGATCGACCGTCCGGACGGAGGGGCACTCGCGAAGGATGGCCTTGGCGTCTCGGTAGGTCAGACGTTCGGAGGCCCGTTCCGCGGCGGTGCGGAAGACCCGGTCGGTATGGGTGTTGGTGATCCGCAGCTCCGTGGCGCCGCCGAGTTCCGCGAAGAACGCTTCGGTCTGCTGCTGTCCTCCCCGCATGACCGAGAGCAGGGTGACCACCGAGGAGACGCCGAGGACGATCCCCACTCCGGTGATCACCGCCCGAGCCTTGTTGGCGGCCATGGCGCGCCCGCCGGCGTCGATGCTCTCGAGGAGATTCACGATCGGTCCTCGCGGGCCACCATTCCGTCCTCGATCTGGATGGTCCGGTGGGCATGGGCGGCGACTCCGGCATCGTGCGTGACGAGAATGATGGTCGTTCCCTCCCGGCCGAGACCGTCGAGGATCTCCATGATCTCCTTGCCGGTCCGGGAGTCGAGGTTCCCCGTCGGCTCATCCGCCAGCACGATGCGCGGCCGGTTGACCAGCGCCCGCGCAATCGAGGCGCGCTGCCGTTCTCCCCCGGAGAGTTCGTTGGGGCGATGGCGCAGGCGATGGCCCAGCCCGAGCCGAGTCAAGAGCTCGCTGGCCCGCGCCCGTCTCTCTTTCTTGGGGACGCCGCCGCCGTAGGTCAGCGGGAGCGCGACGTTGGAGACGAGGTCGATCCGCGGGAGCAGATTGAAGTTCTGGAAGACGAACCCGATTTCCTCGTTTCGCACCCGCGCGAGGCGCCGCCCGGTGAGGCCGCCCACCTCGCGTCCGCCAAGCTGGTAGCGGCCCGAGGTCGGCGTGTCGAGACAGCCCAGAATGTGCATCAGGGTCGACTTTCCGGAACCGGAAGGGCCCATGATGGCGACATACTCACCCTCGTCGATGCTCACGGTCACGCCCCGCAACGCCTCCACCTGAACCGCGCCGAGGTCGTAGGTCTTCCGCACTCCTTCCGTGGCAATCAACACGGTCGGCCTCACCGGTTCCGGGCGCCGGCGGCCATGCGCCGGCGGCGCAGAGCGTCTTCGGAGTTGTCCCGACCCTCGAGCTCCGGATCGTATCGAGCCACGACCTCCCCCGCGGCCAGGCCGGACACGATCTCGATCTTCTCGATGTTGGCAACGCCGGTCACGATGTCCCGCGCGACCGGTTCTTGAGGGCTTCCGTCGAAGACATAGGCGACATAGCGCCCCTGCTTCTTGAAGGCCGCTTCGATCGGAATGGCGAGCACACCGGCGCGGTGATCCCCCTGGATCTCGATGTTGGCCGTCATGTTCGGGCGCAGCCGGGCGTCGGACTCGGTGATGTCGATCTCGACGTCGAAGATCTTCACTCCCTCTTCGTCGCGAGCCGCCGGCGCCACACTGGCGATACGGCCCTCGAAGGTAACGCCCGGGTAGGCATCCACGTCGATCTTCACGGCCTGGCCTCGGCGAATCTTGCCGATGTCAACCTCGTTGACGCCCGCCTTGATCTGCATGACGGAGAGGTCGGCAATGGTCATGAGCGTCGTGCCGCTGGTGTAGGAGACCGCGCCCGAGGTCACGATCTCGCCCTCTTCGATGTCGAGGTTGATGATGGTTCCCGCGCAGGGGGCCAGGATGTCGAGAAGCCGCCCGGCCTGCGGCTCGGCCTCGTCCACGGTCACCCCGTCCTCCGCCGCCAGCTGCAATTGCTCATGCGCGGACTGGTACTCGATCCTGGCGATGTCGTATGCATCCTGCGAGAGCTTCAGCTTCGCATCCGAGATGTGGCCATTGGCATGCAGCTCGAGATCCCGCTCATAGTCCTGCCGGGAGCGCTCGAGGTCCACCTTGGCCCGGCCGTATCCGCTCTTGAGGCTCGCGACGGTGCGGGCCTGCGCCATGTCCGGACCGACCGCGGCCAGGAGATCGCCGCGCGCCACGTCCTGCCCTTCGCGGACATGGAGGCGAACCACCTTTCCGCTCACCATCGATTTCACCAGCACCATGGTCTTCGGCTGGATGAGCCCGGTCTCCGCCAGCCGAACGGAAACGGTATCGATCTCCGCCCGGGCGCGGCGGCTGTCCGTCTGCGTCGACGCCACCGCCTCCGCGGGGGAAGGGGTGCGCGCACGACGGGGCCGCGCGAAGAACGCCCCGGCCGCGACGGTGACGATCACAAGAGGAACGATCCAACGGAGCCGCTTTTTCATCGAGTCCTCCCGGGGGCAGGGAACCGGTCACTTCGAACCGTGGCAACCCGGACCCACTGTACGTCGGTAGACCCGCCCAGGTTGCGAAGGAGGAACGGCTTGACCGGGGTCGAAGCTCACCGCGAGTCGGGCTTCACGGGGGGGCCGAAAGCCGCGAGCGCCCGGGTCCGCTATCACCAATATCTCCAATGGATGCTTCACATTAGCCCACTCACCGGAGACGGCGGGCGACTCGGAACCCGGCGCGGACCGCTGCGGCGGGCCGCCATCACCACTCCGCGGGCGGCTCTACCCGGTGGGGCCCACGGACCGGGCGCCGGTCGGGGGGGGCTCGGCGGATTGCCGGATGCGGCAGCACTTCGCCAGAGACACAGCCGCCAGGGTCAGGGCGACGAGGATCCAGAAGCCGCCCCAGACCACCGTTGGAATGTGGGTCATTTCGGCCAGCAAGCGGGCATCGGAACGCAGACGGGACCGACTGATGGTATCGGACCAGATGTCGAGCACCGCATACAGACAACTGGTGAGGCCGAAGACCCTCAGGAAGATGTCGTTGACGCGCTCCGGCAGGCGGGCGCCCATGGCCAGGATCACCAGACCGGCCAGCAGATGAAAGCCGAACCCGAAGCCCAGGATCGGCCGAACCCAGATCAGCACGGCCAACAGGATGAGACCGCCCATCGCCACCGTGGCCAGGCGATCCAGCCGCGTGCGGCTGGACAGCAGCAGCGCGAGGCTTCCCCAGACCGCGCTCCCCAGATAGCCCGCCGACAGCGTCAGGAAGCCGTTGCCGCCCCGGGTCACGCAGAGGCCGCCCTGTTCTCGGACGACCTCGATGCGGGCGATCGATCCACCCGTGAGGATCGCCGCGAGTCCGTGGCTCAACTCGTGGAAGAACACCACCAGGATCTTGAGCGGCCAGACCACCCAGGTGGACCAGAGCAGCGCGAGCGGGACCATTACCGCAAGGAGGGTGAGGACCTGCTTCCCATCCAGTCTTGGGGTCGCGCGAACGGTCATTTCCCTCAGCAGGCCCCGGGAGACGCGGGGGACTCCGCAAGTCGGGTCATCGCGGAGGCGCTTGCCAAGCAAGGCATCAGCACGTCCCGGGACTCCTTTCCGTGTGAACCCTCAGGAGCGGATGCGCAGGGCCCTCTTCACCCGGTTGATCTGCTTGCGGTTCAACACCGCGCGAAAGACGCCTCCGGTCAGCCGCCGGCTGCCCCGCGCCAGCCGGCCGGCAAGATCGGAGGCGGTGCCGCGTCCGATGGTCAGGTCGATGCCGCGCCGCTCCTCCGACGAGATCCGAAACTTGTAGTCTCCCGCACCCCGGAGCATGTCCAGTTCCCTCAGGCCGTGCTCGATGGCGTACTTCGTCACCGAGACGACCAGGAGCGAACCGATCCCCAGTTCGCGAAGCTTCGGGTCGTGCCCGACCTGATATCCCTCGGCCGCTCGATCCCGCCGGAAGACGAGCGAGACACCCACCTCGCGTTCCTCCGTCTTCAGCGCCAACAGGACCAGACGCCCCGAGCGAAACGCCCGCCGGGCGTGGATCTGATGGAAGAGAGTGAATCGGGAGTTCGAGAAGACGCCCCGCCGGCCGCGCGCCTCCCACTGCTCGTTGTGAAGGGTCGCGAGACGGCACATCAGATGGTCGACCTGGGAGATCGAGGACGGCTCGAACAGAACCGCGCCAAGCTTGCGCTCCAGGCGGTTGAACCCGTAGCGCAGCGTCTTGCGCTGGTGCAGGTGCAGGGAAGCGAGGTACTCCTCCCACGTGCTCGGCAACGTGAGGTACGGGCAGTGGGTCCGAGGCCGAGAGACCGGGGCGAAACCGGCCGCTCGAGCCGCCGACTCGAACTCCTTCCAGGCGGAGTGGGTCTCGAGGAGGTCCCGCAGCTCGATGCGGTCCCACGACGCGCGCCGGGCTCCAAGCTCGGCGACCAGCAAACGGGCGTAGGTCTGCTCCTGTCCGGGCACCACCGGCAAGACCAGGTGGTCCGGGCAAAGGGGCCCATCGCCAGCGAATCGCACGCTGCGCAGCGTCGGACCCACCGGACTGACCTTCTCGTGCACCAGCTGAAGCGGAGCCAGCCCGATCACCGTGTCGCCGGCCTTCAGGAGTCCGACCATGATGCCGGTCTTTCGGCCGTAGATACGCAGCCAGGGGCGGATCCAGTCCCAGCGTAGAAACGTGTTGTCGACACCCCACTCGCGCAGCCAACCGTCCCAGTCGCGACCGAGACGGAGCACCTCCGGCACGGAACGGAGCCACTCGAACCGAGGCGCGGAGGTGATCTCCGAAGACGCGGTCCCCATCACGCAGCTCCGAAGAGGGCGGACGGGCGGAACCCGGGCCGGTGCCTCGACCGCCCAGGCTGTGCGGGCCCTGGAACCTGGCCGGCCGGTTCCCAGGGCTGGGTTGAGAACTGCGTGCGACAGAAGACCATTGTGCGAGTGTACCAGAAGTGCCCCGGGGGAGAGACGGCGGTACGCGCCGGAGACGGGGCTTCGCTGGGAGGACGCCCCCCGTCCTCGCGAGTGATCACCCTGCGACCGGCGGACGGACGCGCAACGCGAAAAATGGCGGGGTCGACGGGACTTGAACCCATTCCAAGCCAAAACCATAACCCGGTGAGGACGTGCGACTTCGGGGCTGAACGGGTTCTCCGCCAAGGGGTTGCGATCGCTGTCCACGTCCCCTTCGGCCTCCCCGAGTCCCCTGATCTCCCCCGGGTCATGGAGGCATTTTGGAGACGGGGCGGAGGCCGCCGCGGGGCCGCAGAGCCGCCCGCCACGGATGAGGAGCTCCGTTCTGGCAATTGGCGATTCGGTCGCCGGCTCCGTGCCGGCTCGGTCGACGGATGGCGCCGAGATCGAGCGTGAATGGCGCCCGCGGCCCGTGGCTCACGGTTCGGATGGTTCCTTCCGGAGGGCCGCGCGGGCCACGGTGGCGGCAGCCGTCTGGATGATCTCGAGGCCTGATCCGAGGGCGCGCTTGGCCGCGTCATCGCCAATGTCCTCTGAACCCGCCAATTCCCGCAAGAAGGAGACTCGCGCCGCTCCTTCATCCGTGAGGAGCCCCGCTGCCAATAGCCGGATCACGGACGATGGCCCGTCGCCACGGGGTTTCCCCTCATCCTCTTCGCCGGCCAGGCACTGCAGGGCGTGGAGTGCAAGCTCAATCCCGTCTCGCACCGCCGCCAGCGCCTCGCGGTGGAAGCCACCGTCCCCAAGCGTCTCGGCCACCTTGGCTTTGCGTTCCGCCTGGTCGAGACGGTGCCCGGCTTGACGACGTCGGATTTCCTCGGGAGAGGGTCCGGGACGCTTGAGAGCCGAACTCCTCTGCACGTCTACCCTGCCTTCTTTCGGCCACGAGGCCAGCCCCAGAGACACCAACCGCTCGACGGCCTCGAATGTCCTCCGGTCGAGCACTTCGATGCCTCCCGTCTGTCCGGATTCCGCGTACAGGCGTTTGACCACCGGCGCGAGTTGCTCGACCTCATCATCGACCACAACAAGAGTCGCCTCGCCCCCTCCTTCGGGGAACTCAAGACGGCGAATGAGCTGCACACGGCTCGACAGCTCGGAAGCGATTCCCTGCTGGAATCGCTCGTGTGAATCCGGAGTTGCGGCAGGCGGGACCCTGACCCCGCGATCTCTCCTTCCGCTGGTCAGGCCTGACTCCGGAAGCCTCTCACCCATGATGAGCTTGAGCCTCTCGAGAAACGCTTCCCGGCCGGATACCAGGCGGATGTCCGACAGATCACCCTTCCCATCCACGATTCCCGCGGCAAGATCCCGCTTCAACGCCAGCGTGGCCAGCATCTTGTGTTCGATCGTATTCCGCGTAATCAAGTTGACCACGCTCACCGCATGCGGCTGGTGTTTTCGCCAGGCGCGCGCGATCCGCTGCTCCAAGCGCGCGGGATTCCAAGGCAGGTCAAGATTCACCACCACGCTTGCCGCTTGCAGGTTCAGGCCGACCCCTCCGGAATCGGTCGAGAGGAAGAGCTTGCACTCAGGATCGTTCTTGAAGCGATTGATCTCCTGACGGCGGCGCATCTGAGGCACCGAACCCGTGTGCCATGCGAACCCGAGCTTCATTTCTCTCGCCAGGTCGCGCACCAACTCGAGCATCCTCTCCCACTCCGAAAAGATCAGGGCCTTGCGGCCGTTGCGCAGCCCAAGATCCTCAAAGAGGTTGGCCAACTCGGGCAGTTTGGGGCAGACCTTGCTGGTGCGGTCCAGGATGTAGGTGGTGTCGCAGAGCATCCTCATGCACGCAAGCCACTTCATCAGGCGTTCCGACTCCTCCTTGGTCAGGGGCCTCCTCTTAGTCACCGCGACCAGTCTCGCCACCTTCAGTTCATACTCGTCGTAGATCTGGCGCTGCTCCGCGGCCATTTCGACGAAGTAGTTGTTGTCCACCCGGGCGGGAAGCTGCTCCTCCACGTCCTCTTTGACCCGGCGAAGCATCAAAGGACGGATCCGTCGGCGGAGTTCCTCCAGGTTCTGGTAACCGCAGGGACGGCCTCGGCCATCCAGGACATAGAACTCGCGGTTGAAGCGGAAGAGGGGGCCGAACACGCTGGGGTCCAGGAACTCCACGATGGAATAGATCTCGTCGATGCGGTTCTCGAGGGGCGTACCAGTGAGCACAAAAGCGAAGGGGCTGGCCAGTTTCTTCACCGCCTGCGCCGTCTTGGTGGACCAGTTCTTGATTCGTTGCGCTTCATCGAGAATCACCACGTCGGGCGATAGTACGGAGTTGATCTCGACGACGTCTCTCATGACCTGCTCGTAGTTCGCAAGAGTGAAGAAGGTGGGGTGGCGGTAGGCGTCCATACGATGGGGCCTGAGGCCGGACAGAATCCGAAAGTTGAGGTCGCTGAACTTCTGAATCTGCTCCTCCCACTCCGTCTTGAGCGACGCGGGGGACACAACCAGGACCCGCTCAATGCCTCTCAGATCCCGGAGGAGAGCACATGCTGCGATGGCCTGAACCGTCTTGCCGAGTCCCATGTCGTCCACCAGCATGACCCGTTCTCCGAAGGCAAGATGAAGCATCCCCTCCTCCTGATAGGGATAGAGGGGCTGGCTGAGAAGGCGGATCGATCGTTTCCCGCCCCTGACATCATCGAGAAAGGACTGCCGGGCGGCCTGGCGTGATGTCGCCCGGCTCTGGATCTTGGCCCACTCAACCACGTCGGCGGACAGGCGCACTCGCTGCCGCACGGGGCCGCGCAGAGCGGCGATCGCCCTGGTCAGTGCAGGAACCGAGCTCTCCGCCGGGCCGAGAAGCCTGCCGCCGGAGTCAAAGAACCGGCGGGCAAGTTCACGGATCGGGCCGCGAAGTCCCGGTGGCAGGGAGAGCGCCACCTCAACCCGGCCGGCACGCCGGAGAAAGACCTCCGCGTTGGGCGATCCCGTCTCGGACAAGCTCCGGCACTTTCTCGGCCGTGATTCCCTGAGCCGTTGCAGCACGGCTTCAATGTGCTTGCAGGTGCCAAAGCCGTTGACGCGAAAGTCCACGCAGGTACAACTGTTTTCCCGCGATGAAAGGGAGCGGATCTCTACGGAGTGGGCATGCAGCCTGCTTCGGAGCTGACGGCAAAATCGCTAAAGAACTCCTCGGCCGGGTTCAGGTTTCGAATCTGCATCGGCTCGCTGCGGGCGCGAAGGAGCCGCTTCTCCACTTCCTCTTCGTCGGTGGTCTGCCATCCCATGGTGGCCTTGCGGGCGAGCGCACTCCCTGCGGCCTGGGCTGCCTCCCGCTTGCTTCGGGCCGTTGGCCCTCTTCTGTCACCGCCTGATGGCACCGGGCGAGATCGCATAATCCACCTCCACCCATGTTTCGCTCGTCGGAGAATACGATCACGGGCGAAATGGGGCAAGCGAGGGGCCGGTCAGGTTCACCGCGCCGGCAAGGCTGAGGCCGGCGGCTCGCGTTCGCTTCCTTCCGCTGTCCTCTCTGCTCGGCGACCAGGCCAAGGCCGCCAGGAACTCTGCTCCGGTGAGGCCCTCGGGCTTCAACGCATCGATGCAAGCACTTCTCTCGCGGAGATGACCCGGAAGGGGCGCGCGCCTGTCCGGCGGTGTGACCGGCACAGCTCTGGTACGAAGATGGCATGAACCGGGCGCCGAGTCGATGCCCAGCCCTCCTGCGGCACGCCCTTCGCGAGCAGGGCCCGGCCGATCCGATCAAGCTCCTCGTCGGAAACAGGCCGATCCGACCACTTCACCTCACCGAGGAGAAGAGCGTCGCCCTCCAATGGGGTCGCGACCACATCCCACTCATGACCGGTCCCCTTCCAGTAGCGGCGGGCAGTGCCCCATTCCGCTGCCTCTCCGAGTGCCGTGGTGGCGAGCCGGGGCACGGAAGCTCGGCACAGGTCCTCCCACGCTTCAGCCACGAGGCGATCGCTGTGCCGCCGCCAGAGTGCCGTTCGCGTGGCCGGAGTTCCCGCGGCCAGGGTCGCGCGGTGCGGCGCAACGACGCGAAACCACATTCGGGTGAACGGATCGGCGATCCGGTAGAGAGATCTCTTTCCTCCCCGCTCCGGTTCGCCGAACGGCAGATCCCGCACCAAGAGTCCAAGTTCCTGAAGCCGGTTCAGGGAACGTCCGAGGGAGGTTGCCGAAACTCCCAGGCGGCCGGCGATCTCCGACATTCGGTGAGCACCGCTTCCCGCCGCGTCCAGGAGAGGCCGGAGCGTGGCGGCCGGCGGCAGTTCCTCCACGAGGAGACGGTCGGGCTCGAGATGCAAAGGTCCGCTCGGATCGAGCACCAGGGCGTCTACCGCCGCTTCGGTCTCCTGTCCAAAAGGTTCCGCGAGCTCCCAATAGCGCGGGATGCCTCCCCAGGCGGCCCAAGCGCGCACGGACTGCACGGGACGGGCCTTTCCCAGCGCGACTCCGATGAAGCCCGCCGGCAGGGGGAGAAGCTCCAGCGCCTCAACGGCACGGCCATAGAGCGGAGATGAGCGATCCAGTTGAAGCCCCTGCATCATGTGTTGCGCGGAACCCGCCAGCACGACGCACAGTCCGGTGGTGCGCCCCTCGTGATCGAGGAAGCCTTGCAGGATGCTCGGAAGAGCCGGATTCGAGGCGACGAGGTAAGGAAACTCATCGATGACCAGCGGCCCGCGCCAGCCGGCCTGCTGCGCCTGCCGGGCCAGGGCGCGAAAGAGCGCGCGCCAGTCTGGGTACTCCGGCTCCGCGAAACCCTCCAGGACCGACGAGACCGACTCAGCGAAGTACCGCCGCTGCACCTGCTCCGCGGACTGGTCCGCGACCGTGTAGAGCCCACCGGCCCGCTGGCCCCACTCCAGGAGCAACCGGGTCTTCCCCACCCTCCGGCGCCCCCAGACCAGCCCGAGCCCTCCGGTCTTCCGGGCGGAGAGGGCCTCGAGGCGACGGAGTTCCGGTTGGCGATCGAGGAATCTCATGGGAGGATTATGCTCATGAGCATTATTCCTGCAAGCATAATCCATTCCGCGCTGGTCGGCCGCGACACGCCAGACTCGACGTGGTCCGCGCATGGCCTCGTCCCGCGGACTCGAGGGCCCCCTGGCTGCTCTGAGACCGCAATCCCCTCCTGTCACGGCGGCGCGGACAGTGATCTGGGCGTGAACGTGGTACGAGACAGCAATTGTTTGAGGACTAATGAACTGTAATGCCGGGATACTGGAGTCATGGAGACGCCACAGTCTCGATACGCTCGCAAATCATTGTTCTACAATAGATTATGGCGGGGTCGACGGGACTTGAACCCATTCCAAGCCAAAACCATAACCCGGTGATGACGTGCGACTTCGGGGCTGAACGGGTTCTCCGCCAAGGGGTTGCAACCGCTCTCTATGCCCCCTCCAGTCTCCTCGTGTCCCCTGGATTCCCCCCGGGTCATGGCGACATTTTGGAGACGCTAAGACCTGCTTTCTGGCAATCTCCCTAACATGGCCTGAGCACCGTGGCGGGTTCCGCGGACGGTCGGGCGGAGGTCGGGCTGAGTTCACCGGAGGCTGATCATGCGGAGCGCGCAGGAGATCCTGGAGATCCTACAGACCGCCCTGCCCGAACTTGCGCGGGACTTCCATGTGACCCGGCTCGCCCTGTTCGGCTCCTATGCCCGCGGTCAGCAGACCGAAGCCAGCGACGTGGACATTCTCGTAGAGGTCGACCCCTCCATCGGTCTGCGGTTCGTGGATCTGGCGGAGCGGATTGAATCACTGCTCGGCATTCCCGCGGACGTGGTCTCCCGCCGGGCCATCACCCCTCGGCACTGGGCCGTCATCGAAGAAGAGCTGGTCGATGTCGCGTAGGCCGGCAGGTCTCCTCCTCGAGGACATGCTGGAACGAATCCACCGAATCGAGCGCTCCGTCGCAGGCCTGGACCACGAGTCGTTCCTGCGTAACGACACGGCGATCGATGCCGTCATCCGCAACCTGACGGTGATCGGCGAAGCGGCCAATCGATTGCCGCAGGAGTTCAAGGACCGACACGTGGACGTTCCGTGGCATCGCATCGTGGGGCTGCGCCACCGGGTCGTTCATGACTATTTCGATGTCGACCTCGACCTCATCTGGGCCATCGTGGAGACCGAATTGCCACGGCTTGGGGCTCAGCTTTCCGACATCCAGACCTCGGCCCATACGGACGGGGAGCAGGAAGATCACGGACGAGATCCGGGTCAAGATCGCTGAGCTTGAGGCCCGGCTTGCTGATCTTGACCGCGACCGCGCGGATGTGCGTGCACGCCTCGACGCGCTCCGGCGGGAATCGGAAGCGGCCTCGCTGCCGGTAGTCAGCCCACGGCGCTCCCTGCTCGTTCAAGCGACGGTCCCAACAACCCCGGTGGAGAAGGTGCGCCTCTTCCGTTCCCTGTTTCGCGGTCGCGAGGACGTGTTCCCCACTCGTTTCGTCAGTAAGAAGACGGGCAAGTCCGGCTACGCTCCGCTGTGCACGGACAAGTTCGTGCCAGGCGTCTGCGGGCTCCCGAAGGTGAAGTGCGGAGAGTGTCCGAACCAGGCCTTTGTCCCGGTCACCGACCAGGCCGTACTGGACCACCTTCAGGACCGTCACGTCATGGGCGTCTATCCACTCCTGGAGGACGACACCTGCTGGTTCCTGGCAGTCGACTTCGACAAGCAATCCTGGCGGGTAGACGTGTCCGCCTTCCAGGGAACTTGCCACTCGATCGGCGTGCCGGTCTCGATCGAGCGCTCACGATCCGGCAACGGCGCCCACGCCTGGATCTTCTTCAGTGCGCCCGTGCCTGCGGTCACCGCCCGCAAGCTGGGCTGCCATCTGATAACGGAAACGATGACCCGCCACCATCAACTCAGCATGGAGTCCTACGACAGGCTCTTTCCGTGCCAGGACACGATGCCCCGCGGGGGATTCGGGAACCTGATAGCCCTGCCGCTCCAATACGAACCGCGACAGCAGGGTAACACTGTCTTCCTCGACGAAGACCTCCAGCCCTACCCTGACATGGAGCAATGGACCTATCTGGCGTCCGTCGTGCGCATGGAACCCAGGGTTGCGGAAGCGACCACCCACGAAGCGACACGCCGCGACACGGTCATTGGGGTTCGCTTCGCCGAATCCGACTCCGACCAGGATGCAGTCCCCTGGGCGCGGCCGCCCTCCGGTAGGACGTCCTTCGGGCCCGTCACCGGAACGCTGCCAAAGGAGGTGCGCGCTGTCCTTTCGCAACGTGTCTTCGTCGAAAAGGCGGTACTTCCCTCCCCCGTCCTGAACCAGATCAAGCGGCTCGCCGCCTTTCAGAATCCGGAGTTCTACAAGAAGCAGAAGATGCGGCTCGCGACGGCCATGACGCCGCGGGTGATCGCCTGCGCGGAGGAGTTCTCCGACCACGTGGCCATCCCACGCGGATGCCTGGTGGACTTGAGGGCCCTCCTTGCCGCCTGCGGTGTGACGCTGATCACGGAGGACCGACGTCACGAGGGTGAGCCCGTTGCTTTCCGCTTTCTCGGCGCGCTGACGCCGGTACAGGAACGGGCAGCACGGGCCCTCCTGGCGGAGGATATCGGCGTCTTCGTCGCACCGCCCGGAATCGGCAAGACAGTACTCGGGACGTTTCTCGTTGCGGCACGCGAGCGGAATACGCTCGTGCTGGTGCACCGCCGCCCGCTGCTCGACCAGTGGATCACCCAACTCGCGATGTTTCTCGGGATTGAGGAGAACGACATCGGCCGGATCGGAGGCGGCAAGCGCAAGCTTACCGGCCGGCTGGATGTGGCGATGATCCAGAGCCTCACGCGACTGGGCCAGGTCGAGGACCGCGTGGCCTCCTACGGCCAGGTGATCGTCGACGAATGCCACCACATTCCGGCCATGTCGTTCGAGCGCGTGCTGTCCGAGGTGAAGGCTCGCTACGTTGTCGGGTTGACGGCAACGCTGCAGCGCCGCGACGGCCACCATCCGATCACCGAAATGCAGCTCGGGCCGGTGCGCTTCGCCGTCGATCCCAAGAGCCACACCGCACATCGACCGTTCGAACACAAGCTCATCATCCGCGAGACGGCGTTTCGCACTTATGGCGAGACAGATCGGGCCGGCATCCAGGTCATCTATGCCGCACTCGCAACCGACGACACGAGGAACTCGCTCATCATGAGCGACCTGATGCGGGCTTTGGATGACGGACGGTCGCCCATCCTGTTGACCGAACGTCGGGATCATCTGGAGTACTTCGCCGAACGATTGCGCAATACGACTCGGCGCTTCACCGTACTCCATGGCGGCATGAGGGCGAAGGAGCGGCGGGAGCTGGCGACACGGGTGGCAGAGCGGCCTGAAGGCGATGGACATGTCGTCCTGGCGACCGGGCGCTACATCGGCGAGGGATTCGACGATGCCAGACTGGACACTCTCTTTCTGGCCATGCCGATCTCGTGGAAGGGGACGCTGGTGCAGTACACAGGTCGTCTTCACCGGCTGCATCCCGGCAAGAAGGAGGTCCGGATCTACGACTACGTGGACCGCGAGGTGCCCATGCTACTGCGGATGTTCGAGAGGCGGCTTCGGACCTATCGCGCGATCGGCTATGCGCGCGGAGAAGCGCCGCTGGGCCTTGCCGAGCCGCCCGCGGAACCGTCGTCCGAGAATGACGAAAAGGGTCCTTGCCACTACGAGGAGGAGGCCGGATAGCACCAGCTGAAAGGCGGCGCCTGCAATCACCTTCACAGGGGCTACGCCCCCACGCACAGGGCGATCGCCGCGCTGATCTCCTCGATCTCCTCCCCAGTCACATCCCCGATCTTTGAGATGAACCGTGCCACGGAGACGGACTTCACCTGGAAGCAATCAGCCGCCGACTCCTTCGCCAGGCCGTTGCGCGGGCTGGGCCTCAGGTGAACAAGCCACGGCACCGTGACGTATCTGGAATCCCACCCTGTCACCGGAACGACGATCCGTAAAGGCAGTCGCCCAACGGAGGGCGAGTTCACGACAACCGCCGGCCGCGTCTTGCCGATCTCCGCACCCTTGGTCGGATCGAACCGAATCAGCCACACCTCCGCACGTACCGGATTAGTCGTCAACGGACCGGTCAAGTTGGTCCTCCTCCGAGAGCAACTCCAAGCCGGAGAGGCCACCACCGTCCTTGTAGTCCGGAGCAACCAGTGCCGACGCCTGCTTCATCAACCGATCCCGCTCGTCCTTGGGCATTCGCAACAGCGATCTCGCACTGAGTGCCCCGGACACCTGAACCTCGTCCATGTCCCGGGTGACGCCGGGGAGGATCCGCTCTGCCTGTTGGCGGGTCAGCAGTCCCTCGGCCAAGGCCCGAACGGTCAACTGCCGTAGCTTCTGCGGTCGCTCCCTTCCTCCAAACCCGACTGGCTCTTCACGACGCCAGCCCCGGGCGCTCATCTCCGCAAAGAGCGTCCGAACATGCGAGGGATCAATGATGCCAAGGTCCGCAGCGCGAAGAATCCATCCTTGCATGCTCAGTCCGTACTTCTGCTTCAGCATCGCCAACTCACGAAATTCCAGGCGCCGCCGTTTCGTACCCAGCTCGCGCCGCGCACAGGCCGCCGGCACTAGGAATGCCGCGCCGAACCGGTGCGCGAGTTTCTCTTCGGTCCCTTTGTCGACCCTGCCGGTGTCCATGAAGAGGTGCCCCAGTTCGTGGGCTAGGTTGAATCGACGACGGTCGTCCGGCACCGCCGGGCTCACGACCACTACGGGCACGGTCTTGTTGGCCCAGCCGGACAAACCGTCGAAGAGATCCTCGTCGCCGCCCGACTCCACAACCACCCCGCCACCGTCTTCGATGGCGGCGGTCACACTCTCGATGGGTTGGTCTCCCAGGCGCCAGTGCTCCCTAAGTCCATCGGCAGCCAGATCGGCATCCTCTGGCTTCCGCACACGTGTTCGGGGCGGTAGATCTTCGGTCGTGGCGGCCGGATCGAGGGAGCGGCGAAGCGTCAGGAGAAACTCAAGCTCCGATTCCGCTTGGGCCTTGACGCGTTCCTGCCTTGCCTTCCCCATCCGAGATGCCTTGCGGAATGCGAGCCACCGAACCTTGGTGCTTGGCTCCTCCAGGAAGTAGGACGGATCAACGCCGAGGATGCGCCCGAGAGTCCGGAGAACTGAAGGCTTCGGGACGCTGCCACCACGCTCGTACTTGGAAAGTCCCCCCTTGGTCAGGGAGACTCCCTTCCTCGCCAGCGCCCCGACAACTTCGCCTTGGGTCATCCCGGAGGCAACCCTGGCCTGTTTGATGCGATCTTTGATCATCTTCCCTCGTTGACGGTTTCAGACTTCCAATCCGCAAAGTCAACGATTACAGAATACGGACATTGAGCACGAAAGTCAACGAATGTGCCAGCGGCTCCCGCCTGTGGCCGGCGGTGCTCGGACTACGACGCTCCTATGGCGTAGCATCCTTGCATCACATGACGAGTCATGGAGACGCCATGTGCCGGCAACGCATTGTGTTCCTGTCGGTTACGGAGCACGGATGATCGAATCGTGGAGACGGCCATTCTTGGCCTAGCCAGCAACTCATTACGCGGCAAGAGATTATGGCGGGGTCGACGGGACTTGAACCCGCGGCCTCTGGCTTGACAGGCCAGCGTTCTAACCAACTGAACTACGACCCCGAACGGCGCAGACGCCTATTAAGCCAAATGGGTGCGCCCGGTGTCAACGAGGAAGTGAAGCCCGTCGTCTCCGCGGCGCCAGGCCGATTCCGGCATCTCGAGGGCTTGGGCCAACGCCACGAGCGACTCCACGCTGGGCCCGGACGTCAGCGCGACTGGCATCCCGGCAGCCGCTCCCCTTCCCCTTCCGGCGGCCGCGCCCCCACCCCGGCGATCCGCCGAGGCGTCCGCTTTCTCCGGCTGCCGCTCCGGCCGCCCTCCCGGCCACTGCTCGTCGAGCAGGTGTGCAACCAGCCGCACTCGTGGATGGCGGAGAACGGGGGACCAGGCCCGCCGCGCCGCCTCGGCAGGCGGCCCGCGGAACAGCGTCGCCACCAGGGCCGGACGAGTGCTCTCGTCCAGACGCCGGGCGGTCGCGGCCAGGCATGCGGCGCCGGCCCCCTCGGGCACCCAGATCACCTCCGCGCAGGAGCGGGCCTGGCGGGAGGCCCGGTCGGCCGGTGGAGGCCGAAAGTCGCGCAGCCGCGCATAGGGAGAAAGCCCCTCGGGAACCACCCAGGTCCACGGTCCGCTTGGCAGGTCAGATGGTGGAGCCGAGAGACGGATTGAAGCCAGGTGCAGCCGGCTCAAGGTCGCCCCGTCCTCCCGAGGCAGGGGCAGTCTCGCCCGCCGGTCGATCCGCGGCGCCTGGCAGCCGGAGAACCGTGCCGCCGACTCGCCCAATCCCGCCGAGCTCGCCGGCCTCGCCGGGCTCGACGATCCCGCCCCCTCCGCGTCCATTCCCTTCATCTCCGCTAGCGCCGCCTCCCAGTCCCGCGCCACCAGCAGCCAACCGTTCCCCGCCGCCAGCGCCTGCCGCGCCGCCCCGCCGGCCAGCGAAACGGCTCCCATCTCAAGCGAGTCGGTGACGAGAGGGGTCCGTGGCAACCACCGCCGCACCCGCGCCAGCAACGCGGGGTCCAGCGAAGCCGGCAGGCCGCTCCCCCAGTCGACGTGCGCACCCATCACCCAGGGGCGCGGCCACCGCGCCCAGATCTCGCCCCGCGCGCGGATCGCCTGCAGACAGCTCCGAAACGGCGACTCGTGGCGTCCTCGCTCCCCGGGGTCCATCGTTGGCAACGCGCGATGGCTGTCGAGTCGCGTCCCGCCGTGCCCCGGATAGTGCTTGAAGCAGGGAGTCACTCCCGCCGAGGCCAGGCCCTCCGCGAACGCCAAGCCGAGCACGCCGACCCGAAGCGGGTCGGCGCCGAAAGACCGCGATCCGATGACGGGATTCTCTTCTTCCGTGTCCAGGTCAAGCGAGGGAGCGAAGTCGACGGTCACGCCGAGCGCGCGCAACCTCCGGCCCAGGAGCCTTCCGACGAACCGACAGGCCGCCGGTCGACCGATTCGCCCGAGCGCCCGCGGCGTCGGTACCGAAGGCCAGGCCCCCGCTCCCGGAAGCTCCAGGCGCGAGGTCTGGCTGATGAGTCCGCCTTCCTCGTCGGCGGCGAAGAAGAACGGACGCCCCTCCGGCACCAGCGAGAGGATCTCCCGGCGCATCGCCCACGCTCCCGCCACGGAACCACCCGTGTTGTCGCGAAAGAGCACGACGCCGTCGATGCGTCCCGCGCCGACGGCCTGTGCCAGCTCGCGGGGCAGCGAATCGCCGGGAAACCCGAGGATCCAGCGAGCCGATCGACGTCCACCTGCATGCGCCGGCGGCGACGCCTTCAACGGAGTGCCCCCGGCTGGCGCGGGAGCGGACAACCGCCGCCGGACCGTTCGCGGCGCGCGCGCCTAGTAGTATCGGCGGAGGCTCGCCCCCCGGTAGTAGAAGCGGAAGATCTGGTCATACGTGTATCCGGCTTCGGCCATGCCCATCGCGCCGAACTGACACATGCCGACACCATGCCCGTAACCCTGTCCCGCGATGCGCACGCGGCTGATCCGGCCCTTGCGCCGGGTCACCTGCACCGAAGTGAGGAGAGCGCTGCGCAGCCCCTCGCCGTTCGGGCGTCGCACCACCCAACGGACTTCGTCCCCGGCCAGATCCACATGCCCACGCTGGAACGTCAAGCGCAATGGCGCGGCGCGCGCGGATCCGGACTTGCCGGCGAGCGAGACGCCGGTGAGGCGTCCGTGTGTCTTGCGGTCCCAGCCCGGACGGGCGCGATCCAGGCCCCGGCGGATCGCCGCCTCGAATTTCGCTCCGGTCCACTCCTCTTTCCAGCGGAAGAACGGGGAGCCGCTGCAGAACGAATGCTCCACGCGGCCGGTCAGGTCGCGCACCGCCCTCAAGTAGGGTGCGGCCGGCCGCTTCCAGACCTCTTCCGGCGCGGCCGTGTGCCCGCCGCAGGTGGAGGAGTAGAAGGCGCGGATCGGACCGGTGGCATCCACACCGACAATTCCTCGGGTTTCCTCGACGGCGGCGGTGCATCCCGGCTTCTCCGCCGCCAACCCCCCGTAAACCTGGTCCTCGACCGTGGGGAGAAGATCGAACCCTCGGTCGGCCCACCGGCCCATCATCGAAAGCGTGTAGCTCCGGGCCGCCACGGCCTGCGCACGAAGGGCGGGTTCCCGCGCGGGCGGCTGCGGGCCGAGCTCGAGCGGAAGCACGGCCGAGAGGTACGACTCGAGATCGACGGCATTGACCAGCGTCACCTGATTTCCGACCGCCCAGGCCAGGAACTCCCCGCGGTAGGGCCGGTCGCCGCACTGCAGCGGGCCGTTCTCGATCTCGTCGGGATAGGCGTACACGGTGTCGGACGTCGCGCCGCGCCGGCGTCCCGCCCCGTCCCGCACCACCAGCCGGCCGTCCTCGGCGCGCAGCTCCCACGTTTCGGCGGCCGGAACCAGCGTGGGACGCAGATTCGATCCGAGAATGCCGATGAACCAGTCTCCGCGGGCGCCGATCCGCACCTGCGACGCTTCGGGCGCCAGGCCGATGCGAACGATGGGAATGCGTCCGCCCTGCGGCGCGGCGCTGGACGAACCCCGGGGGATGCCTCCCGCGCCGCCGGCGAGCAGCAGGACCAGGACGAGACATGCCCGCCGGTTCACGATGTCTCCGAGAGCGGGCCGCGCCTGGTGCGGCGACCAGCGTCGGTCACAACTCCGCCGGGCAAGCTCAGTGGGAGGGTCCCGGGACGATCGCGCCCAGCCCCAGCGCGACCTCCCAGAACGGGCTCCACTCGCCGGGCGTGTTCACGAGATGGACCGCGGTCTCCAGCGAGATGTGCAGCCCCGAGGTCCGGTGCAGCCGCACGCCACCGCGCGCATTCCAACCGTAGTCGAAGAGAGTGTGGTCTCGTTCCTCCCCGTCGGCGCTCATGAACGTGCCGCGCAGGTCGTAGAGGCCGGGACCGGCGGCCACGTAGGGAACCCAGAACCGCCCGTGCGACCACGCCTCAAAGCGGTAGACGAGATCGAGGGTGAAGGGCATGACCCGCAGGTCACGAGTGGATTCACCGGCCTCGCCGCCCCAGCGCGGCGCGCGCTCGGGATGGGTCACGACCCGGTCTTCCCCTTCGAGCCAGCGCCCGCCGCAGTCGGCTCGAACATCCAGCCGCGAGCTGAACGGCAGGCTGCCATAGACATTGAAGCCCATTCCCAGCTTCCAATCCCGGGCGACAGGCCCCAGGGCGTCCGCCACAACCCACTGGAGCGCTACCGAAGGGATACCCGGCGCGCCGGCCCGGGCCGCGCCCGGGCAGACTGCAACCGACAGCAACAGGACAAGAAGCGCCATCAAAACGGCGGGGTGCGCTTTCATCGGGCCCTCCCTGGATCCGTTCCGGAGATCGCTGACGTCGTACGCATGGACGGCCCTGGACGCTACCATCGGACTCCCTGGCGCGCAACCCCCAAGGCGACGGTGAGTTCGGCCCGCGGATCGGGTCGCAACTGACCCGCCCGGACCCGGGCCAAAAACTGAGACGCGGTTCCATTTAGTTCTTGGCGACTGCCGACACCTGTTGTAGCGTTGTCGCAGTAGTGGCCGGGAACCCCCGGCAGTGGGTTGGGATCCGGGCCTCGGGCCCGGGCTCCCGGGAGGGGTCTTCACGACTCCCAGACTCTGGAGGTAGTCCCTTGATAGACCAATCGACGGCTGCTCCGGCGCGGAAGACCAACGCGCCTTCCCTGGATGAGATCACCGATCGTTTCCGGGCTTTCCTTGCGACGCGGAAACTCCGCATGACCCGTGAGCGCGAGGAGCTCCTGGCGGCGATCTTCCATGCGCCGCGCCACTTCGAGGCCGAGGACCTGATCCGCACCCTGAAGCGCCGGGACGGTCGGGTCAGCCGCGCCACCGTATACCGGACGCTGGCTCTTCTCGAGGAGTGCGGGATCCTGCGCAAGTCGCTTTTTGGCCGCAACCGGCACTTCTTCGAGTCGGTGGTCGGGCGCCGGCATCATGACCATCTGGTCTGCATCCGGACCGGCAAGATCATCGAGTTCGAGGACGAGCGAATCGAAGCGCTGCAGGAGGAGATCTGCCGGAAGTACGGCTTCCGCATGGTGGATCACGTCCACGAGATCTTCGGCATCAGCGAGGAAGGAATCAGCGAGGAAGACCGGGCCAAGGAGTCTGGCAAGACCCAGTAGCGTCGGAGGCGTGCCATGCGGGAGCAGATCCCCGGGGCCTCGACGACCGAGGCCTCGCGGGATGGTGATTGCACGGCCTTCCGTGAGCTGGTGCTCGTCGGCAACCCGAACGTCGGCAAGAGCGTGATCTTCGGCGCGCTCACCCGGCGCT
The DNA here is from genome assembly GCA_964473865.1 of uncultured bacterium. Classification (GTDB taxonomy): domain Bacteria; phylum Eisenbacteria; class RBG-16-71-46; order CAIMUX01; family CAIMUX01; genus CAIMUX01. The sequence continues at coordinate 19,846 of CAYYQN010000009.1, read as the reverse complement.
ACGTCATCGTCTCGAACTACCCGGGTACGACGGTGGAGGTCACCCGGGCCGAAGCGCGCCTGGGCGATGTCGGCTGGACGCTCATCGACACTCCGGGCACGAACCGGCTCTTGCCCGGAGCCGAGGACGAGCGGGTCACCCGGGACATTCTCCTGGAGACCGGACACGCGCCGGTCCTGCAGGTCGCTGACGCCAAGAACCTGCGCCGATCTCTGCTTCTCTTCCTCGAGCTGGCCGACCTGGGGCGTCCCATGCTCCTCGCCCTGAACATGCAGGACGAGGCGCGCGCCCGCGGGGTCGCGGTGGAGCGGTCCCTGCTCGAGGAGCTGCTCGGCGTGCCGGTGGTGGAGACGGTCGCCATCCGCCGCGAGGGACTGGGCGAACTCGAGGCGGCGCTGCCGCGCTGCCGGGTCCCGGCTCGATGCGTCCACCATGCCCCGGAAGTCGAGCACTGGGTGGAACGACTCGGCGCGCACCTGCCTCGGTTGGGATCGCGCAGCCGATTCCTGGCCCTGCAACTCCTCTCCGGCGACAGTACGGTGATCGACCACCTCGGGAACAGCGTTCCGCCGGCGTCGCTCGCCGAGATCCGGCGCATGCTGCACGCCCGCACCGCGGAGGAGACCGATCGGATCGCGGCCGCGATCCAGGACGCCCGGCAGCGGGAGGCCAGCCGACTGCTGGATCTGGTCTATCGTCGGGAACGGACGGTATCCGGTCAGCTCGGACAACGCGTCTCCGGCTGGGCCCTCCACCCGGTGAAGGGGCTGTTGCTTCTGGTCGGATTGCTCCTCGGCACGTTTTGGTTCGTCGGGCTCTTCGGCGCCGGTACGCTGGTCGACGCCATGGAACAGGGGCTCTTCGGGCAGGTGCTCAATCCGCTGCTCCGGGCCGGCACCGATCTGGTGCTGCCTTTTCCCCACACCCACGCCGCCGAGGCCATATCCTGGCGCCCGGAGATCCCGCTGACCCCCACGCATGGCATACCCCTGGGCCCCGAAGTGGTGCGCAGCGTCGCCTCCGCAACCTATGCGATCCCAGCCGACGTCGTCCTCTCTCCCGGCCAACAGGCTTGCCGCCTGGCCCATGATCTCCTCGTCGGTCCCTATGGCGCGCTCACCATGGGACTGAACTACGGACTGGCCATCGTGCTGCCGATCGTGGCCACCTTCTTCCTTCTGTTCTCGCTGCTGGAAGATTCCGGTTATCTGCCCCGTCTGGCCGTGATGGTGCACCGGCTCTTCCGCGCCATGGGACTCAACGGGAAGGCGGTGCTGCCGATGGTGCTGGGTCTGGGCTGTGACACCATGGCAACGATGACCACGCGCATCCTGGAGACGCGAAAGCAGCGCCTCATCGTGACGCTTCTCCTTGCGCTCGGCGTGCCCTGCTCGGCGCAGTTGGGCGTGCTGCTGGCCATGGTCAGCCACGTGTCTCCTCTGGGGGCGCTTGTCTGGCTGGCCGCGGTGTCCGGGGTGATGGTGGCGGTCGGTTTCCTCGCCGCGCGCCTGTTTCCGGGAGACAGCGCGGACTTCCTGCTCGAGCTTCCGCCGATCCGCCGGCCGGTGCTGTCCAACATCGCGGTCAAGACCCTGGCCCGCGTCGAGTGGTATCTGCGGGAGGTGCTGCCCCTGTTCCTGCTCGGGACGCTGATCCTCTTCGTGCTGGACCGGTCTCATGCGCTGATCGCGATCCGGCAGGCCGCCGCCCCGGTCGTGCAACACTGGCTGGGGCTGCCCGCTGCGGCGACGGATGCGTTCGTGGTCGGATTCCTGCGCCGCGACTACGGGGCGGTCTTCCTGCTGGAGGCGGCGTCCGGGCCGGCGCCGATCCTGAACGCGACGCAGGTCCTGATCAGCATGGTGGTCATCACTCTCTTCGTGCCCTGCATCGCCAATGTCTTCATCATTGTCAAGGAGCACGGCTGGAAGATCGCCCTGGCCATGGCCGGATTCATCTTCCCCTTTGCGTTCTTCGTAGGCGGCGTGGTCCGGCTGGGGGCAAAATGGCTCGGCCTTCCGGTCTGAGATCCGCGCGGGAGATCCACTGCCCGCTGTGCCGCCGGCGATTCTCGTCCGCCGACATGAGGTGCCACGTCGGTTGCCCGATCTCCCGGCACTGCCGCGTCGTTTGCTGCCCGCACTGCGGGTACCAGTTCCCGGACGAAGAGCCGGTTCGCCGGCGACTCGCAAGGTTGCGTCGCCTGGTGGTGTCGGCCTGGCGGAGGCGGAGATGAGGCGGCGGAAGCATCGCGCCGGGCCGACGGAGGAAGAGTCCGGAGGGATCCCGTTGACGGCCTTGGCCGCGGGACGCGGCTGCGAGGTGGTGCGGGTGCGGGCCCGGCGCCGCTCGCGCATCGACCTGCTCGCAACCTACGGCGTCATTCCCGGGGCGCTTCTCGTCCTGCAGCAGAAGCTCCCGACGTTTGTCGTGCGGGTCGGCGAGACCGACCTGGCGCTGGACGAGGAGATCGCGTCCGACATCCTGGTGCGGCCGCAGGCGGCGCCATCGGACCAGCCCGGTCTCTGATCACGGACCGGTGGGCGGCGCCGGATCAGGCAGCGCGGGGCGGCCGGCGACGGCCCATCGGGCGACCCCGCCGCCGCGAAGCGCCGAGCTCGAAGTGAAGCCGATCGAGCCGGTAGCGGAGACTGCCGCGTCCCATGCCGAGAAGATCCGCGGCCCGGGTCACGTTTCCGCCGGCCAGCCGCAACGCAGCCTCGAGCACCGCCCGCTCGATCGCATCAAAGGGGACTCCCTCGGGCGGCAGGACCACGAGCGGCGCCTCGCCCTTGTCCAGCACCCGCAGAAGCGGCACGCGAGCTAGCATTCCCGCCGGCAGGTTGTCGATTCCGATCGGCTGCCCCGGCGGCGCCAGGAGAGCGAGTCTCTCGGTCAGGTTCATCAGCTCGCGGACATTGCCCGGCCAGTCGTAGGCGGTGAGCGCTTCCATCGCTTCGCCGCTCCAGGACATCGGTTCGCCCCGGAGGCTGCGCGACTGCTCCGCCAGGAAGCGCGCGGCGAGCAGCGGAATATCCTCGCGGCGCTCGCGCAGAGGCGGCAGGCGCAACACCATCACGCTCAACCGGTGATAGAGATCCAGGCGAAATCGTCCGCGCGAGACCTCGGCTTCCAGGTCACGATTGGTGGCCGCGATCACCCGCGTGTTTACCCGCACCGTCGACGTGGCGGCCAGACGGCGCAGCACGCCGTCGTCGAGGAACTTCAGGAGCTTTGCCTGAACGACCGATTCCAGCTCCCCGACCTCGTCGAGGAATGCCGTGCCGCCGTCAGCCAGCTCCAGGAGCCCCGGCTTGTCGCGCACCGCAGAAGTGAACGCGCCGCGGGTGTGCCCGAAGAGCTCAGACTCGATCAGGTTCGCTGGAATGGCCGCGCAGTTGATCTCCACAAAGGGGCCGCCGGCGCGAGGACTCTCGCCATGGATGGCGCGGGCCAACAGGCCCTTCCCGGTGCCGGTCTCCCCCAGCACCAGAACCGAAGTGCTCGGGCTGGCCGCCACTCGTCGCGCCAGCTCGAGGGTGTCGCAGAGCGCCGGGTGCGTGCCGATGAAGTCCTGCAGCGAAGCGAGTGAGCGCGTGTGCCGCTCCTTCTCCCGGCGATCGCGCGCCAGCGACCGTCCGGCGGCCCGGAGCGTCTCGACCACGACTTGCGGCACCACCGGCCGAAAAAACCAGTGACGGACGACCGCCGATCCCAGACTGCGCGGGTTGAGTGCCGATTCCTCGGCCCCGACGAGGAGCACCTGACAACGTGGGTGGAGACGCTTGAACCGGATCAGACGGGAGTGGAAGTCCGCGTCGGCGCTCTCCTCAATCAGCGCAAGGTCAGGGTCCAGCGCGGCCGCGGCCGGGTTCGGCCCCGTTGAACGCTCGGGGTCGGGCTGGCGTCGGTCTGCGGTGCCGGACTCCGGCGCATCCGGACGGGACTCCGGCCCGCCCGGACCGAACGCCCGCGCCTCAGGAACCGTTGAGAACGAAACCACTCGGTGGGGTATCCCCTCGAGGCCGGATGTGACCCACCCCGCCAGCTCGGGGCCGCCGATGATCAGAACCTCGATACGCTCCGTATGAGAGAGACCTGCCGAGACGTCTGCCAACCGCTACTCCCCGGGGGGACCGGAGGAGCAGGAGATTCGGCTCCGCCGGAGCAGTCGGCCGCGGTAGAGGTACCCCGGCTCGAGAACGCGGATGATGGTTCCTTCGGGATGGTCCGCAGACGGTTCGGCCATCATCGCGTCGTGTAGCTCCGGATCAAACGCGCAGCCTGGCTCCACCCCCTGCGTTTCCAGCCCCAACCGCTCCAGAGTCTCTTCGAACCGCTTGAAGATGAGCCACCAGCCATCGGCCTTGCCGTCGGCCCCGGGCTTCTCGTGCTCCCGGGCCCGACGAAGATCGTCCAGCACCGGCAGGAGCGATTCGGCCACTTCGGCCTGGGCCTGGACGAACCAGACCTCGCGCTCCTTCGCAGTCCGCTTACGGTAGTTATCGAACTCCGCCTTGAGTCTCTGAAGCTGGTCCAGGTAATCCGCGGCCCTCGCCTCGGCATCGGACGGGGTCTCCAGGACCGCGCGCTCCGGGGGATCCGAGGACAGAGTCTCTGCGGCCGAGGACTCCGTAACAGCCTCGAGCGTCCCTTCGTCCGCCGGCAATCTGCCTTCCCCCTTCGCGATGGACTCGTTTCCGCTGGACACCGGCGAGTCCGGAACCGGTCTTGGCTCATCCGGGGCAGTCGCGCTCCCCCGCCCCGCCGCGTTCGGACGCGGCGGGACCGGATCCCGAGGCGATGCGTGTTCCGGACGATGCTTCTTCACACCCAACCCTCCGCGACCCCGGTCAACGTGCGTACGCTCCTGACCCGGCAACGGAATGCCACGTCGGCCTCATCTCGAGGGACTCCGATCCCGCTCAACGCGCGTCCGCCCCCGACCCGCCATCCGCATTGCCCGGCGGATCACCCGGCTGACTACCCGCCGGATCGCCGGGCGCATCGCCCGGCGCATCGCCTGGCGGCGTCGTCTGGGCAGACGCGCCCGCGCCATCGGGCGAGGGGCCGGCGGAGTCCCCCGTCTCCGGAGCATCCGGACGCGAGGCCTCCTGCACGAAGTTGAGCCGGAGATTCGTCAAGACGCCGCCCAGGAATCGCGCCTCATCCGCGGACAGATTCCCCTTGGTCTTGGACTCCACGGCGGCGATCAGGTCAATCAGCAGCCGCGCGGTCTCCAGGTCCCGCTCGACCTTCCCGGAAACCGGGTTGGTGATCTTCCCCAGATGCACCATGACCGCGCTCTGCTGCTGGACGATCCACCATCGGAAGAGGTCATCAGCCGTCCAATTCGCCATCCGACCGCACCCTCCTCGCGTCATCGCGCTTCAAGCCCGCGCCTGTGGATATGGTCGTCCATCGGGCGCACGGAACCAGGACGACGCGCGCTCTCGATCCCGGAACCGGGGTGACACGCTACTTCTTCTTGTCGTCGTCCACGACCTCGAAGTCGGCGTCGATCGGCCCGCTGGGACCGCCCGTCTTCTCGCCCGGAGGCGGAGGTGGAGGCGTGAACCCTCCGGCCGGTCCGCCGGTCGGACCACCCGCACCGGCAGACTCCTGCCCGGAGGTCTTCTGATACATGGCGGTGGCCACCGCCTGCCAGGCCCGGTTCATCTCGTCCATGGCCCGCTTGATCTCATCGGTATTCCCGCCGGCAGTGGCGGTCTTGAGCTTCGCGAGCGTCTCTCCCACCCGCGTCTTGTCGGCCGCGTCGATCTTGTCTCCGAACTCACCCAGGTTCTTCTCCACCTCGTAGGCAAGGTGCTCGGCCTGGTTCTTGGTGTCGATCGCCTCGCGCCGCTTCTTGTCCTCCGCGGAGTGCACCTCGGCGTCGTGCACCATCTTCTGGATCTCGGACTCATCGAGTCCCGATCCGGCCTGCACCACGATACTCTGTTCCCGGCCGGTCGCCTTGTCCTTGGCGGAGACCTTGAGAATGCCGTTGGCGTCGATATCGAATGTGACCTCGATCTGCGGCACGCCCCGCGGGGCGGGCGGAATCCCGGTGAGCTGGAAGGTTCCGAGCGACTTGTTGTCGGTTGCCATCTCGCGTTCACCCTGAAGGACATGAATCTCGACGGTCGGCTGGCTGTCGCTGGCCGTCGAGAAGACCTGGGACTTGCGCGTGGGGATCGTCGTGTTTCTCTCGATGAGCGGGGTGCGCACGCCGCCCAGAGTCTCGATGCCGAGCGTCAGCGGCGTCACATCCAACAGCAACACGTCCTTGACGTCGCCCGCCAGCACGCCACCCTGGATCGCGGCGCCGACGGCCACGACTTCATCCGGGTTCACTCCTCGATGCGGCTCGCGGCCGAAGCTCCGCTTCACCGTCTCCTGCACCATGGGCACGCGCGTGGAGCCGCCAACCAGGATCACCTCGTCGATGTCCGTCGCCTTGAGGCCGGCGTCCCGGAGCGCCTGCTCGCAGGGACCGATGGTCCGCTGGACCAGATCGCCAACCAGCTGCTCGAACTTCGCCCGGGTCAGGGAGAGGTTCAGGTGCTTCGGTCCCGAAGCATCGGCCGTCACGTAGGGCAGGTTGATGTCGGTCTGCTGGACGGTGGATAACTCGCACTTGGCCTTCTCCGCCGCCTCGCGCACGCGCTGCAGCGCCATCGGGTCCTTCCGCAAGTCGAGACCGTCTGAACGCAGGAACTCCTCGGCGATCCAGTTGATGATCCGCTGATCGAAGTCGTCTCCGCCGAGGTGGGTATCGCCATTGGTCGACTTGACCTCGAAGACGCCGTCACCCAACTCGAGAATGGAGATGTCAAAGGTGCCGCCTCCCAGGTCGTAGACCGCGACCTTGCGGTCGGTCTTGCCCTTGTCGAGCCCGTACGCGAGCGCGGCCGCGGTCGGCTCGTTGATGATGCGCTTGACTTCGAGGCCGGCGATGCGGCCCGCGTCCTTCGTCGCCTGCCGTTGACTGTCGTTGAAGTAGGCCGGGACGGTAATGACCGCCTCGGTCACCTTCTCGCCCAGATAGTCTTCCGCCGTCTGCCGCATCTTCTGAAGCACCTTGGCGGAGATCTCGGGCGGCGACCAGACCTTGCCCTCGATCCGCACGCGGGCGTCAGCGTTGTCCCCGGCAACCACTTCGTAGGGGACCTGCTTCATCTCGGTCTGGACCTCGGAGTACTTGCGGCCCATGAACCGCTTTATCGAGAAGACGGTGTTCTTCGGGTTGGTGACTGCCTGGCGCTTGGCCACCGCGCCGACGATCGTCTCTCCATCCTTCTTGAATCCCACGACCGAGGGGGTGGTGCGGTTACCCTCTGAGTTGGGGATGACCACCGGCTCTCCCCCCTCCATGACGGCGACGCAGGAGTTGGTGGTCCCCAGGTCGATGCCAATGATCTTTCCCATGGCAGTTCCCCTTTCCAGGATGTCCTCCCGGACGTCGGGCCCGGGATGGATGATGGCTCCAACCCGCCCTAAATCAGCGTGCCGGAATCGGCCTGTCCGTGTCGGGGAAAACAGTGTTGATTCTGAACAGGTTACCCGGGTGGGGGCACGGTCGGGCGACTGGAGGGGGGAGCCGCGGGCGCCGCGTTTCAAGTTGGTACGTCGGTCCGGCGCAATCCTGAAACAAGCGCCAGGCCGAAATCCACAATCACCGCACCACGCCCTGCAGGTTGTAGCGCTTCACCTTTCGCCAGAGGGTCGACCGGGAGATGCCGAGGATCTGGGCCGCCAGGGTCTGGTTCCCCTTCTCGCGCTCCAGGACCCTTCGAATGTACCAGGCTTCCATCTGCTCCAGAGTCAGATTGTCCGCCAAGGGAGGCGCATGCCCCTCCGTAAGCAACGGCAGGCCGTGCTCCGTGACCTCCGCCGGCAGGTCCCGGGGCAGGATCCACGGTCCATCGGCGAGCGCCGCCGCGCGCTCCACGGCGTTTTCGAGTTCGCGGGCGTTTCCGGGCCAGGCGTAGTTCACGAGGAGGGCAAGCGCCGGCTCGCTGAACCCCCGAAAGGTCCGCCCGGTCCTCTCCCCGATCAGCTCCAGGAAGTAGTTCGCCAAGAACGGGATGTCCTCCTGCCGTTCCCTTAGCGGCGGCAGGTGGATGCTGAAGACGTTCAATCGGTAGTAGAGGTCCTCCCGAAAACGCCCGGCCGTCAACGCCGAGCGCAGGTCCCGATTGGTGGCGGTGATGATGCGGAGATCGACCTTGAGGGAGAAGTCGGCCCCTACCGGACGGACCTCCCGGTCCTGCAGCACCCGGAGGAGCTTCACCTGGACCAGAGGCGAGGTCTCGGCGATCTCGTCCAGGAAGAGGGTCCCGCCGTCAGCCAGCTCAAAATAGCCGCGCTTCCGATCGCGCGCGTCGGTGAAGGCGCCCCGGACGTGCCCAAACAGCTCGCTCTCAATCAGCCCCTCCGGAATGGCGGCCGCGTTCACCGCGATGAAGGGACCCGAAGCGCGCCCGCTCTGCAAATGGAGAAAACGGGCCACTTTCTCCTTGCCGGTGCCGCTCTCGCCGGTGATCAGCACCGTCGTCTCCGTCGGCGCAATCTTCTCGACCAGACGCAGCACCCGTCGCATCGATTCAGAGACCGCGATGATCGTCTCCTGCCGGCCCGGTTCGCCGGTGCCGACCCGCGTGCGATCACCTCCCGCCACGGTCAAGGCCTCACTCCTCTCCCGACTCCGCCGCCTCCGGCGGCGCTCCTTCCTCCGACCGCATGTGCGGGAACAGGAGGACGTCGCGGATACTGGTGGCGCCGCTCAACAACATGGCCAGACGGTCGACGCCGAGGCCCACCCCCGCCGCCGGCGGCATTCCCGTTTCGATCGCCTCCAGGAACTCCTCATCCAGGACCTGCGCCTCTTCATCGCCGAGTTCCCGCCGGAGCGCCTGGTCCTCGAAGCGGCGCCGCTGATCGACGGGATCGTTCAGCTCACTGAAGGCGTTGCAGAACTCCGCCCCGCCGATGAAGAGCTCGAAACGCTCCACGAACAGATCAGGTTCTTCGCGGTGCGCTTTGGCCAGCGGCGAGACTTCGCGCGGATGATCCGTCACAAACACCGGCTGCACCAGCTTCGCCTGCACCTCCGCATCGAAGATGGTCTCGATCAGGTGGCCCCGGCTCGCCCAGCCGGGTGCGGCCAGATCGCGATCCCGCAGAAACGCGCGCATCCGCTCCGCGTCGTCCTGCCGGGGGTCGATGCCGGTGTGCTCGTGGACCAGGTCGCCCATCGAGCGGCGCGGGAACGGCGCGCCGAGGTCAATGCGCACCCCGCGCCACTCGGGCTCCAGCGTACCCGCAGCGGCTTGCGCCACGGTGCGCACCATCTCCTCCACCAGGTCCATCGCCGCCCGGTAGTCGGCCCACGCCCAGTAGAACTCGAGGAGCGTGTACTCCGGGTTGTGGTTCCGGTCCATTCCTTCGTTCCGGAAGACCCGCCCCAGCTCGTAGACCCGCTCCAATCCCCCGACCAGACAGCGCTTCAGCGGGAGCTCCTCGGCGATGCGGAGGAAGAGCTTCTGATCCAGAGCATTGTGATGCGTGACGAACGGGCGGGCACTGGCGCCGCCGTAGATCGTCTGCAGGATCGGGGTCTCGACCTCGAGAAAGCCGCGCTCGTCCAGAAAAGCGCGCAGGCTCCGCACGGTCCGCGCCCGCACCTCGAAGACCCGGCGCGCCTCGGGGTGCAGGATCAAGTCGAGGTGGCGGCGACGATAGCGCTCACCGGTATCCTCCCAGGCGTCGAAGACCTTCCCGTCCTTCTCCTTCACGACCGGAAGCGGTCGAACCGCCTTGCAGAGAACCTCCAGCTCCGTGACCCGCACGGTCGCTTCACCGGTGCGCGTGCGCATCGGTATTCCGCGCACGCCGATGAGATCGCCGAGGTCGAGCAGCGTGACCGCTTCGTAGGCGGTCTCGCCGATCTGGTCTCGCTTGAAGTAGAGCTGAATCCGACCGCCGGGGTCCTGGAGCTGGGCGAAGGTCGCCTTGCCCATCGGCCGCAAGGCCATGAGGCGCCCGCACACGGCCACGGGCGCGCCCTCGATGCGCTCATCGAAATCCTGCAACAAGCGATCGACCGTGTGTGTCCGGGCAAACGAGTAGGGATAGGGGTTCATCCCGAGCTCACGGAGCCGCGCGAGCTTGGCCAGGCGGACCTCCAGCAATTCAGGGCGCACGCAAGACCTCCTCTGTGGCCGGACGGCGGGCGTCTCGCCCGCAAGACAGGTCAGTGTAGGCGACGGTGGGGTGCCTCTCAAGGGACTCGGAGAGGCGGGCGATCGGCTGCCGCCGGGCTCCGGCTCCTCGGGTCCACCGGGGCCGGCAGGCCGCGCATCGAGCGGAGCGCGGGGAAGGTCGGGTTGGGCCCCGACCTGGCGTGCCGGCGGGCTCCGGCCGAGCATGGTTGACGCCCTGAGCGGAAGCGGGAATGATCCCCGAGAACGGCAGCAGGCCTTGCCTGGGAAACTCGCGGCCGCCGCCACCCGGGGGACACCGTTGTGAGCATCGTCGATTCGCTGTCGCGGCTGCGCGACGACATCTCCGGCGCCTGTGTGGCGGCCGGGCGCGATCCCGCCGCCATCACGTTCGTTGCGTTTAGGAAGACCCAAGCTGCGCCGGCCGTGCGCGCGGCGCATGCCGCGGGACTCCGGCACTTCGGCGAGAATCGCGCCCAGGAGTTCCTGGCCAAGGCGATGCTTCTGGAAGACCTGGATCTCGCCTGGCACATGGTGGGGAGCCTGCAGACGAACAAGGTCAAGGCGCTCCTGCCGCGCCTCGCCCTCCTGCACTCGCTCGATCGCCTGGAGCTGGCGGAGGCGGTGCGCAAGCACGCCCCGGCGGGGTTCCGGCTCCCCGCCCTGATCCAGGTGAACACAACCGGCGAACCCTCCAAGTCGGGCGTGACGCCTGAGGGGCTCGACTTGCTCGTGGATCAGATCCGAAGCGTCCCGGCGATCGAACTACGGGGACTGATGACCATCGGGCCGCTTGGCGGGACAGAAACGGACAATCGCCGGGCCTTCGCGCAACTGCGCACCTTGCGGGACCGGCTGGCAGCGCGCCACCCCGACCTCGATCTGGGTGTGCTCTCGATGGGAATGTCCGATGACTTCCCGGAAGCCATCCTCGAGGGTGCGACGCACCTGCGCATCGGCAGTCGGCTCTTCGGGCAGCGGGAACCGGGGCCCGGCCTCACCGGCTGACAGGCCGCCAGGCTCTGGCTGCCGGTCGCCGCCTTGCCCCTCGAAAGTCACGCGGCGAGCAGCGCGCACGCCGCTGCCGGGCTCTGGCAGCCGGTTGCCGGCTCACTCCTCCCGGAGAAGCGAGGTGATTGCCTGGCGCCAATGCTCTCGCGGCGCGACTCCGGCACGCCTCTCCACGATTCGGCCGCGACGATCCAGGAGGAAGGTCGTGGGGATGCCTTCGACTCCGCCATAGGCAATCGCCGCGTCGTTGCCGTTGACCAGCATCGTGTAGTTGATCCGATTCCGGGACGCAAACGGACCGACCTTCGCCGCCCCTTCGTCATCCAGGGAGATGCCGATGATGCGGAGCCCCCGGGGGCCAAGCTCCTCCTGCAGGGCGATGAAGTCGGGGATCTCAGCCAGGCACGGGGGGCACCACGTTGCCCAGAAGTTCACCATCACGACCTGGCCCCGGAACTCAGCCAGGCGGACGGCGCGGCCACTGAGATCCGGCAGGGAGAACTCAGGCGCGGGACGTCGATCCTGGCGCGCGGAATCCCCGGGGCCGGGCCCCTGCGGCGCGGGTTCTTCTCGACGCGGCTCTCGGCCTCCACAGGCCGTGGCCAGGAGCAGAATGCAGGCAACGGTTCCCGGGATCGCCCGGAACGGATGGGCGCCGGTCCTCGACCTCCGAATCGACACGGTTACTCCTCCCTGGCTGTGAGGGTGCATCTCGCCGCGCACACAGCGGGGCAGCCAGACATCCGCCGGGCCGCGAGCGGGACTTCCGCTTCACTCCGCCCGCGCCGCAGAGCACCCAGCATAGCGCACCTCCTCAGACTGCGGAAAGGATCGGACCCTCGTCGTACAATGGGACAGGTCAGCCCCGGGGCACGCCGGGGACAGGCCCAGGGGATTCCGGGACTGGGCGGCACTCGTCGTCGACCCGGCGGGCGTCATACATGCGGGTTGGTTCGGCACACGGAGGAACGATGGATTGGACTCTTCGGCGCCGGCCGGGCGCGGAGCCGCCGGCTGGGCCGGTCATCGCGGTGATCATGGATGGGATCGGTTGCGGCCGGGGCGACGAGGGGGACGCGGTGGCGCTGGCGCGCACGCCCACGCTCGACGCGCTGCGGGCCCGCTTTCCCTGGCGCACCCTGCGCGCCCACGGGACCGCCGTCGGTCTGCCGGATGACGGCGACATGGGGAACTCCGAAGTCGGGCACAACGCTCTGGGTGCCGGCCGGGTATTCGACCAAGGGGCCAAGCTGGTCAACCGCGCTCTCGCGGATGGACGGCTCTTTCGCGGCGACGCGTGGGCCCGGCTCCGACAGAACTGCCTGCACCACGACACCCCGTTGCACTTCATCGGCCTGCTCTCCGACGGGAACGTCCACTCGCACATCGACCACCTCGTGGCCATGATCGAGCGCGCGGCGGCGGAGGGAATCCGGCAGCTCTTCGTCCACCCTCTTCTGGACGGGCGAGACGTACCCGAAACCTCGGCATTGATCTACGTGGACCGCCTGGAATCGGTCCTCGCCCGCCTCCATGGAGTGGAGGGACGCAACTATCGCATTGCCTCGGGGGGCGGCCGGATGGTCACCACGATGGATCGCTATGAGGCGGACTGGCGCATCGTGGAGCGAGGCTGGAACGCGCACGTCCACGGGCAGGGACGCGGATTCACCAGCGCCCGGGAGGCCGTGGAAACCTACCGCCGGGAGGACCCGGCGCTGACCGACCAGTTCCTTCCCCCCTTTGTCATCGTGGGGATCGACGGCAGTCCGGTGGGCCCCATCCGGGACGATGCCTCCGTGGTCTTCTTCAACTTCCGCGGCGATCGCGCCATCGAGATCAGCCGCGCGTTCGAGCAGGACGATCTTCCCCACTTCGACCGAGGCGCGCGCCCGCGGGTCTGCTATGCCGGGATGATGCAGTACGACGGCGACTATCACATTCCGCGCGCCTTCCTCGTGGCGCCGCCGGCCCTGGACCGGACGCTGGGCGAGTACCTGGCGCGCAACCACGTGACTCAGTTCGCCTCCAGCGAGACCCAGAAATTCGGGCATGTGACGTACTTCTGGAACGGGAATCGCGGCGGCAAGTTCGACGAGAGGAGCGAGACGTACCTGGAAATCCCCTCCGACCGCGTACCGTTCGAGCAGCGCCCCTGGATGAAGGCGGCGGAGATCACCGACGCGGTCACCGAGGCTCTGTGCTCCGGCAAGCATCGGTTCCTTCGCGTCAATTATGCCAATGGCGACATGGTAGGACACACGGGTGTGCGGGATGCGGCGATTCTCGCCGTGGAAGCGGTCGATCTCGCCCTGCGACGGTTGCTGGGGGCCGTCGAGTCCCTGCGCGGGGTCGCGCTGATCACGGCGGATCACGGCAACGCCGACGAGATGTACGAGCGGACCAAGGAGGGAGCGATTGACTGCGATCGAGCCACGGGTCAGCCCAAGCCCAAGACGAGTCACAGTCTGAACCCGGTCCCGTTCATCCTCGCAGACTATGCCGGGCCCGGCGCGCGGGCCCTCAGCGAGGATCTGCCGGACGCCGGCCTGGCCAACGTCGCCGCCACGGTGCTGGAGATACTCGGGTACCGGGCCCCGGAGGAGTACGAGCCGTCCCTCCTCCGTTAGGCGGCACGCTCCGGCGCAACCCCGATGCCGCATCTGAATGCCCGGCCGCGTAGTGTCCGGATGGCGCGGTTGGCGTCACGATTCAGCGCGCGGCCGGCGCTGCCGCTGGCGGCTCCTCCTGGGAAGCGGGAGCCGAGGCGACCGTCTTGGCCGGGGTATGGGTGAGGAGGAACTCCACACGCCGATTGCGGCTGCGCCCAGCCTCGACTTCTTCCGAGGCCAAGGGGTGCATGTCCGCGAGGCCCACGGCCCGCAGCCGTTCCCCGGGCACGCCACGAGCGATGAGCTCGCGCACCACCGTTCCGGCGCGCGACCCGGAGAGCTCCCAGTTCGACGGGTAGATCTGATTCCGGATCGGTAGGCCATCCGTGTGCCCCTGCACCTCCACCCGGTAGGGATAGCGACAGAGAATCGGGGCAAGCTTGTCGAGAAATCCAGACGCCTCGGGTGCAAGATCGGCGCTCGCCACGGCAAACATAAGACGGTCGGTCACGCGCAGCCGCAGCCCTTCGGCCGAACGATGGATCTCGAACGGGCCGCCTGGTCCGCCGGAAGCCGCCAGACCTTCCAACTCGCGCTCGGCCTGGATACCCGATGCGGCGGCTCCGTCGTCCGTGTCTGAAGGTCCGCGAGGCGCCGAGGCCAGGGGCAGGTTCTTCGCCCCGAACGCCGACCGCAACCCCGCAGCCATTGCCCGGTACTTGGCCGCGTCCAGGCTGGAGAAGGAGAAGAGCGCAATGAAGAAGATCAGCACCAGAGTGACCAGATCGGCGTAGGTGATCGCCCACTCCGGTGCACTGCCCGATTCGACCCTCGGCAACAGGTGGAAGCGACGATCGGACGGCACGGCGTCGCCTCAGGCGGCCCGCGCGTGGCGCGTGCGGGCGGCCGGCTGCATCTCGGGGTCGAGAAGACCCAGCAGTCGGCGTTCCACGAGACGAGGATGTGTTCCGGCCAGAATCGAGACCAATCCCTGGATGATGATCTCCCGGCTGACCACTTCCTGCCGCGCTCGTTCCCCCAGCTTGTCGGCGAGAGGCAGGAAGACCAGGTAGGCCAGGAGTGCGCCATAGAAGGTGGTCAGCATCGCCACCGCCATGGAGGCGCCGAGTTTCGACGGATCATCCATCATGGTGAGCATCTGCACGAGCCCGATGAGGGTCCCGATCATTCCGAACGCCGGCGCCGAGTTCCCCATGCCGCGCAGGATCCGCTGCCCGCGCTCATGCCGTTCCAGGATCGAGGCGCCCTCGGACCGCAGGACCGACTCGATGGTGGTGGGATCGATTCCGTCCACACAGAGTTCAATGCCCCGGCGCAGGAAGCGCTCCCGCACGACCTCGCGCTCCATCGCGAGCAGGCTGTTCTTGCGTACCGTATAGGCGAGACGCACCAGGTCGTGCACAAGCTCGACAGGCGATTCCATCCGATCGGAAAAGGCCCGGCCGATGACGCGCACGCTGCCGAGAACCACCGGCGCCGGAAAGCGGATGAAGGTTGTGGCGATGACCCCGCCGCCGACGATCAGCACGGAGGGGAGGTTCCAGAAGGTCCGGGCGGCCGGGCCGACAAAGACCGCGCCCCCGATGAACACGACTCCCAGGGCGATGCCGAGCACGGTTGACCGGTCCAAACCTATCCCCTCCCGCGGACCCCGGAAGCCATCCGGCTGCGACTCAAGCGAGAACCGACATCAGCGTTGCCGTGCGCGAACGTTCCTCCGCCACGGCGATATGGAGCGGCTCCAGGTCCGGGAATCCGAGGCCGAGCACCTCGAGTGCGGCCGGATCGAGCGATCCCGGCGCGCAGAACGGATCGAGCGATTCCTCGTCCGCCGGCGCGGGCCGTTCCGCGGGCCTCTGGGCGGGTCGGTCGTCCGCTCCGCTCCCGGTGGGCTCCACCCCGCAGAGCTCACTCGTCGCAACGGCCGGACCGGCCGCCGGATCCCCCGTCGCTCCGTCGGGGGCCACCGAGGGATCTCCGGCGCGCGCCGCCGCGGAGGGAGCCGTTTCCAGCCAGTCGGTCAGATGGACGATCGCGGCCAGCCGAGGGTTGAGCCGCGCTCGAGCGGGATCCTGGTGGCACCCGATAGCCTCGGCCACGGCCGCCGGGAAGTTCCAGCGCCGCGCCAGCTGACGTCCGACAAAAGCGTGATCGCGGCCGAAGACCTCACGCTCGGCGTCGGTCAGCGGCATGTTCATGCCGATCGCAAGGTCGGCCACCTGTCGGAATCCGTCGTGGAAGAACTGATCCAAGACGACAATCCCCATGTCGTGGACCAGTCCCCCGAGGAAGGCCTCTTCGGGGTCTTCCCCTCCGAGCCGTCGCGAGAGCATCCGCGATCCGGCGGCGCAGGCCACGGCGTGACGCCACAGCCGACCGCGGTCCAGGCGGCGATCCCGGGACGACTCACCGAAGCTCTTGACCAGAACGGCCGAAAGCACGAGGTTGCGGACCGTACGCACTCCCAGAAGAAGCACCGCGTGCTGGATCGAGCTGATCTTCCGGCCGAGGCCGAAGAACGGCGCATTCACCAGCCGGAGGACCGCCGCCGCTGTCGCCTGATCGCCGCTCACCATGTCGGCTACGTCGCGCGCAGAGGAATCCGGATCATCGGCCAGCGCCAGCACGCGGGTCACGACCTCGGGTAGAGCGGGCAGCCCCTCGATCCGGTCCAGTGCCTGGATGAGGTCCGCGCCGAGCGCGTTGGCATTCGCCAGAGGCGCGGGATCCGGCGGCGGTCCCTCCCGGGACCCGACCTGCGGGGACCGTTCGCTCATGGGAGATCAGACTCAAGCCGTTCGGTCACCGCCTTCAGATCCGGAAGGGGGTTGGCCGAGGCGAGGGCTTCGAGGGCGGCGGCGGCGGACTCCACAGCGGCCGCAAGCAGCTCGAGCTCTTCCGGTCTGCCCGGCCTCTGCTGGCGCAGGAGGCTGCTCACGCAGCGCTCGAGGCCGCTCGTGAGGCGCGCAACCTCGTCGAAGCCGAGTTGGAGAGACGCTCCCTTCAGATTGTGCGCATACCTCCGCACATCGGCGAGTGCCGTCTCGCTCCCGGTCCCGGTCCATTCCTGGAGCGCAACGCGCATCCTGGCGACCGTTTCCCCACCCGAGCGGATAAAGAGGTCGAGCAGGAATTGCTCCGGGATCCCTTCGGGAAGGCGCGCCGGGTCCATCGAGGCTCCTTTCTCGGAATGTGCGTCCAGAAAGGGCATCGGCCGGTCTGAGCTGCTTCTTGATGCTTCCTTGGGTCGTCGCCGGGTCTGCTCCTGGTGGAAGAGGAGGCAGAGGCGGCTGGCGCGGACAAACCGTAAGCCGGACCGATGGCCGGAGTGCCGCCGCGGCTACGCCGAGATCAACCCAATCTCCTGACCACCACCATCAGGGAACGTTGCGGGCAGGCGCAAACACGTCAAAGTACCTCCGCACCCCCGCCGCCAACGCGTCCGCAAGCTTCTGTCGGTGATCAGCGGACTTGAGTTTCTTTCGTTCCGAGGGACTCGAGATGAAACCAACCTCGACGAGGATCGAAGGCACCTGATACGACTTGAGCACGGCGAACCCGGCCTGCTTGACGCCCCGGGGCTCGGCGAGGTTGCGAGCCGTGAGGACATCGAGCACCACTTCCGCAATGCGACTGCTGCGGAGCAGGGTGTCCGACTGCCGGAGGTCAACGGCAAAAGGCAGGCCCCGCAACCCCTCATCCTCCTCGACCACGAAGTCCGGGTCGGCCTCGTTCTCGAGACGGGCCAACTCCGCCGCCGCCCGGTCGGTCGCTGCGCCGATGGAAAGGAAGTAGACTTCCGCTCCCGAAGCCCGACTGCTGCGGGCGGCGTTCACGTGGATGCTCACGAAGAGATCCGCTCCCTCCCGCTCCGCAAAGCGCATTCTCTCGGCCAGCGCGACTCGCCGGTCATCGGCTCTGGAGATCACGGCCCGGTACCCCGGTGCCTGGTTCAGCGCCGCCACCAGCCTCTTGGCGACATCCAGACAGACGTCCTTCTCCCGGACGCCCTTCCCCACGGCACCGGGGTCCGCCCCCCCATGCCCCGGGTCAATGATGACCACACGCGGCCCCATCCGCTTCGGGACCGGGATGGCGGCTCCGTCTCCGGGCCTGGACGACAGACCGGCTCCGGGCGCAGCCTCAGCAGTTGGACCGGTTGGTCGGCCCTCGGCTACCGACGCGGAGGCCTGGTCTGCGTTCGGCCCAGGTCCCGGCGCCGCCTCTGGGGCCTCCCGGGCGGATTTCGGCGTCTTCGGCGGCTGCAAACTCCTCCTGGCCTCCAGATCGATCACGAGGCGCTGAGGCAGCCCTTTTTCGGCATCGACCGAGAAGACCTTGGCCTTCGCCGGCGCAGCGAACCCAACCGCTACCTCGAGCACACCCCGGCGCGAACGATCGATCCGCAGGGATCGGCACAGACCGTCGGGCAGGGCGGGACGCTGGAACCCCGCTGCAGTCTTGGCGTCCGGAATGCGCACGACGAGCCCGCTGTCACCAAGAACGGAGTGGCTGTGCGCGAGTCTGCCCCGGGTGAGGTCGAGAACGAGGCGGGTACGTTCCGCGGTCACCCCAATCCGGACAGCGCGGACCTCCAGGGCGGGACGGGCGACCGCCGGAACCCCGACAGACATCGCGGCAAGCTGAACCACCAGACACCGGCTCGAAAGCGCCCGGAGAACGCACGTGCCCCACTTCGGCTGCGGTCGCATTGCGGTGCGCAATCGCCCCCTTCCGGTCATGGCGACTGCAACCCCAGGTGCCCGCGGCGGTTCCGACAGGAATCCGAGCGGGAGTCGGCGCGCGAAGGAATGCTCAGTCGGTCAGACCGCGCGGCATCAGGATGTAGGCGGCGGGATCGCGCAGAACGCCGTCGACCCGGGTTTCGTAGTGAAGGTGCGCTCCGGTTGACCGGCCCGAGGTTCCTACAGCACCGATCATGTCGCCGCGTTTCAACACCTGCCCCGGCCGCACCCGCGCCTCTGACAGGTGGCAGTACGCCGTCTCCAGTCCGTACCCGTGCTTCACACGCACCGTCAGGCCGTACTCCCCTTCGGACCCGACCGAGTTCACTTCCCCGGAAGCGGCAACCTGGACCGGCGTGCCATAGGCCGCCCGAAGATCCACGCCGGAGTGAAAAGCCCGCTCCCCCGTGAACGGGTCTGGACGCTGGCCGAAGCCGCTCGACAGCACGAACGGCCCGCGCAGCGGGCAGATCGAGGGAGTATGATCGAGCTTGTCTCCCAGGCTCTTCAGGGTGATCACCGTCTGCTCGAGGTTCCGGCGCTGCGAGGACGCCTTCCGCGACAAGGTGTCCAGCCGGCGCGACTGGTCGTCAACGGCGCGGCGCAGGGAAGGATCAGTAGTTGTGACGGCCCCCGGCGGTAAGGGGTCGACGAATGGTCCACCCTTTCCCGGAAGGTCGGCCGCGTCTTCCGGAGAAACCCCGGCGAGCAGCCGAGCTTGTCTCTCCATCCGCTCTCCATCGCGCACCATTCCCTCGACGCGGTTCAGAGCCTGGTCGACTTCCGACAGGTGGCTCCGGAGCGTAGCGTTTTCCTGTTTCAGGGAAGTCACGGACTGGAGGCCCCGCAGGGCCCGCACATGAAGGCCGACGGACCCGGCCATCATCACCAGGCCCAGACACCCAACCGCCAGGGCCAGTTGCATGAGCCGGACTGGTATCCGGAGACTTCGGACGGCTCCGCCCCCTTCCGGGATCAACACGACGTTCCAGCTCTTCTTTGCCAACGGTCTTCCCCCTGTACCGGCCTTCCGTGGTCCGCGCGGCGCGCAGCGCAGGTGACACCCGCGGCAACCTAGCAGCCCCCGGGAGTTGTGTCAACCCCAGCAATTGTGGTCGGTGAGGAGATCCCCTCTATGGCTGGTAGTTGGAGCGGTAACCGCCACTACCGAAAGGAGCTGGTCGTGGCCGGAAGATTGGAGTTGGGCGATCCTAGGTGAGGCGCGAGCTGA
>CAYYQN010000008.1:111822-129320 GCA_964473865.1 uncultured bacterium | reverse complement strand
TAGAACCCTGCGCCGGACCTCACCGCAGGTGCATCATCTGCCCCGAGTGCGTCCATCCCGCGACGTCCAGACGGTAGACATAGGCGCCGGCGGCCACTCGAGACCCCTGGTCGTCCCGGCCGTCCCACGGAATCTCCCGGCGTCCCGGCGCGAACTCCCCGTGCGCCAGGTTGCGAACATGACGGCCGGCGATGTCGAACACGTCGAGCCGGATCGGCGCGGGGCCTGGTAGGGAAAATGCGATCGTGGTACGGGACGTCCAGGGATTCGGGAAGCAGCGGTGATACGTTTGCGCGGGCAGCCAGTCCGCGACTCCCGCGGCCAGTCCGTGGATTTCACTCACAAACCACGCCTTGTTTTCGGGGGTGATGAGCACGTGCTCCTGGTTGACCTGGGGGAAGTAGACAGCGTCAAACGAAGTGTGTAAAAGCAGATCGCCGTCGCCGGCAATGTCGTAGAAGGGATCGGTCACGTCGAGCCCCAGCGCGCTGATGGTCGGGATGAAGGCGTGGGCCGGGTGAAGCGCGATGATGTCGCCGTACGGCGCCGCCACCGTGTCCATCTGGGCCATCGAGGCTCGGTACCCTCCCGGCGCGTTGTCCCAGGGCAGGGTGGCCGACACCGTCACCGACAGCTGCTCATCCGGCAGCGGCCAGATCAGATTGATCTCGCCGTCGAAGATGAGGTGGCTGGAGCCGTCCGGAACGGCCCAGATGTTGCCGATGATGTCGACCAGCAGGCTGTAGTACTCCCACTGAATGATCTGGTCGCCGGGCGCAAAACCCTGATTCGTCTGGATGCCACTGCCGTTGGCGATCGCGACCAGACGCGGGGTGGACGGAAAGTCGCCGTGCGCCGCAAGGTCGGCCAGGAATTCCGCGCGCATCGGATCGCTCACTCCGGTCGGTCCCGGCGGCGAGGTGTGGTGATAGAGGAGCATCTGCCGGGCGGCCGGCTGGTCGAGCCGGCTCAGGAGAAAGGCGGCGTCCGCGGACTCGCCTTGAAAGAAGGCAAGCCAGTACTGCAGCCCGAGTGGAATGTTGGCGCCGCGGTTCGGCGCGTCGAAGGCGACGAAAGCGGCGACTTGATGCGGAATCGCCGCCTGTTCCATGTAGGCCAGGGCGTAGCGGCTGACCAGGCCGCCCATGCTGGCGCCGACCACGGGAAAGGCATGCCCCGGGGGGCCGAGGGCCTGCACGGTCTGCAGGAGCTTGACCAGCAGGGATGCGTTGCGCTGGATCAGGTCGGTGGCGGAAGCGAAGTCCAGGATGACGGCGTCATACCCCTCAGCCCGCAGGTCTTCAAGCAGGTTCTCCTGATTGAGGAGCGTGTAGAGCGCGTCCCAGCCCATCGAGTCGTCCAAATCGAACCCCTCGACCACGACGATCGGATTGACGAGGGAGGAATGCCCGTCCGCGAGGTAGAAGAACGCCTCTCCGCTGGCCACGCCCCCCTGAAACGGAATGTCGGCGGTCAACGGCAGGGTTTCGGTCGGCACCGGGGTACGCAGAGAGCGAACCTCGATCGGAAAGCGTCCCCAGGACGCTGAACCGTCGGCGTAGATCGCCCGCAAGCGAAGTTCACGGGGGCCGGTGGCAAGATACCGCACCGGGACCGGTTGGTCCCAGGCGACTGCGCGGAGTCCCCGTCCGTCGGCGAAGTCGGCCTCCAGGCGGACCGGGAGGTCACGCCGCGCAGTCAGGTAGAGATCGCGGGGCAGCGTGAACGACGTCGAGCCGCCATGAAAGATCTGAGGCGCCAGGGCGGTCACGGCAAAGGCGTGCTCCGTCGCGAAGAGCTCCTCCGCGCGCGCTCCGAAAGCTTCCACCAGACGGTCGCCACGCCGGACCAGCGTTCCCTTCACCAGCGCGTCGGGGCGCAGGCGCGCATAGGTCGCGTCCAGGACGGCGATCTCGATCAAACCGGCGTCCCGAGCAGCCGCGGTCCGGGCCCGGACCTGCGGAACGGTCGGCCAGGGGAGCGGCTCGGAGGCGGCCAGGGTGAGCTCGTGGAGCGCCTGACGCCAGCGCTCGGGAGTCACCACTGGCGCATCCGGCGATCCGTTCAGCTCCGGCAGCGCGGCCAAGGGGACGACCCGGTCGTAGAGAATCGGTGAAGGCATCCGGCCGGGATCGAGCCCGGAGAGAGCGTTGCGGAGAGCAGCGCCTGTCCCGGATTCGGATCCGGGGCCGGATCCGAACCCGGACGACGCGATCACCGGGAATGCGGCGAGCAGCAGCAGAGCCGTCTGCCGAGCCCGCGATTTGCAGGGAGTTCGTGCACACATGGGTGATACCTCCGGCTGGGGTCGCCTGAAGTGGGCTTACCATCATACCGCACGGAGAGCCGGGATCGAAGTCGCGATTCACGCTGCTATGGCCCCAGGAACTCCACCTTGACCACGCGCTGTTCCCCCGAGGCCGAGTCGATCACGGCGAATCGCAGGTCGATCGGCTCCGCGTAGCGGTCCGCCGCGAGCGTGGCGAACGCCGGCACCTTCGTGTCAGCCATCGGCGCCAACACCACCCGGGACAACGGAAGCGTGACTCCGGGCGCCGGGGTTCCGGGGGCGACCGGCTGGACCTGGACCGTGAAGGTCCGCGGCACTCCTTCCTTGTTCTGGATCTGCATCATGTAGAGGTTCCGCAGAACGCCGTTCTCAATGGTGTAGGGTAGGCCCGCGACACGGAGAGCGCGGGCCTCGAAGGTGCCGCGGCGGGCGGCCACGGAGGCGGCGACGGCGAGCCCGACCACGCCGAGCGCCGCATAGAGGAGGACCCGCGGGCGCAGGTATCCGCGTCGCTTCCCCTCGAAGCCCCGCTGGGAGTCGTAGCGCACGAGCCCGCGCGGGCGCCGGAGCCGAGTCATCACCTCGTCACAGGCATCAATGCAATTGGCGCACCCGATGCACTCCATCTGCAGACCGTTGCGGATGTCGACACCGGTGGGACAGACGACCACGCAGCGGCGGCAGTCGACGCAATCGCCGGCCGCCTCGCCGGCCTTCCCGCGCGGTTCCCCTCGACTCCGGTCGTATCCGACAAGGGCCGTGTCGGCATCGATGAGCGCCGATTGCAGCCGTCCGTAGGGACAGACCACGATGCAGGTCTGTTCGCGGAACCAGGCATAGTCGAAGTAGAGGATGCCGGCCATGACCAGGACCCAGACAAAGGCCGTGGGGTGGGCCGCCGGATGGCCGCGCACCGCCTGGATCAGCTCACGGCCGGGGATGAAGTAGCTGATGAAGGCGTGGGCCAGGATCAGGGAGAGGACGACGAAGACCAGATGCTTGGCAAGCTTGCGCCGGAACTTTTCGCCGGTCAGCGGGCCCAGATTGCGCCGGAGGCGGACCTCGCGCGGCCCCTCGATCCCGCGTTCGATCCGCCGGAATACCCCCTCCATCCAGACCGTCTGCGGGCAGGTGAAGCCACACCACGCTCGTCCCCAGAGCGAGGTCACCACGAAGAGCGCGAAGCCGATCCCCGAGAGCAGGAAGAACATCAGGTAGAAGTCCTGATTGGTGAACGTGAGGCCGAAGACGTAGGCCGCGCGGTGCGGGATGTCGATCCAGACCGCGGGGCGTCCCCCGACCGGGATCCAGGGCAGGGCGAAGTGGAGGGCGATGAGGACCGCGAAGATGACGTTCTTCCGGCGCTGCCAGCGCCCGTGCACGTCGGCGGGGTGAAGGAAGTTCCGCGAGCCGTCGTCGTTGATCGTGAAGACGGTGTCGAGATCGGGCAGGCGTCCGATGGCGGGCGGTGGCGCGGGACGGCGGTCGCCGCGGCTCTCGGGGTCGGGCATTCTGCGGGCGTCCTACCCGTGGGGAGGCGCGACCGGCGGGGCGCCCGGTGCCGCGCTCGACGCGCCGGCCGGCGCCGCCGGCGCGGGCTCTGGCATCTCCAGGTTCCCCTCCGCCGCTTTGCCCGGGAGATTCCTGCCGCGCAGTGTAAGCACGAATGCGACCACCTTCTGCACGCGAGCCGGACCGAGCTGATCTCGCCAGGCGACCATCCCCTTGTCCGGGACGCCGTAGGTCACCGTGTGCAGGATCTGCGTCGGCTTGCCGCCGTGGATCCAGTAGGCGTCGGTCAGATTGGGCCCGACGCTCCCGCTTCCATCGGGCTGGTGGCAGGCGACGCAGAACTGCTGGTAGATCTGGCCGCCCTCCGCCACCCGGGCCGGGACCTGTGACAACAGGAGGAGCGACTGGTCGGAGACTTCCTGCATCGCCATCGCCGCGAGCTGCGATTCGGCGGCCGCCGCGACCGCCTGGTCATACTCCCGCACCGGCAGCGACCCCAAATGAAATACATGGAAGTACGTCCAGTATCCCACCGCAAAGACGATCGAGGTGTAGAGCATGTACATGATCCACCTCGGCGGCGGATTGTTGTACTCCCGGATCCCGTCGAAGTCGTGCTCGAGCAACTCGTCCCGCGGACTCTTCATCGCGCCGGTATCCTCCCCTCGTCGCTCGGACGATCGGCGGCGGTCTCGCTTCCGTCGAACGGAAGAGCCGCCAGATGATCGCGCACTTCTCGCTTCTTCAGGTAGAAGACGACATAGGCCAGGACGCCCAGGAATGCCGTCACGAAGATGAGCAGGGCCAAGGCCGGGAAGACGCCCAGCCCCTTCGCCGCCAGATACTCCCGGAGCATGTTCATCGGACGACCGCGATGGCGGCCGGGGTCTCGCCGGCGGTTCCGCCCGGCGCATCCGACGCCCTGGACGCAGCTTCGTTCGAGTCCACCGCCGCGGCGTCTCCCGGTCCGCCCGGGGTGACGGAAGCCGTACCCGCGACGCTCGGGGACGGGAACTGCGGACCGCGCCCCAGCCGCTGCAGATAGGCGATCATCGCCACGAGCTCGCTCCGCGCGTCGATGCGGATCCCCTGCGTCTCCAGATCGGCCCGAATCAGGTCTCCCTGCGCATGGACCAGCCGGGCCGCGGAGCCGATCTCCGCGGAGCCGTAAGGGACGCCCAGTCTCCGCATCGTAGCCATCTTGCCCGCGGTTTTCGTCGGGTCGATCCGCCCATCCTTGAGCCAACGATAGGCCGGCATGGGGGAACCGGGCGACGTGGATCGCGGGTCGATCATGTGCTGGTAGTGCCAGAGATTCGGGTACTTTCCGCCCTCCCGGGCCAGGTCCGGGCCGGTCCGCTTGGATCCCCACTGGAACGGCTGGTCGTAGATCGACTCCTCGAGACGCGAGTAGTCGCCGTAGCGCAGCGTTTCGTGGCGCAGCGGCCGGATCATCTGGCTGTGGCAGTTGTAGCAGCCCTCGCGGAGGTAGAGGTCGCGTCCCTCCAGCTCCAGCGGGCTGTAAGGCGCTTGCATGTACTTCGTGAGCTCCGGGGCGCCACCGGCCGCGACGGTTGCCGCGCTGCCGCTCGGGGCCGGAGCGGCCGCGGTGCTCGCGGCGGCGGCCAGGGCCGGCACCCGATTCCGAATCACGATGGTCGGAATCAGCTCCACCAGACCGCCCACCAAGACCGCGAAGAGCACGAGCACCGTGAACGCCAGCGGCTTGCCCTCGACCAGATGGTGCCAGCTTCCGGGCTGCCGCCGCTCCGCGGAGCCGAGCAGGATCGCCACCACCGCTACGATCGCTCCGGCGGTCAGGATGGCCGGACTGGTTACCGGCGTCGAGCGGCCGAGCAGAATCGCGAGCCCGATGGCGAGCCCCGACAGCACCACCGGCGCGCCGGACACGAGTCTCCAGAACGAGGGCGCCGGCATCTTCACCGGAATGACCGCGTCGGTCGCGCCGTTGACCTTCACGCCGGAGCGAATGGTGGCGAGGAGGTTCCCGATCATGAGGAGGAACCCGCTCAGATAGGCAATGCCGCCCAGAAGACGCATGATGTGGAGGAAGCGCAACGAGAGCAGCCCGGCCAGGAAGTCCGGGTACTTGAGGAACCCGTCGCCGTCAAGTGCCCGCCAGTAGAGCCCCTGGTTCACGCCGCTGATCCACATCGAGACCAGGTACAGGAGAATGCCGAAGGTGCCCAGCCAGAAGTGGGCTTCGGCCATCCGGAGCGATCGGAGCCGGGTATTCCAGAGCCGCGGCACCAGCCAGTAGAAGACGCCGGCGGCCATGAAGCCGTTCCAGCCCAGGGTGCCGCCGTGCACGTGCCCGATGATCCAGTCGGTGTAGTGGCCGAGGCTGTTCACGCTCTTGAGCGCGAGCAGCGGCCCCTCGAATGTCGACATGCCGTAAAAAGTGATCGCCGCAATGAAGAACTTCAGGATCGGATCCGACCGCAACCGGTCCCAGGAGCCGCGTAGGGTCAGCAGGCCGTTGACCATGCCGCCCCACGAGGGAGCCAGCAGGATGACGCTGAAGATCGTGCCGAGGGTCTGCGCCCAGTCCGGAAGGGAGGTGTTGAGCAGGTGGTGGGGTCCGGCCCAGATGTACACGAATACCAGGGCCCAGAAGTGGACCACCGATAGCCGGTAGGAGTAGACCGGCCGGCCGGCCGCCTTCGGGACGAAGTAGTACATGATCCCCAGGATCGGGGTGGTGAGGAAGAATCCCACGGCGTTGTGGCCGTACCACCACTGCACCAGGGCATCCTGGACCCCGGCATAGATCGGGTAACTGTGGAGCAAGCCAGCCGGCAGTTGCAGGTTGTTCACGATGTAGAGGACCGAGATCGCCACGATGGTGGCGATGTAGAACCAGAGGGCGACATAGAGGTTCGGCTCGTTGCGCCGGGCCAGCGTCCAGAAGAAGTTCACGGCGAAGACGACCCAGACACCGACAACCAGGACGTCGATCGGCCAGATCAGCTCCGCGTACTCCTTGCCTTGCGTCAGCCCCAGCGGCAGGCTGACCGCCGCGGCGACGATGATCGCCTGCCAGCCCCAGAAATTGACGCGGCTCAGCAGATCGGACGCCATGCGGGTCTTGAGCAGCCGCTGCGTGGAGTAGTAGATCCCGGCAAACATCATGTTGCCGACGAACGCGAAGATGGCGGCGTTGGTGTGCAACGGACGCAGGCGGCCAAAGGTCAGCCAGGGGATCCGGAAGTTGGCCTGCCAGAACGGGAGCTGCGTGGCGGCCAGCACGCCGACCAGGAAGGCGATCAGGCCGGAGGCGATGGCGGCCAGGGTGAAGTAGCGGACGACATCATCGTCGTAGACCACGTGTCGGACCTGGGCGGTCTGGGAGATCTGCGCGGGCGGGGCATTCATGACGGCCGGGATTCTCCTCTCATCTCGTCGCCGGGACGCGGCGGCGCCGGTTCGGTTCGCTCCGGTTCCAGCGGAAGGAGCGACAGCCGGTCGCCATGGTCGAGGTCTCCGCCGCCGATCCGCGTGAAGAGAAAGATCAGGGCCCCCGCGACGAGGACCAGGCTGACGAAGACCAGGATGATCAGGACATCCATTCCGGACTCCTTGCGGACAGACGGTAGGCGGTGTGCCCCACGACGCTCAGCGAACTCAGCGGCATGAGAAACGCCGCCAGGAGCGGCGACACCAGACCGGCGAAGCACAGGCCGAGAGCGGCCCCATTATAGACCAAGGCGAATGCCAGGTTGGAACGGACAACGCGTCGCAGTTTCCGGGCGGCCGAGATCGATCGTCGCACCGCGCCGACCCCCTCGCCCAGGTAGTAGAGGTCCGCTCGAGCCGGGAGCGCGGGTCGGTCGACGGCCGGAGTCGCCGTGCAGAACGCGGCGTCAAAGCTCGGGGCGTCGTTCAGCCCGTCGCCGACCATCATGGTGTCGTGGCGGTCCAGCTCCCGGATCCGGGACGCCTTGGCCGCCGGGTTGAGCCCGCCCTCGTACCGGCCCTCCGCGAGTCCAAGAGCGGTGGCGACGGCGTGGGTCCGCTCGGGGGTATCGCCGCTCAAGAGGCAGACCTCGATTCCGCACGCTTCGAGACGGTGGATCTCTGCGACCGCGTCGTGGCGGATTTCCTCCTGGAATGAGAAGTCGGCGAGCAGGCGGCCGTCCACCGTGAAGCAGGTTCCGTCGGCTGGCGACGCCGCGCGGCCCGGATCCGGGCCGCGGGCGACGCCGCCGTCGGGCGCGGTGCCGGCGCCGCCCTCCGCCTCCTCCATCCGCGCGAACGCGGGCTGCCCGAGCCGATAGACGCGGCCACCCCGGCGCCACTCCAATCCGCGGCCGGGGAGCTCGCGGACTTCGTCGTCTTCGTACGCGAGGGTTTCCGCGGCATCCGCCGCGGCCAGCGCTTCGACGAGAGCGCGGCTCGCCGGATGGTTGCTGCGCATGACCATCCCGCGCAAGACCTCCCGGGCGCCGGCGTCCAGTGCTTCCAGCGCCGCGCGCGAGTGCGGCGAGAGGGTCATTCGGGCCAGGGTCACGGTGCCGGTCTTGTCGAAGACGATGCGCCGGATCGCCGGCGCGCGCTCGAGGAAACTCCCTTCGCGGAGGAAGACCCCGCGGCGGCGCAGCGCCGTGTGCACCAGCTCGTGCGCCAGGGGAGTGGCGAGGCCGAGGGCGCAGGGACAGGTCACCACGAGGATCGACACCGTCACCGTGACCGCGTCGCGCAGGTCATGTCCCGCCCGGCTGGCGAATCCGGCGGCCGCGAGCAGCAGGACTCCGAGGACATAGATCGTGCCGACTCGATGCCACCAGCGCTGTCCGGGACCGTCGCCACGGCCCGCGCGACCCCCCTCCGGTCCCCGCAGCAGCGAGTGCAACGCCGACTCGTCGAAATCCTCCCGTGCGGCAAGGCGAAGCAGGCTCTGTCCCGCATTGCTGGCTCCGGCCGGGATGGTGTCTCCCGGAACCACCGTCTGCCCGCGTGACTCTCCCGTGATCCAGTCAAGCGAGATCTCGCCGGGACGCGACAGGAGGACCGCCGCCACCGGCACCAGGTCGCCCGGAACCACCCAGAGTTCGTCGCCGCGACGGATCTCCGCCGCGGGAATCGCCTCCACCGAGCCGTGGCGTGCGCGCCGCGTGTGGAGATCTCCGATGCCCTGCGAGGCGAGGAGGCGGTTTCGGTTTCGCTCCAGCACCTGTTCCTGCAGGAGGCGCCCCACCAGCATCAGCGTCACGAAGATGGCGACCGTGTCGAAGTACGCCGCGCGGGGACCGTCCGTCCGGTAGGCAACCACCGACCCCGCGAACGCCAGCGCGATGCCCAGCGCGATCGGGAGGTCGAGGTGAACCAGACCGCGGCGCAGCCCGCGGAGAGCGGAACGGAAGAAGACCCATCCTCCCACCAGCACCGACACCAGCGTGAGCCCCAGATTGAGCTGCCCGAAGAAGGTGTAGAGCCTCCCCTCCGCGGGCCCCAGCCCGGCGTAGAAGCAGAAGCTGAAGATCATCACGTTCATGGCCGCCGCCGCGGAGATCCCCAGCCGGACCAGGAGCCCGCGGGAACGATACCCGGTCTCCTTGGTTCGCGGGCCGAAGGCATAGCCGTATCGCTCGGCCTCCGCCAGGTAGTCGCGCAGGTCGCACTGCGCGGGGATCCAGGTGAACTCGGCTTGCCCCAGAGCGGGATTCACGCGCAGGTCACAGGCGCCGGCGCGGCGCAAGAAGAGCTCCCGCAGCAGCCAGACGCACGCGGCGCAGTGGATTCCCTGCACATCGAGCGTGAGACGGCGGGGAAGGTGCGGATCGGGAATCGGGATCATGTCGGGCGGGGCGGGATGGCTGGGAGAGTCGACGGCGCGGGCCGCGGGCCGCCGGCCGGGCGGCGTGTCCTGCGGGCCGCGCATGCCGGTGGCGTCGCGCGCCCCCGGTGCCGGGCTCATCACCGCCGCTCCCCGTGCATCGGATGCGAGAAGGCGGTCCAGCCACGCAAACGAGTCGCGGCGCAACGTGGCCGGAGGCGTGGAGCGCTCGGTTCCGATTTCGTAGTATTGCGTGAGCCCCGCGTCCCGGATCAGCGCGTAGACGCGGCGGCACCCTTCGCAGCAGAACGGATCTCCGCGGTCGCGTCGCGCGGGGGGAACGGGCAGCCCGCAGTGGATGCACTCCAGGGCGGCCGGGGCGGCCATTACCAGAGGACCACCGGACCGATTGCGAAGCCGCCCACGAGACCGAGATTGTGCAATCCGCGCAGGCAGAGTTGCCCGCCGATCACGAGCACCAGCCCCGCGCCGAGCCGGAAGAGCCTCGTCCGGGTGGAGGCCGGGAGCGAACCGGTCCCCAGGCCGAGCACGAAGAGGGCGGGTATCGTGCCCAGGCCGAAGGCCAGCATGGCCAGGGCGCCGTGCCCGGGAGAGCCGGCGGCCGCAGCGCTCAAGCCGACCGCGGCCACCGGGCCGCAGGGGAGAAACCCGTTTGCGAACCCCAGCGCGAGTTGCCGTCCCGGGCCGCGGGCGTTCAGCAGCGTCGAGATGGCCCGGCTGACCCAGGCTCCGGGACCGCCCGCACCGGCGCTGCCGTTTGCCGTCGCGCCGGATTCCACCCACCGCTGGGTGGGGAGGAGCCCGAAGAGGCCGAGACCGAGCAGAAGCATCAGGACTCCGGCGAGGATCGACAGCCACCCTTGGAACGGACGGTCCTGCCCCGCCACCGCGCTTCCGAGAAGGCCGAAGGCGAGGCCGATGGCCGCGTAGGCGGCAATCCGGCCGGCGTGATAGAGAAGCAGCGCGAACGCCAGCCGGCCCGAGGAGGCACCGCGGGCGCGTTGCCGCACCGAGAATGCGCCCACGATCGGACCGCACATGCCCAGGCAGTGACCGAGCCCCATGGCCAGACCGGTGCCCGCGAGCAACGCCAGTTGTGTTGGAGGCACTCCCGCGGCGTGTGCGCAGCAATCGGGCATTCGTCGCTCCTCTGGTGATCGGCGCCGCGGCTCGGACGCAGCTTCGAGGCTCAGGTGGCCGGAGCCGCTCCGTCGAGTCCTCCGGCGACCGGACGGCAGACCGGCTCCGCACGGCACCCGGGCCGAAGCGCGCGGAAACGGTTCCCGGGACCGGCGAACCCGGAATTCTATCAGCGGGCGGGCCGCTCTGTCACTCTGCCGCGACGTCCGGACGAAGAAGGTCTTCCGGTGCGGTCCGGCGGAACGGCACGGCGCGAAACGCGCGAATCATCGGAACCCGCGCGATGTCGCGCACCTCCAGGACCACGATGTAGCTGCCGATCTCGAGCCAGGCGACGTTCAGGTCCACGCTGAGCACCTGCATTCCCGGATCGCGCGGCCCCTTGTATTCGAACCCGCCCACGCCGGCGACCGAGGTGCGCTCATTCGGCGGGATCGGCGCGACCGGCTCCAGGGCCAGCGCCGAAAAGGCGTCGAGCCCGGCCGGCTGCCCCGCGGCGCGGCGGCGCTGCAACTCCGGCAGGACCTTCTCGTCGAAATCGGCGCGCCGGAAGATCGCGTACGTCGTCTCGTATCGGGGGTGCCCGTCAGCCCCGCGGCGTAGATGGTAGACTTCGACGTCGAAGGAAAAGTGGGAGCCGCAGACGCGATCCAGGGCGCTCGGCAGCCACTCCCCCTGGGCCCCGCGCGTCCGGACCCTGAAGTCGCTGATCAGGAGGTCCGGCCGATCATAGTCGTCGACCACCACACTCTCCTGTTCGAACGAGAGCTCCTCGTTTGGATCCGCGGTGTTCATCTCGATGCCGAGGCGATACGTTCCGGGTTGGAGTCGCTTGGTGATCACCTCCTCCAGATAGATCGAGGTTCCGTTGGGAAGCTGCTGCTTCCGCACGTACCGGAACTCCGTTTCCAGAGGAGTCACCCAAGGCACCGGATTCTCGCCCTCGAACAGCTGCACGCGCAGTTTCCGGTCGCGGTCCCAGTCCGGGTCCTCCGGCGGCGGGACGATTCCCACCGTGAAGGCGGCGCGGACCGGGCTCTCCAGCGGTTGTGGATAGGGGTTCAGAAAGGTCGCTTCGCGCACGAAGACCAACGGCAGCGGCTTCTCCGGCTTCTGGTACGCCGTGACCGCCCGGTCCTTGGCGGCCTGTTCGGTCTCCCAGGTGAGCTCCTCCATCTGACGACCACGCTCGCCTCGGCTGTGCCGGCGGCCGGCCCCGGCGCGTCGTCCGAAGGTCTCGTAGGACGAGCGGGTCGTTCCTCCGTTCGGGTTCAGGAAGACGTAGGTCGTGGTCGTGGGCTTCCAGTCATAGGCGCCGATCGGCATGCGGGCGAACCGCCCGTTGGCGTCGTTCCGGAACGGCGAATCCTTCATCGGCAGAGACGCGGCGGTGTCGACATCGGCTTCCGAGCGCGCCAGCTCGGTTTCCACGGAGATCGGGCTTCCCTTCAACACGATGTCGATTCCGGGCAGGGTGTCCCAGCCTCTGAGGTCGAGGTACGGATCGCCCATCCACAAGTCCGCCATGATCAGGTGACAGCGATAGCGGGCGATCTCCTCCCGCGACACCGGCCGCGGACCCTCGAGGCCTTTGGCGGCGAAGAAACTGTCCGGCGACGCGAAGAACCTCTTCCAGGAGAGCGAATCGGGGATGAGTGCTGTTCCGGCGCGCAGGGACTCGATCCCCAGCTCGTGATCCTCGCGAAGCGGCAGGCCCATCTCGAAGAGGCCGTAGAGGAGGTAGGCCCGGTAGTCCTTCGGGGGAGAGGCGACAACGGCGGCGGCGCAGTTGCTGGCCAGACGCACCAGGCGGGTCTCCCCCTGCAGGTGCGCCTGGTAGAAAGCGCGGGCCAGGGTCAGCTCGACCTCCGCCCCACTGCCTTGGTGGAGGTTCAGGAAGCCTTTCAGGACCTTCCAGGCATCCTCCCCCGAGAGATCCATGAACCGCCGGTCGGGGATCTCGGCCGGCGCCAGACGCCGGACCTCGCGCACCAGATACCCGGAGATTCGGTCGGCGACCTTCTGGGCCTGCGGCGGGCTCTGATCCTTCACCGCTGCCATCAGCTCGAGCGTGCCCCACAGGCTGTAGGCGTCATCGCCGAGTTGGGGATCCGCCGCCCAGAGGCTCTCCTCCGCCTCCAGCAACGCGAGGGCGCGGTCCACGTCCCGCATCGCCCCGTCGGGGTTGCGGCCATAGGCCCGCGTCCTGGCGATCTCGACCAGGATCCGCGGGTGCGGGAAACCGTGATCGGGGAGCCGGTCCTGCAGGGCCTGTTGCAGGAATTGGAGGTCGTTCGGATCGACCTGCGTCAGCGGGAGGCGGAGGCGTAGCGTCGCAGGGTCGTTCGCGGTTTGAATGCGGCGGATCTCTGCCTGCACACTGCGGCGCAGCTCGAGCGAGGCGCGGGCCGGCAGTGCGGCTGCCGCCACCGCGAGAGTGGCGGCGAGAAGCGCCGGACGGCGGGCGGCCAGACGGACGATCGACCGGATCGCATGGAGCGCGGCGGGCCGGATTGCCGGCCGCGTCGGGACGAGGGCTGCAGTTCGGATTCGATCCCACATGGGGCACATCCTGTCTCCACCCCAAACGGGATCATACTCTTTCGCCGGCGCGGGAATCGAGGCCCGGAGACGCGGGCGCCTCGATCACCGAGAGCTATTGCTGCTTCTTCGGCCGAGGACGAAACGCGGGAGACACCAGAGCGACAATCAGACCCCAGAGGAAGAAGACGATTCCGGTGAGCAGCCCGTAACCGAAGGACCCGCCCCAGATCGTGACCCGGTTCAGCTCGCTCACCATGGTCGGAGGGATTGCCTTCTTGAACATCACCCAGTTGTACTGGCCCGCGATCACGCCGAGTACGATGCTGCCGACGAGCAGCAGCAGGATGCCCAACGTTCTGCCTTTCATGATCGATCTCCTTGCTCTCGAGCGAGTGGAAGTGTGATGACCCCCGGTTCCGGGAGTCTGGTCCAGGAGCAGTTCAGGCCGTTTACCGGCTCGGAGGCCACGGCCCGGACCCCGGGACCGTCGCCGAGCCAGAGCGCATGGTACTCCGGGCGGCTACGGGTGGGGTGGCGCCGGGTCGCCGCCAGAAGCCGGTCGGTGGATGCGACCAGGCAGTGCAGGGCCGTGAAGTCCCGCGGCACCGCGATCGTCGCGGCCAGCGCGGCTTCGGGCGCGGCCCAGTCGGTGGGACCCGGCAGCTCCGAGCCGGATGCCGCCTCGCTCCGGGCGGACAACTCGGCCAGGAAGTGATGGAAGAGCCGTTCAGAGTCGGTTCCCCCGGCCGGCGCGAGCCCCTCTACCGACCGCAGACCGTCCAGATCCTCCACGGACCCGTTGTGACAGAACGCCCAGTCGCGCCCGAGCAGGGCGGCGGGAAAGGGGTGGGTGTTCCGTGTCCGGATGCTGCCCGGCCGGGTGGCCCTCCGCGCGTGCAGCAGAAGGAGCTCCGTTTGCAGGGTGTCGATGTGCTCCGCCCGGCCGTCCAGCAGCACGGAGATGGTGCTCCGGAGCGTGCGCAGGCGGCCGGCTTCCACCCAGGCCATGCCCCAGCCGTCGGTGTGGCGATGCGACTCCCCGCGCGCGCGATACTCGTGATGGTGGGCGGGGTTTTCGTTTGCCGCCATCTGTCTCAGTGCCCGGCGCAGCGCGGCCGGTTCGAACCGACCCACCGCCGCGATCATCCGGCACACGGTACAGTCCCCCGCGGAGTGGAATGAAGGCCGGAACGGCTCACCATGCGTAGGCCTCGGGAGCGGCGTTTCCGGGGCCGGGCCAGATCTCATCGCATCGCAGCAGGATCTGCTCGGTGATCTCCATCTCGAGAGCGCGGGTGCAGGCGGTGAGCTGGGAGACCGTGCGCGGACCGATGATGACGGAGGTTACCCCCGGCTGCGCCAACAGCCACGCCAGGGATACGGTAGCGGGGGTCTCGCCGAGCTCTCGACAGAACGATCCATAAGCCGCCAGCGCCGACTGGTGCTTCTCGGCTCGCTGCTTTGCCAGGTCACCCATCCGGCGGCCGTCGGCTTCACCGGCGCCGCCGAGAATCCCCCCCGCCAGCGGACTCCAGGGGAGGAATCCAAGGCCCAGGGCGCGGCAGGCCGGCAGCACCTCGAGTTCCACGCGGCGTTCCGACAAGTTGTAGAGCGACTGCTCGGAGACAAGACCGAGGAAGTGGCGCTGATCGGCGCTCTTCTGGGCGCAGGCGATGTGCCACGCCGCGAAATTGCTGCTGCCGCAGTAGATGACCTTGCCGTGCCGGACGAGGATCTCCATGGCCTGCCAGATCTCTTCGAAGGGCGTGTCGCGGTCGATGTGGTGCATCTGGTAGAGGTCGAGGTGGTCGGTGCGAAGTCGGCGCAGGCTCTCCTCGCAGGCCCGCCGGATGTGGTACGCGGAGAGGCGCCCCTCGTTGGGACGGTCGCCCATCCGGCCAAAGACCTTGGTCGCGAGGACGACTCGTTCCCGCCGGTCCCCGCCCTGCGCGAGCCAGCGGCCGATGATCTCCTCGGTTGCTCCCTTGCCCGCGCTTCCGCCGTACACGTTGGCGGTGTCGAAGAAGTTGAGCCCGGCCTCCAGGGCCCGGTCCATCAGGCTGAAGCTCTCCGCCTCGGTCGTCAACGGACCGAAGTTCATCGTTCCGAGGCAGAGGCGGCTGACCTTGAGGCCGCTGCGTCCGAGACTGGCGTACTCCATGGAGGACCTCCTGGTTCTCTGCGCCCACTCGGCTCGCCGACCGGGCTACCGCAAGAGCAGCAATCGGCGGGTGGCGACTGTCTCGCCGCTCTGCAGGCGGAGCGTGTAGGCTCCACTGGCGGCGCGGCTGCCTCGACTGTTGGTACCGTCCCATCGGACTTCGCAGCTGCCAGGGCCGCGCACTTCGTCCATCAGAGAGCGGACGAGCCGTCCGTCGGCCGAGAAGACCTCGAGGCGAACCCGACCCGATTCGGCAGTCGTGAACGAGACGCGGGCGAACGGACCGCCGGGATTCGGAGAAGCCGACGTGATCTCCGTCCGCAACCGAGCGGAGACCAGGACGCCGGACACGGCGGAACCGACTTCGGCGCTGAAGTCGCTCAGGTTGCCGTGGATGTCGGAGAACTGCACGACATAGTAGTGGGTGTTCGTGTCGTACTCGGCGTAGCTCGTGTCGGGGCCGCACTGCAACGCCGTGACCGGCTCGAATCCGGGGATGTCGCCGCGGTAGAGGCAGGCCGCGTTGAAGTCCGGGATCCCAGGCAGGCCCCAGGAGATCAGCCAGGGGATGCCGCTGGTATCGAGCTGAGCGACCGGGGCCGGCGGCGGCAGGTTGTCGACCGAGTAGGCGTTGACCGCCGCGGAGAGCCGAATGGTGCCTCCGGTCTCGACCGCCGCCACGCGGTAGGGCCGCCACGGCTGCGGGTTCCCCGGCGACGCGATGTCATCGGTGGCGATCACCAGCGCGTACGTCTCGGAGTGGTCAGCCGGCTGCGTCGCCACGTCGACCCAGGTGCTGTCGAACCGCTGGATGAGGTAGTACGCGATCGGCGCAACCGATCCTTCGACATCCAGAGAGTTGCGCTGCCAGGTCACCTCCAGCTCGCCGCCCTGATCCGCCGGCACGTCCGTGATCGAGGCGATGGTCGGCCCGGTGCTGGGAATGAAGATGGCGTTCACCCACTCCGGATGGTCGACGAAGGGGTTGCGGTTGCCCTGAAAGCCGTACACGACATCGGTGTGGGCGCGCTCGAGATCGTCCACCGGGTCCTGGGTGTTCCACTGAAGCAGGACCGATAGCAATCCCATATAGGCGACCGAGGCGTTGCCGCCGGTCGCAACGATCAGGGAGGAGTTGTCCGTGACAATGAGGTTCGGCTCCGCCGCGCCGGTCACTCCGTGCGTGCCGCCTTCATACCGGACATCCATGTAGAGGATGGCGCGCGCCGCGTCCCCTTGGCGGCCGATCCAGGTCTGCCACCAGCCGCCGGCATACCAGTTGGAGTTGCCCGGATAGACACCCGTGCCGCCACCCTGCCCGTTGTTCACGTCGGTGGGGCGCTCGACTCTTCCGATCCCGGCGATGCCGAACGGCATGTTCGCACGGTCGGCGTTGTAGTTGTAATCGCAAGCAAAGAGATGATGGCAATCGGTATACGGGTAGTTGGTGCTGCCGTCGTCGGGGAATCCATAGCTGTTGGGCCAGGTGTGTTCGCGGTTGTAGGCGCCGGTGCCGCCGCTGATCTTCAGGTAGCTGTGGTTCTTGTAGAGATCGAGGATGTTGGCCGGGTTCGCCGGATCCTGGTCGGCCAGGTTGAGGATGTCCCAGGTGTCGGTGCTCGACGAGGTGTAGGGGAAGCGCGTGTGATCGTCGATCACCGCGTGCAGCGTCGAACGGAGCAACTCCGGCGTGCTCTGATCCACCGAGTCGTAGTACCCCGGAGGGGCGTCGGCCTTCGCCGGGTCCGGCCCGGTCGCGACCCCGGCGAGGATCGCCAGAAGGCCCGCGCCAAGGGCCGCGCCGGCGGCGCGGTTGCGGCGGCGGGACGCGGATAGCAAACAGAGCATGTGGGACTCCCTCATCCCAGGGCCCAGAGATCGGGGCGTGCGAATGGTTGGCCGAGCCGGTGTAACCTATTGGTCAGCGTCCGGTTGGAACGAGGCGGTCCAGGGTCCGTCCGTACCTTCCGTCCCAGGTCGAGTCCGGCCCGAATCCGGAGATCCGGACGGAGCCCGCCGGCGAGCGGCCAACG
>CAYYQN010000008.1:71880-111722 GCA_964473865.1 uncultured bacterium | reverse complement strand
CCCCGGGGAGTCCTCGGCGCCCGTGCGTGTCTATGTCAGCGAGACGGGGAAGGTGATCGAGCTCGCCCCGATGATCCTCACGGATGCCGAATGGAAGGCGCGGCTCACGCCGCAGCAGTATCAGGTGATGCGCCGGGCCGGGACCGAAACCGCATTCACCGGAAAGTACTGGGACCATCACGGCGAGGGCCGGTACACGTGTGCCGGTTGCGGAGTCGACCTCTTCACTTCGGACACCAAGTTCGACTCCGGGTGCGGGTGGCCGAGCTTTTATGCTCCGGTTGACACTCTCAATGTGGTCTTCCGCCCCGATCGCTCGCACGGGATGGAACGCACGGAGGTGCTCTGCCGGCGTTGCGGCGCGCACCTTGGACATGTCTTTGATGATGGTCCCGCGCCCACCGGACAGCGGTACTGCATGAACTCGGCCGCGCTGGACTTCACGGGAGGCGCTTCGGACTCTGTCGGCCGCGCGGCCGGCGGGGATCCGGCCGGCACCGGGCGCTGACTCAGACCAGCCGGCCGATGATCTCCTCCCGGGAGAGGAAGAGCTCCTGCGGTCCAAGCGCTTTGAGCGACTCCGCGCTGTTGAAGCCCCAGGAGACGGCGCCGAAGGCAATGTGCACGCTCTCCGCGGCCTCGAAGTCTCGGGCCTCGTCTCCGATATAGATGGCGCGGCTGCTGGGGCAGTGGGCCTTGCGCAGCACCTCGCGCAACTTATGGCGCTTGCCGAACAGCGACACCCCGCAGTGGGAGTGGGAAATCAGCGCCACGTTCTCGGGACCCAGGATCGCGCGGACGATGGACTCTGAGTTGGAGGTCACCAGAGCGGTCGTGATTCCGTGGGCCCGCAGGCCGCGCAGCAGCTCCGGAACGCCCGGGAACAACCGGATGCTGGCCACGGACTTCGCCATGAGCGCCTGGTAGCTCCGCCCCACGGCCGGCATCTTCCAGAGCGGCAGGTTGACGTGACGAAGCAGCCTCATCGCGTCGTACCCGCGAAGGGTGTCGATGTCGCGGAGATCGACCGGCTGGAACCCGTGCTTCTGGGCCAGAGCGTTCACCACGCTCACGAAGAATGGAAATGAGTCGGCGAGGGTGCCGTCAAAGTCGAAGATGGCAAGGTCGTATCTCATACTCCATCCGGGTCGATCGTCTGGGGGCGGATCGGAACCGCCGGCCGCCATCCGCCGTCCGCCGGCCGAGCACGGTCCGACCGGATCGGGCCCCAGACGGTGGGACTCAGATCATACTGCAGAAGGGGGGAGCCGGCTGGGTTCTTCAGTGCTGCTAGAGAAACACCCGCCTCAGATCGGTCCGCGCCCGATCGGTGTCGAGGATCCAGAGAACAGCGTCGCGCCGGGCGCCCTCCTCTTCCTCCCGATCCAGGTCGACAAACTCCGATCGGGGCTCGTGGGTCTGCGGATCCAGGAGCCGCACCCGGGGGCGGTGGCACCGGGAGGGTTCCGGCGGCGACGAGACCACAACCCCTACGCGGCCGCTTCGTAGCCGCACGATGGAGCCGATCGGGTAGACGCCAATCAGGTTGATGAAGAGCTTCAGAAGCACCGGATCGAACTTGGTGCCCGACTGGGACAGCAGATAGGCCAGCGTCCGGTCGTGCGGCTGAGCCTGCTTCCGGTAGGCGCGTTTGGAGCTCAGGGCGTCGAAGCAGTCGGCGATGGCCACGATGCGACCGAAGAGATGGGGGCGGTACGGCTCCTCCGTCCGCGGGTATCCCGACCCCGAGCCGTCGTAGTTCAAGTGGTGTTCGAAGCAGCCCACCATGGCGGGGTAGAGCTGGGGGTTCAGTCCGCCAAAACGGAGGAGCTCGCGAACCCCGAGGTGCGGGTGCGTCTGGATCTGGGCGAGCTCTGCCGGCGTGAGCTTGTCCTCCTTGGTCAGGATGCCCGCGGGCATGGCGGCTTTCCCGAGATCGTGAAGGAGCGCGGCCAGGCCGAGGTCGACGAGTCGGTCACGATCGAGCCCCAGCCGTTTGCCCAGACCCACCGAGAGGATGCAGACGTTCACCGAGTGGAAGAAGGCGTAGGTGTCATGGGCTCGGAGCGCAGTGAGTCCCAGGATCACAGGCTCCGCTTCGAGCACCACGTCCACCAGCGATTGCACCGTGCGTTTGACGTGGCGAATCGGAAGCGGTTCTCCTGCCTGCGCGCCGCGGTAATACGCCCGGTGGACGGCCATGGCCGTGAGAAAGGCCTGACGACACCGATCCCGCGACCTTCCCGCCGCGGATGCATCGTTCCGATCCTCTGCCCGCCTTGCTGTCTCTCCGAGGGCAGCTGATGAGCCCCGCGTCGCCCGCTGCGGGTCTTGCCCGGTCTTAGAGACCTCGACGCGGGGTGGCGAAGACTCCGCGGCGCCCGGCGCGTTTCCGGCCGCGGCGGCGAGAGCCGGGATCACCGCCGGGGGATCCCCGTCCCGTGCGCGCCCCGCGTTCAACGTCCCGCCCGGGGACAGCCGGAAGGGCGAGCCCCCCGCCAGCAGCTCCGCGCACAACCTGGGGAGGCAGGCCTCACCTCCCCGGTGGTGGCGTTGGAACGCGTCCAGGAGCGCCGCGACCTGATGCTCGGTCACGGCGATGGACAACGAGATCGAGCCGACCCCGCGCCACGCCAGCTCCTCGACCACGGCGCTGATCAGAAGCCGGTCCGAGCGGGGGAGGCGCAGTCTCTCCGGGCCGAAGTAGACGAACTCCTCAACCACGCGCAGTTCGGCGTCGCCGCCGCGGAGCACCCCCCGGTTGAAGGCCTTCACCAGGCCTTTCACGGCTGCGACCGTGATCTGGTTCTGCGGCCCATGACTGCGGAGACTGCGCAGAGCCAACAGGAAGGCGCGCACGATCTCCCTTCCCATGACCTGCAGCTCCCCGCCTTCCGGCGCCGGCGACATCGCCCGTAGCGGTTCGCTCACGGCATCTCCTCCGGCTCGCTCGGAGGCGGAGGGGCCCCGATCGCGAGCATCTCCAGCGCGGTCCGGGCCGCTTCGCGGACGACCGCGGACCGATCTCGGCGAAGCCGCTCCAGGGCGGACCGGGCCTCTGCGCCGCCGGCAATCCCGAGAGCCCGGCAGAGGCAGGCTCGCACCGGCTGCGAGTGGCGGTGCTTGAGCGCCCGTCTCTGGGAGATCGTCCGAACCAGGTAGGAGACGGCTTCTTCGCGTCCGGCGTAGGCATAGGCCTCGTAGAAGGCGGCGCGTTCCGCAAGATCCCGGCGTTCGAACTCCTTGGACTCCAGGACTTCCGCGAGGCGGAACAACGCTCGCGGCCCGTGGACGGCCAGCGCCCGGGCGGCCCAGAGACGCAATCCGGGATCGCGGTCGGCGAGTGCGTGGGTGAGGTGGGGCAGCGCCGCCGCCTCGCCGAGATGGCAGACCGCAGAGAGGGCCTGTTTGCGGACCCGGACGTCTCGGTGGCTCACGGCCGGCCGCAGCAACTCCGCGGCCTGCGGGCTTGCGATCTCCCCGAGGATCATGGTCACGTTGCGTACCAGGAACCACCGCTCATCCTGCATCGCGGGCGCGAAGCGGTCCACCTGGCCGCGGCCCTTGATGACCAGGAGGTCGATCAGGCGCCGCCGGGCCCGCGCGGTTTCGAGTCGCCCCAGGACCTCACAGAAGGTCGAGATCGCGCCGGGTCCCAGGCTCTCTACCAGACGCGGCAAGGCGTCGAGCGCCGGGCCGTGCGGCTCGTCGAGCTGTTCGACCCATGCCTGCAAGGCCGGCGCGTCCAGCTCCAGACCCAGCGTGCGATCGAGCACCCGGCACACCTCCGCGGACGGCGCGCGAGTCCGTTGCCGGAGGTCGTGCACGACCTCGATCAGGTCCGCCGCAAACGCGACATCGCCCTGGCTGATCAGGGCGACGACCGCGGCCCGGACGATCTCCACGAGGTCCGTGAGCGCGCGCGGATCCTGTTCGAGCGCCAGGGTCTCCCGCACAATGCGCAGGAAACCGGTCCGCATGGCGTCGGGGTTCTCCGGCGACGCGACTTCGGCGCGAAGACTCGCCAACGATTCCGGCGGCACCTGGAAGAGCGTCGCTTCGTGGCCGCCGCCCAACCCGTCCCAGACGTGCGCCAGTGCCGCCTCGGTGCTGAACTCCCCGCGGGTCGCGTCTGTCGTCTCCATCGGCTCCGCGTCCACTTCCGCGATCGTCCGGTCGGTGAACTCGCCCGGTATCTCGAACGGGTCAAACCGCTCCTCCCGCTCGACCAGATCGTCGATCGCGAGGTGCCGGATGTGGGGGAGACTGCGGGACCAAAGCAGGGTCGCCAGGTCTTCGTCCCCCGCCTCTCGTTTGACTTCCGCCAGGGCCAGAGTCTCCAGGAAATGACCCAGCTCGTCCGGCGTGACACCGGCATGGAAAGAGAGACTGCGCAGGCCATCCCAGTACAGGCGCCCGGGGATCAACTCCTCCCGGTCCTCCTGCTCCAGCACCGTCTCGTCGTTCCATTCGAGGCGGGTCTTTCCCACGACCAGACAGACCGCCGGCGCGATGGCCAGGGCATCCTCCAGGGCCGAGAAGAGCTCCGCGGTGAACCG
This sequence comes from uncultured bacterium, assembly GCA_964473865.1. Classification (GTDB taxonomy): domain Bacteria; phylum Eisenbacteria; class RBG-16-71-46; order CAIMUX01; family CAIMUX01; genus CAIMUX01. The sequence continues at coordinate 107,163 of CAYYQN010000008.1, read as the reverse complement.
GACCCGCAGCCGGTTGTCGGGTGGGTAGAGCCGGCAAGCCTTGGCGGCGCGCGCGAGCGCGGAGGCGATCCGGCAGACCTGGGCGCCCGTGAGCGGATGCGCTTCGGCGGCCCGCGCGGTCTCGCCGGTGCCCTCGACGAGTCCGAGGGAGCCGGTCAGTGCCGGCGGTCGGGCGGCGACCGCCGGATGACTGGCCGGCGGTCCGTGGTGTTCGTGATCCATCTGGTTGACCCCAAAGTGGCGGGAAGCCGGTTTGTCCTGCGGGACTTATCGGCCCGCCTGAGATGCTTCTTCACGGGAGTTCCGTTCTGGCCTAGACTTACGGATCGTCAATAGAGACGTCATCGGCCTCCCGGTCCCAATCGCGAAACGGAGGATGACATGCTCGGCCGAGTGGTCGTCGCCCTGGCGGGCTTGGGGGCTCTTACCGCCGCGGCGCTGCTGTTGACGGTCGGCTGCGGCGGCACCACGACCAGCGCGCCCGACCCCACTCCATACTGTCTGCTGACGCCGGCGCAGCTCGACTTCGACAGTGTCACGGTGGGCCAGGTGGGGGACCGGGCGCTCACGATCAAGAACGCGGGCGAAGGCACCTTGACGGGAAGCGCGACGGAGGACTGCGCGAGATACACGATCCTCTCGGGCGGTGGGGAATTCTCCCTCACGGCTGGTCAGGAGAGAACGGTGATGGTGCGATTCGCGCCGAGCGTGGCGGAGCGGCAGACGTGCGTGATCAGCCTGGGAGGCGCCGGCTGTGGATCCGTGCCTTGCACCGGGATCGGATCGCCGTCGGTGCCTCTGCCCGGAGGTATGGCGCTGGTTCCAGCCGGCGCCTTTCTCATGGGCAGCCCCGGAAGCGAACTCGGCCGAGCCAACAACGAAGACCAGCACCAGATAACGTTGACCAAGGCCTTCTACGTCTCCGTCAACGAGATCACGCAGACCACCTGGTTCACGGTGATGGGGTGGAACGAGTCATCCCTCCACGGTCCCAGGAGTCCGGTGTCCGACATCACCTGGTACGACTGCCTCGCCTTCTGCAATGAGCTGTCTGAAGCCGATGGATTCACGCCCGCCTACACGCTCACGGGCGAAGCCCGCGCGGGGAACCACATCACCGCGGCCACGGTGAACTGGGACCGGTCGGCCAATGGGTACCGGCTTCTGACCGAGGCTGAGTGGGAATACGCCTGCCGCGCGGAGACCTCGACGGCCTTTCACAGCGGCAGCATCACCAACGCCGCCTGTGCCGAGCCGAATCTGGATCTGGTCGGATGGTACTGCGGCAACGCGTCCGGCGTTGCGCACGACGTCGGGCAGCGGGTCGCGAACGGCTGGGGCTTGAGGGACATGCACGGAAACGCGCGGGAGTGGTGTTGGGACCGGTACGGCGAGTACCCGGCTGGACCCGCCGCGGATCCTGAGGGCCCGGCATCGGGCACCGAGCGGGTGACCCGCGGCGGGAGCTGGAATCACCACGCGCGGTTCTGCCGAGCCGCCTGCCGGAGCCAGGGAGATCCCGGCAGTGGGGATCACGTCGTCGGCTTTCGTCTCGCGAGAACGGCGCTCTGATCAACCGCATTCGGGCGCGATTTCGCGCGCATTCGCCCTCTCGGGTCATCCGGGTCTGGGGAGTCCGGGGGCTCTGCAGCGACTCGGGCGCCGGTGCCGGGGTCGGCCCGCCTACAGCAGCCCGCGGGTCATCCCTCCGTCGACCGCGAAGGTGACGCCGTTGATGTAGCTCGCTCGCTCCGAGGCCAGGAAGACGATGGCGTCGGCAAGCTCCTCCGGACGCCCGAGCCGGCGCACCGGTATGTCACGGGCCGCCTCGTCGAGGTACTGCTCGCGCGTGATGCCGCGTTCTGCCGCCCGGGCCTGCAGGATCTCCTCCTGCCGTCCGGTGAGGATGAATCCGGGCGCCACCGCGTTGACCAGAATGCCGTCCGCGCCATGGCGGTTGGCCAACGCCTTGGTCAGGCCGAGCAAGCCGGGCCGCAGCGTCGAGGAGATCACGAGGTCCGGAATCGGCTGCTTGGCGGCGATAGAGGTGATGGTGATGATGCGCCCCCACCGCCGCTTCAGCATGTGCGGCAGCACCTCGCGCACCATGCGCACCGCGCTCAACAGAGTGAGCCGCACACCTTCCTCCCAGCGTTCGTCGTCGAGCGAGAGGAACTGCGCGACCGGCGGACCGCCGGTGTTGTTCACCAGGATGTCGATCCGCCCGAATCGTTCCGCGGCGGTCGCCACGAGCCGCCGGATGTCTTCTGCCTCCCGCATGTCGGCGACCACCGGCACCACCTCGGCGGCCGCCCCTTCCGGCCCGCGCGCCGCGGCTTCGCCGGCGATGGCGAGAGCGGCGTCGCGGATGCGCGTAAGATCGCGCGAGGCGACGACGACTTTGGCCCCTTCGGCCGCCAGTCCGGTTGCCGCCGCGCGGCCCAGGCCCTGACTCGCGGCGCAGACGATGGCGACACGGCCGTTCAGTCCAAGCTCCATGACGCCTCTCCTCTCCGTCCCCCTGGACTTCGCTACTTCGGGCCGCCGGCCGCCGGGGGCGAGATGCGCCCGTAGAGCGAGTCGAGCGCGGCCTGGGCCTCGCCGAACCGCGGGTTCAGGCGCAGCACCTCCCGGTACTCCTGGACCGCCGCGGCGGTTTCCCCGTGTTTGGCGAGAAGCTCCGCCAGGTTGAACCGCGCGGCGATGTCCCGGGGAGCGGTTCGGAGGACCTCGCGGTACTGCGCCATCGCCTCATCCTCGTCGCCGCGTCCCGAGAGGGCGAGGGCCAGGTTCCGGCGCATGGCGGTGTTCTGCGGCTCCTCCCGGAGGACGCCTCGGTAGTGCGGGATCGCCAGATCGAACAGGCCGAGCTGGGAGAGGACTGTCGCCAGGTCCTTGCGCGCCAGCAGGCTCGCCGGTCGCATCGCGAGCGCCTGCTCGTATTGCCGTCTCGCTTCCTCCAGGCGCCGTTCCTGCACCAAGGCGTCGCCCAGGTAGATGTAGGCCCATTCCCGGTCGGGTCGCAGATCGCGGGCCACCTCGAGCTGTCCCCTGGCTTCGGCCAGGCGGCCCTGGCGCACGTACGCCAATCCCAGCGCGCACCGGGCTTCGTAGAAGTCCGGTTTCAGGCGCACGGCCTCGCTGAGATGGAAGATCGCCGAATCGGTCTTCTTCTCATCCAGGAGTCCGCCGCCGAGGTTCTGGTGGGCCAGAAACGACGACGGGTTCTTCCGCAGCGTGTCCCGCCAAAGCGCGGTCAGGTCGCGGTAGGGCGTCGCCTGCCGCCAGGTCAGGGTCCCGAGGACCACGGCGAGCAGGGCGGAGGTAACGAGCAACCGGTTGGATTCGTGTGGCGCCGGCGTCCGGGTTCCCGACGGGCTACCCCCGGTTCGGCGAAGGAGCAGCGCCGCCCCCGCCGCTGCCAGCGCCAGCGGCCCTATGCTCGCCAGGTACTGAAAGTGGTCGGCCACGAAGCTGTAGCGCATCGGGTAGACATTCACGAAACCGAGCGCGGGGAAGAGAGTCCCGCCGAAGAAGAGCAAGGCGACGAACGGTCCTCGCCCCAGGCGGTGCCGCAGCGAGAACAGGACCACCGGGATGAGCAGAGCCGAGCCCAGGAGCAGCCAGGACACCGCGGATCCCGCATCGATTGTCCACCTCGGGTAGTTGAACGTGAGACCGGCCGGCCACAGCAGCTTTCCGAGGTAGAACCAGACTGCCCTTCCGGCAATCAGCAGACGCTGCGCGAAGGAGAGATCCCACTCCGGCCCGCGCGCGCCGACCACGGTGCGTTCCATCCAGCTCGTCACGCTTCCCATCACCAGGGCCGCGGCGAAGAAGGGAAGCAAGGGGACCACATCCCGGGCGGTGACCCGGCCTCGCTTCCAGTAGAGAACCAGAAGCGCCGCGGCCGGCAGGGACGCGGTCACGGTCTTGCTGAAGAGGGCCAGAACGAAGAGCACCAGAGCCGCGGCGTACGCCCGGCCCCGGTCGCGCGCGGGCGGCTCGGCTTGCTCCGGCCGGGCGAACCGGATCCAGAAGAGCGCCGCCGCCAGGTAGAAGAGACCAGAGAGGACGTTCTTGCGTTCCGTGATCCAGGCCACCGACTCGACCTGTACCGGATGCAGGGCCCACAGCACCGCCGCCAGGAACGCTCCCGGCACGCGCAAGCGGCGCAGAATGCCCAGGAGGAGCGCGGCGCTGCCGGCGTGCAGCAGGATGTTGACCAGGTGATACCCGAGCGGACTGAGGCCCCAGAGGCGATAGTCGAACCAGAATGTCGTGAAGACCATCGGGTAGTACTGGACCGTGGCGCCGGGTGAGAACCAGATCCGGGCGAGGCCGGCCAGGCTGCGCAAGGCCGGGTTCTCGGTCACGTAACGCGGATCGTCCCAGATGTATCCCGCGCGGAGGGCCGGGAGGTAGGCGATGATCACAGCGACCAGGAGCGCGGCCGCGTGAAGCCAGGGAAACCCGGTTGTCCCGGCGCTTCCCGGCGCTTGCCCCGCTGCGGATCCCGCCGCGAGCGGTCTCGGCTTTCCAGCTTTCCTCAAGACTTGTCCTCGCCGTTTGGCGGCGGCCCCTCGCGGCTCGAAGCGGCAGGTCCGCCGAGACCATGACGGAAATCGGCGGGCGCGACGGTTCATCTCGTGCCCGCCGGCACTCACCGCTCCCGAAGGGTCGGGAGCGGCCCCGCCCATGGTAGCATCCCAGCCATGCCGCATGCTTCCGACATCGATGCCTCCGTCCCCCGCCGGCGGTCCAATCGTCTCCTGGCCGAAACCAGCCCGTATCTGCGCCAGCACGCCTACAACCCGGTCGACTGGTTTCCGTGGGGTGAGGAGGCTCTGGCCAAGGCCCGGCGCGAAGACAAGCCGATCTTTCTCTCGATCGGCTACTCGGCGTGCCACTGGTGCCATGTCATGGAGCGCGAGTCGTTTGAGAATGCGTCGATCGCCGCGGCGCTGAACGACGGGTTTGTCTCCGTCAAGGTCGACCGGGAGGAGCGTCCCGATCTCGATGAGATCTACATGTCGGCGGTGCAGCTCATGAGCGGCCATGGGGGCTGGCCCCTGAGCGTCTGGCTGACCCCGGATCGGCGCCCCTTCTTCGGAGGCACCTACTTTCCGCCGGAGGACCGGGGCGGCCGCGCTGGCTTTCGGACCGTGCTGGAGCGGCTGGCGGAGGTCTGGCAGACGCGCCGCGCGGACGTGGAGGCGAACGCGGCGACCGTCACGGATCGGGTCGCCTCTTTCGCCGAGATTCCGGCGGGACCGGGCCTGCTCTCCGCATCGCTGGTCCGCGGAGCGGCGTCGGCTCTCCTGCGGAGCTTCGACCGCGAGCAGGGCGGGTTCGGCGGCGCCCCGAAGTTCCCGCACTCGATGGGGATTCAGCTCCTGCTCCGGCATCACGGGCGGACGGGTGATCTCGCCGCGCTCGAGGCCGCGACGGTGACCCTGGACCGCATGGCCGCGGGCGGTATCTACGACCACCTGGGCGGCGGTTTCCATCGCTACTCCGTCGACGCCCGGTGGCTGGTGCCGCACTTCGAGAAGATGCTCTACGATCAGGCGCTGCTGGCGGTCGCCTATCTCGACGGGTACCAGGTGACCGGATCGCCGCGGTATCGCGAGGTCGTCTGCGAGACGCTCGACTTCGTGTTGCGCGACCTGGAGGCTCCCGCGGGGGGATTCCACTCCACCCTCGATGCCGACAGCGAAGGGGAGGAAGGGGTCTTCTACACCTGGACCCCGGCCGAGATCGCCGCGGTCCTGGGCGCAGAGGACGGTTCGCTCCTGGCCCAGGCCTTCGACTGCACCGAAGCGGGAAACTTCGAGGGCCGATCGATCCTGCATCCGGTCTCCGGCGTCGCGGAGCTGGCGAACCGGACCGGACGGCCCGCGGATGAGGTGCGCGCCGCGCTGGACGCGGGGCGTCGCCGCCTCTTCCAGGCGCGCCGGCGTCGCGTCGCTCCCGGACGGGATGACAAGGTCCTGGCAGGCTGGAATGGCCTGGCGATCTCCGCTCTGGCCCGGGCGGCAGCGGCCCTGGAAGAGCCGGGATACCTCGAGGCGGCGGCCCGGGCCGCGCGGTTCATCCTCGAGACGATGATGCGGGATGACCTTCTGCTGCGCGTGTACAAGGACGGTGCCGCCCGGATCCCGGGGTACCTTGAGGACTACGCCGGGGTGGCGGCCGCACTCGGTGATCTCTATGAAGCCGACTTCGATCCGCGCTGGCTGCTGGCGGCCCAGCGGCTGGTGGAGACGATGCGGCGCGAATTCGCCGATCTCGCGGGCGGGTTCTTCAACACCGCGACACGCCATAGCGACCTCATCGCGCGCCCGAAGAACGCGCAGGACGGGAGCACGCCGTCCGGCAATTCGCTGGCGGCCGGCGCACTGCTGCGGCTGGGACGCCTGCTGGAGCGCGCCGACCTCGAGGAGGAGGGCGCGCAGACGCTGCGCACCTTCCAGCCCCTGTTGGAGCGCGCTCCCGGAGCGTTCCACCAATCGCTCCTCGCGCTCGATCTCTACTCGGGCCCGCGCGTGGAGGTGGCAATCGTCGGCCCGCGGGAAGATCCCGGCACGCGGGAGCTCCTGCGGGAAGTCCGGACGCGCCCGCGGCCCCACCTTGTGCTCGGGTGGGCGGCCGGCGACGGTCTCGTGCCCTCGAGCGCGCCTCCATGGCTCGCGGAGAAGACGCTCATGGCCGGCAGGCCGGCCGCCTATGTCTGCCGCGACCGCGCCTGCGCGGCGCCGGTTGCGACCGCGGCCGACCTGGCCCGGCTCCTCGATTCGCGGGACGGGATGCCCTGATGCGCCGGGAAGGGATCGGAGTGGCTTCCTCTGCGGGGCGCGACCGCTTCCGCCCGGCCGTGGCGCCGGAGCATCCGGCCGGCCGGCACTCCGGGCACGGCCGGTTGCGCTCTCTCGCAGCCCGACGAGATCCCGCAGTGATGGGCCGGAGAGTCGCATTCCTTCTGGCGACGGTGGCCATGGCCCTCCTGCAATCCTGCAATGAGTCCGACAACGGGACTTCGCCCTCGGAAGCGAGCGGAGAGTACCGGGTGATGGCGGAGGTGGAACGCTATGTGGATGACGGAGCGCCGATGGCGGACGCCACGGTCGTTGTCTCTCGGGACGGGTCACCCGTCTCCGGGGCGACGGTCACGCTGAATGGCCAGGACGTCCCGGCGGCCTCGTCCGCGCTCTGGTACCGGCGCACCGGCCTGCCGTTTCCCGAGAGTGAACGCGCGGTGACGATCCGGGTGTCCGCGGCCGGAAGGGATCGAGTCCTGCAGGACAGTCTCCCGGGCGTCATGGGCCTGATCCAGCCGCAGGCGGGGGCGGGCTTCACGGACAACGAGTGGATCTTCACAAGCTGGGAACCGATCGATTGGGGCGCGTCTCCGCAGCCACGCGCGATCACCTTGGAGTTCACGCAGGGGAGTCCGTTCTACTTCGTCACGCTCCCCCCGGAGGCCACCGCCGGCGAGGTTCCGTCGGTGGCCACGAGTCCGTCGGGGATGGAGTTTCTGATTGTTTCCGCCTGGAGCGGATCCGACGATCCGGGGAATCTGGAGCGGGGCGACTGGACGGGCAAGGAGGGGCTTCGGCTGGGCACGAGCGCGGTCACCTGGGTTGAGATCCGACCGTGAGACGCCGCAACGCTCCGCGCATCCGGTTGGTTTTCCGCTGACTCGTCGTGCGTCGCGCCACGCGGATGGGGTGCGAAGACGAGGCGGGCGCCGTCTACGCTTACCAGGTTCTCGGCGACCCCACGTCGAGATGCACGAAGTCGGACTTCGGGTAGTACCCGACGCCGCCCCGGCCGAGACGTGCCGCGACGTCCCGTAGCTCCCGCAGGCCGATGCCCGGGAGGCGGACATCGATCGCGCGTCCCTCGAGGTGAAGGCTCTGCGAGGCGACACCCCGTCCGGCGCGCCGCAAGAGGCGGTTCGAGGCCGGCGAGCGATACCCCGAGATGACGTGGAAGGGCTGGTCCGCGCCGAGCTCCGCCCGAAGTCCGTGGAGCAGATCCAGCAGGTTGACGTCGATCTGCTTCACCTCGTCCGTGCGATGATCTCGCAGGAGGCGATCGATCGCCCTCAGCCCCGGCTCGCAGTAGGAGCCGTCGCACCAGTAGACCGAGTCGGTGCTCTCGTAGGTGTGGGTGTTGAAGAAGGAGAGGCTGCGGGGAAGGGGGGTGGCGAGAGGTTCGACGGACGCGGCGGAACCGGCAGCGAGACGGTTCGGCTCCCCCGGACGGTCCACCGACGTGGCCGCCCGGGACGCGAGGACACCGCGAAGGTCGAGCGGCGCGCCGAGCAGCAATCCGACGGCAAGGGCGGCCCCGCCGCGCAGGAGTTCGCGGCGTCCGGAATCGAAAGGTGTGTGGAGATCGCTGATCCTGTCCATCCTTCCTTTGCCCCGGCCCTCCTTGGCTTCGGTCCGGGAGGGTAGCCTGACCGGGGTCGCGATTCAAGGTTTCTGACGGCGCCGGTCTTCCGGCGGCGCCGGTCTGCCGCCCGGACCGCCCCGGCCCGGACCGTGTTGCGCGGCTCCGTTCCCCGGCCTCGCGGTTGACGTGGCCCGACGACGTTGCCCCGGTCGTCCCGAACCTTGGGCCGCGAAGCCGCCTCGCAGTGCTACTGTTGCTTCCGTGCGGTGCCGATAGGCTCCGTGTGCCGTGAGGCTTTGACGACACCCCGGGCCGGGAGGAGTGCCTGACGAGATGCTGACCAGCCCCGTCCCGAGATCCGCCCGCCCGCCCGGCTCCGCTCCTTCGTTGGTTATCGGCACTTTGGCCGCGGTTCTGGCGTGCGCATTTGGCCCTGCCGCCCAGTCACGGGCGAAAGCGGGTGCCGAAGACCTCGCCGAGTCCGCCGCCGCGCTGATCCGGATGCGGGTTTCCGAGGGTCATCAGCCGCGCCTGCGCGGGCCGGGCTTTGCCGAGAACCGAATGGAGATGGAGGCTCTCTACGCCCCGGAGGACTACCGGCCGCTCTGGTCGGACAACGGTGCGCCGTGTCCGGATGCCGGGGAGGCGATTGCCATCCTGCGGCAGGCGGAGGCCCACGGTCTCCCGGTCGTGGAGTCGGACCTTGCCTACCTCGAGGAGGGCTGGCGCAGGCTCGGCTCCGGCGCGCTGACCAACCCCGCGGAGATCGGGGATCTCGACGCGGCGACGAGTCTTCTGCTCATCCGGCATGTGGCTCGCCTGCACAACGGCGGCATCCCCCCCGGGACACTCTTCCGCGGCCTTGGCATGGCGCCGAAGAAGTACGATGTGGCGGCCGCCATCCGTCGAGGTCTGGAAGAGGGGTGCCTTGTCCGCATGGTCGAGGAGGCTGAGCCCCAACTCCCGCAGTACGTTGCGCTCAAGTCGGCCCTCGAGCGCTACCGCGTGCTGGCCCGGACGTCGCCGCTGCCGTCTCTGCCCGCGACCGCGAAGGTCCGTCCCGGCAGTTGGTACGCGGGCGTGGCAGACCTGGAGCGGCTGCTCCGACTGCTCGGTGACCTGGGGAAGGATGGCGGCCCCGGCCTCTCGGCGTCTCCTTCGCGCGAGGCCCCCGTGTGGGGCGATTCGGTCACGACGCCGCCGGCGGGCGGGTTCTACGCTGGAGAACTGGTCAACGGCGTGCGGCGCTTCCAGGAACGACACGGCCTCAATCCCGACGGCGTCATCGGGCGGGCAACCTTCAAGCAGCTCAATCAACCGCTCTCCCGCCGCGTGCGTCAGATCGAGCTCGCGCTCGAGCGCCTCCGCTGGTTGCCGGCCCTGGACAACGCTCCGGTGGTGGTGGTCAACATCCCGGCGTTCCACCTGTACGTCTTCGACTCCTTCACGCCGGACGCTCGCCCGGCGTTGCAGATGAAGGTCGTCGTCGGCAAGGCCGGCCCGACGGGCACGCCGGTGCTCGCCGACCGGATTCGCTATGTCGTGTTCAGCCCGTTCTGGCATCCGCCTCGCAGCATTATCAAGGACGAGATCGTCCCGGCCATCGCCCGCGACTCCACCTACCTGGCCGCCCACGACATGGAGCTCGTGGCGGGCACCAGCGACGAGTCGACAGCGCTCGCCGCCACGCCCGAGAACCTGGAGAGTCTGCGTGCGGGACGGGCCTGGGTCCGCCAGCGCCCGGGCTCCCGCAACTCTCTCGGTCTCGTCAAGTTCGTTCTTCCGAACAGCTATGACATCTACCTGCATGACACCCCATCACGATCGCTCTTCGCGCGCGAACGCCGCGACTTCAGCCACGGATGCATCCGCGTGCAGGATCCCGTCGCGCTGGCGGAGTTACTCTTGCGTGATCAGCCGGAGTGGACGCGGGACCGGATCGACAGGGCCATGCGGGCGGGACGCGCGCGGCGGGTCGATCTGACCGTCCCGGTGCCGATCTACATCCTCTATGCGACCGCCGCCGCGGGACCCGACGGGTCGGTCTTCTTCTACGACGATCTCTACGGACATGACGAGGAGCTCGACCGCCTGCTGCGTTCGGTGGAGCTGCGAGAGCGGTAGAGCCCTGGCGCCGGCGCGAAAACGCCGGCCCAGAACCTCATTCCGGTCCGACTCCACTCCGACTTCCGGCCCCCCGGCCGCGCTACCTTACGAGACGTCGGCGCATCAGCACCATCGCCCCCACGAACGCCGCCCCGGTGCACAGAAGCAGATAGACGATGCTCGCCCAGACATGGGGCGGCTCCAGCCCCAGGCAGGCGCCCCGCAGCAGGGAGCAGATGTGGGTCAACGGCAGGACCAGCGCGATCTTCAGAGCCCAGTCCGGCAGGATCTCCAGGGGAAAGAAGGTCCCGCTGAAGAGGAACATCGGGAAGATCAAGAGGAAGGTCGAGACGTTGAAGTTGTCGATCTGCGGCACGAGGGCCGTGGTGATGAGACCGAGCGCCGAAAAGAGAAGTCCGCCCAGCAGTGCGAACGCCACGGCCAGGAGTCCGGTGGGCCAATGCACCTGCCCGAAGAGCGAGACCATCACCAGCATGATGATCGTCGCCGCGATCGACTTGGTGGCGCCCCAGAGCCACTCCCCGGCGATGACATCCTCCACCAGAAGCGGGGTGGCGGTCATGGCATCGAAGGTCCGCTGGTAGTACATCCGCACGAACGACGCGTAGGTTGTCTCAAAGTAGGCCTGGAACATCACCGCGATGGCGATCACTCCGGGAACCATGAACCGCAGATACGGTGTCTCCTGGCCGAGGTAGGGGACCGTCTTGACCAGGCTGCCGAAGCCGTACCCGAACGCCACGATGTAGAATACCGGCTCCAGCATCGGTGGGAGGAAGTTGACGAAGATCGTGGCGCGGAAGACGTCGGCATTTCGTTGCCAGACGCGGAAGGCGCGCGGAGAGATGTTCGCGAGGGTCCGAAGCCCCGGCACGGCGGTCACTCCTTGAGCGCCCGACCGGCGCGGTGGAGGAACACATCTTCGAGCGTGGCCCGGCGGATCAGACGTTGTTGGCCCGGGAACCGCTCCTGTATGGCGCTCGCCACCACGCCTCCCGCCACGTCATGGATGTAGAGCCGTCCCTCCGCCTCTTCGTGCCGCCAGCCCGACGACCGCACAAACTCCGTAAAGCCCGCGACGGTTTCCCACGCCTCGACGACCTCGCGCCCCACTTCGCTCTGGACCAGCGCGTCGGGGGGGCCCTGGAGCAGGATCCGCCCGGCGTCCATGAGGATCACGCGGTCGCAGAGCTGGCTCGCTTCCTCCATGTAGTGGGTGGTGAGGAGAACGGTGACGCCCTGGTCGGTCCGCAATGAACGCACGCGCTGCCAGATCAGGTGCCGGGCTTGCGGGTCGAGACCGGTCGTCGGTTCATCCAGCACGAGCAGCCGCGGCTCGTTGAGAAGCGCCCGGGCGAGCATGAGCCGCCGCTTCATGCCGCCCGAAAGTTCGCGAATGTTGGCGTCCGCCTTGTCGCGAAGCTGTACCAGGTCGAGGAGCGCGTCGGCCCGCCGAGCCGCCTCGCGGCCGGCGATTCCGAAGTAGCGGGCGTAGGTGAGGAGGTTCTTGCGGGTGCTGAAGTCGGGGTCGAGGTTGTCCTCCTGCGGACAGATGCCGAGGAGCCGCTTTACGTTCCGGGGGCGCTCGGCGCAGTCGAGACCGAAGACGCGGACGGATCCCTCCGTGATCGGAGTGAAGCAGGTGAGCATACGCACGGTCGTGGTCTTCCCCGCGCCGTTGGGGCCGAGAAACCCCACGCACTCGCCCGCGCGGACCTCGAAGTCGATGCCGGCGACGGCGGTCAGGTTGCCGTAGCGCTTGGTGAGGCGATGAGCCTCGACGGGGAGGGGCTCGATGACCATGGGACGGGGAGCGTAGCAACCGGCCGGCGGCGGTCGCAAGCGAAGTCCGTGCGACGCGCCACCTGTCCGCCGGGGACGAGTCGAGGAGGCCGGCCGGCGGCTGCAAGTGAAGTCAAAGCGACGGGCGACCGAGTTGAACCCGGGTGCGAAGGCGGGCGGAACGGCACGGCGGCCGCGACTTGAAGCGGGCCGCCCTTTTCGCTATGGTCCTTTGGGTTCCAGGAGGTCCCATGCCCGACGAACGCACCCGGTACTGAGCCTGCGCCAGGGCGGAAGTGACCAGTCCCGGCTTCCCCATTTCTGGAGTCGAGCAGGCCGCGGCGGAGTGATCGGTGGCGGAGGGCAGAGCACAATAGGCGGCCGGGTCGGGTCGCCGGCGGTCCCGAGCGCACCCGCGGGACGAGAGGGGAGAGGGAGACCCATGACCAGTGGGCCGAAGACGATCGGGTGGAATGACCTTCTGGTCATCGCCAGGCGGCGGCGCAAGTTCCTGGGCACGATGTTCTCGATCTTCCTGGTGGGCACCGCCCTGCTCTCTCTGGTGATGCCGCGCCTCTATCGGGCCCACTCCACGCTGCTGCCTCCGGTGCAGGCCTCCCGGTCGATCCCGGGGCTTTCCGAATTCGAGGCGCCGTTGGGGATCCTCGGGCTGGAGGACCAGTCGGTGGCGACAGCCAAGCTCTTTGCCCAGATCCTGCGCAGCCGCACGGTCATGGAGGGAGTGATCCACTCCCAGAACCTGCTCGACTGGTTCGACCTGCGTCGCTTCCCCGAGCCGGTCGCCATGGAGCGGGCGGTGACGGCGCTGTCCGGCGTCAGCGAGTTCTCGGTCAACCCCTCAGGCATCCTCACGGTTACGGTCGGGTTCGCCACGAGCTGGTTCGCCGGGTCCGCGGCGGATCAGCGCACGCGCCAACGCGCCGCCGAGGTCGCGAACCAGTTTGTACAAGAGCTCGACCGGGTCAATCGGGAGAAGAGTCTTTCGCGCGCCAAACAGACCCGGGTCTACCTCGAGCGGCAACTCCAGGAGAACGAGGAGGCGATCCGGAAGTTGAGCACTGATCTCGCGCAGTTCCAGCGCGGGCACGGCGCCGTGTCGCTGGACGCGCAGACCAAGGCGCTGATCGAGACCGCCTCGGAGCTGCAGAGCCGTCTTCTGGCCAAGGAAGTGGAACTGGGCGTCGCGTCGCAGAGCCTGACCGCGGACAATCCCGAGCAAATCCGGCTGCAGCAGGAAGCGGACGAGCTCCGCCGGATGCTGCGGGGCCTGGAAGCGACCGCCGGGGGAGCCGCGGGGGCGCGCGGCCAGACCTGGATGGATCTCGCGGCCGCCGACATCCCGAGCCTTCAGTACCAGCTGGCGCGTTACGAGCGGGAGATGAAGACCCAGGTGCTCCTGCAGAGCTACCTCAACCAGCAGTACTACCAGGCGAAGATCCAGGAGGCGTCCGATGCGCCCACCATCCAGGTCCTCGACCTGGCGGTGCCGCCCCAGGAGAGGACCTCGCCCAAGCGTAAGCTCATGGTCGTGGCCGGCGCGCTTTCCGGGCTGATCACCGCGGTTGCCGGCATCGCTCTTCTGGAGACGGTCGGTTCGCCGCGCCGGCGCGACGCCTGAACCGGGACCGCCGTGCCGGGCAGAGAGGTCGAGCAGGACCGCGCCAGCGCCGCCGGAGCGGGCGACGACCTGGTGAGCTATGTGGTCCCTTCGTACAACGCGGCCGGAACCCTCGGCCTCTGTCTGGAGTCGCTCCAGGCGCAGCGCCTCGACGGACGGGCCGCGGAGATCATCGTCGTCGACAATGCCTCGACCGACGCCTCGCCGGAGATCGCCCGGAGCTTTGGCGTCCGGCTGTTCTTTGAACCGGTTCCCGGCGCGGCGTCGGCGCGGAATCGAGGGATCGAGGCTGCCCGCGGGAACTGGATCGCCCTGATCGATGCCGATTGCGTGCTGCCGGCCGACTGGACCGCTCGCGCGCTGCAGGTGTTGCGGGAAGAGCCCGGGGCCTGCGCCGTCGGCGGTCCGGGGCGAATTCCCGAAGGCGGCCGGGTGGTCCGCTGCCTGAACGGATTGCACTATGGACTCGGCCCGGCGACGTCGCGCCGGCGGGTTCGTTCGCTGGCCACGATGAATGCCCTGTATCGGGGCGAGGCGCTGCGGCGGCATCGCTTCAACCCGGCCTTGTACATGGGGGAGGATCCGGATCTGAATCTCCGCCTGCGCGAGGCGGGACACCGCCTGATCTTCGATCCGGCCTGCCGGGTCACGCACTACCATCCCGCGACATTCGGCGGGATTCTGCGGAAGTGGTACCGCTACGGCCTGCACTATGCCATGCCCTATCAGGATCGACGGCGGCTCTTCTCGGACCCGGGCTTTCTGCCCCGCTTGCTCTATCTTCCGATTCTCGGAGTGCTGCTGGCGCTGGCGGTCTGGAAGCTCACCTGGGGAGTCGTGGCCGCGGCCTGGGTCCTGGCGCTTCCCCTCGCCTACGGCGCGCTCGGATGGCGGTCGGTCCGGGGCGTGGATCGCCTCGTCTTTCCCTGGTTGCACGCGGCCAAGCAGTGGGCGCAGATGGCGGGGATGATGGTGGGATTCTGCGCGCCGGGCAGGCGCGCCCGGCGCCCCAGTTCGCCAGCCGACGCAGAGGCCTCCGCGCGGATGGACACGGACCCGCAATGAACGCGCCGACTCGCAGCGCGACGGGGACGGGGACGGGGGCCGGGGCTGGGACGGGGGCTGGGACGGAGGCCCTTCGGTTCGCCCCCTGGGGATTGCTGGCCGGCGTGCTCTATGTCGGAGGGTTGCTCAAGGCCCCACCCTGGGGCGGGCTCTTTGCCCTTCTGCTTGCCCTCGTCGTGGCCGGCGCGGTGTACCTCCTGCTCCGCCGCGTCGGACTCTTCCTGGCCGTCTTCCTCGGATTCGCTGTGGTGGCGCCCTTCCTGTCGCGGATCGTGGGACTCCCGCTCGGGTGGGCGAAGGGGACGCTCTTTCTGCTGGCGTTTCCGCTCTGGGCCCTGGCCAAAGCGCCGCTGCTCGACCGCTGGCCGTGGCCGGCGCAGGTGCGGATTCCGTTCCTGGGCTATCTGGTCTCCGCGGCGCTCCTGACCCTCCTGGCGGCGGTCTCGTTCGTCCGAGGCACGGATCCGCTTCTGGCCGCCAACGCGACCCGGGCCCTCCTCCTTTATCCGCCGTTGATGTTCCTGGCTGCGGAAGCAGTGGGCGACCTGCGGGCGGTGAAGACCTTCCTGGCCTGCATTCTCGGCGCGTGCGCGCTGGCGGCCGCCGGCGCCGTGGCTCAGGCGCTGGTCGGAATCGAGCTGATGAGCGGCCTGGGCATCAACCTCGAGACGTTCGGGGCGGCGTATGTCGCCGTCGATCCCCTGAGCGGCCGGTTTTTCCAGCGGGTCTTCTCCATCCTCGACGACCAGGTCGCGTTGGCCTCGTTCAGTCTGGTGGGCCTGGCCCTCTCTCTCTTCTTCCTCGAGGTCGTGCGGCGCCCCGCCCGGCGCATCTGGTGCATCCTGGCCTTTGCGCTCTGCACCTACTCCCTGATCCTGACCTACAACATCACGGTCATGGCCGGCACGGCGCTCTTTGTCCTCGCCCTGGTCTGGAAGCACCGGAGTCCGCGGCTCCTGACGGTGTTCCTGGCCGTCGTCGTCCTGGTAGCCGGGCTGGCCTGGCTCCACTTCGGGCCGCTGCTCAAGAATCGCCTCGCCTCCTCTTTCTCGACGGAGGTCGGGGTCTCCACGTCGCTGGTGGTGCGCATCGAGGAGCAGCAGCGAGCGCTCGCCATGCTGGCCCAGGAGCCGATCATCGGCCATGGGCTCGGCGCGACCGCCAGCGGCGGGCTGTACTACCGGATGGGGCTGGCCGAGACGATTTCCGGCGGGATTGCCACCGACAACTACTACCTGACCACCCTCCTGGAGGGCGGGCTGATCGGCCTGGTCGCCGTGCTCATCCTGCACCTGATTCCGCTCTGGGGAGTCGTGCGGATGGCCCGCTCCGGCTGCCGGGAGTATCGAGTCCTGGCCGGCATCGGCGGCGTGTGGGCGGTGATTCTCCTGCTCATGAACCTCTCCAACGCGCCGATGAACACCAACCCCACCAATCTGCTCTACTGGTGCCTCGGGGGTTTGGCGTGGCGGGTGTCGGGGGAAGGGGTGCCGGAGTGAGCGACGCGGCGGCGCGGCCGGACGGCCGGATCCGCGTGGTGTATCTCCTCTGGTCCGGCGGTTTGGGCGGCGCCGAACGGCACGTCTACGATCTGGCTTCGGCCCTGCCTCGAGAGCGCTTCTCCGTCACGGTCTGCTTCTTCGCGGCCCGCGGGATCTATGGAGATCGGCTGGAGAGTCGGGGCATCGCCGTCCGGGAGATAGGGCTTCGCCGCGGGAGCGACCTGCGCGGAGCCTTGCGGTACGCCCGCTGGTTGCGGCGCGCCGAGATCGACATCGTGCACGATCACCTCTCCACGCCGTGGTCCCCGGCGGTCACCGCCCGGCTCCGGCCCGACTGCGCCATCCTGGCCACGGCGCACTCCGGCCTGCTCCTCAAGGGCTACGGCTTCTGGCGGCGATTCTGGTGCCGCGTGAACACCCGCCACACCAGGACGACGATCGCCGTCTCGCAGGCGGTCCGACGCGCGCTGTTGCGGATCGTTCCCTGGTATGCGGACCGGATCATCGTCCTGCCGAATTTCGTGGACGCCGGTCGCTTTCCCGCGCGCACGGACGAGGATCGGGCGAGCCTGGCCCGCGCGCTCGACCTGCCGGCGGGAGCGAGAGTCCTGCTGTCGGTCGGCCGCCTGAACGCGGAGAAAGGATTCGACCGGCTCCTGAGCCTGCTCCTCCCGGTCTTTCGCCGGCATCCCGACCTGATGCTGCTCGTGGCCGGCGAGGGAGCGCTGCGCCCGTTCCTCCAGGCGGAATCGGCACGGTTGGGTCTGGGCAGCCGCGTGCGGCTTCTGGGCGCGCGGAGCGACGTGCCGAGCCTGTGCGACTTGAGCGAGACTGTCGTCTTCGCGTCCCGCGTCGAGTCTTTCGGGATCGCGGCCGCGGAGGCGATGATGGCGGGACGTCCAGTGGTGGGGCTGCGGATCCCGGGCCTGGAGGAGGTCGTGGAGTCGGGCCGGACTGGGATGCTAGTCGATCCCGATCGATCGGAGGTCGAGTTCCCGGCCGCTGTGGAGCGTTTGCTGGCCGACGCGACGTTGCGCCGGGAAATGGGCCGGGCGGGGCGGGAGGCGGCGTTGGAGCGGTTCGAGCGCCGGACGGTCGTAGCCCGGATTGCGCGCCTCTACGAGGAGACGCTGGCGGATCGAGGAGGCGGGGGATCACGCGGCGAAGGACGGAGGGGCGCGTGAGGGCCCGGCCGACGCTCACTGTGATCCAGTCGACGCACGCCTCCCTGGAAGGGTTGGAGTCGGTCGGACTGCTGGAACGGCACCGCCAGCTCCTGCAGGCCTATGCCGCGGAGTTCGAGGTCCATGTCTTCTCGAGCGACCGCCGGGACTACTCCGCCGCGCTCGGCGTCTGCCACCATCCGGGCCCGGGCGGATCCCGCCGCTTCTTCCTTCTCCACGCGGCCTACTTTGTCTGGCTCGTCACGCGGGCCCCGGGCATGCGGGGTGTGATCAAGGTCTTCGGCAGCAACATCCCCACGTTGTCACTGGTTCGCGCGCTCTCCCGTTGCCCGATGATGGTGACCTACCAATGGGACTACGCCCGGCAGACGCGGCTGAACGAGGGAAGGCGATGGAAGGGGCGGCTGGCTCCGCTCCTGGAGCGGCTCGCCCTCTGTCCGGCCGACCTCGTCTTGGTGACGACGGAGTGGCTGGATGAGCGAGTGCGCCGGCTCTACGGAAAGAGGACGGCCCTGCTGCCCAACTGGGTTGACCTCGAGAAGATCGCGGCCATCTCGCGGTCGGGCCCGCGCGAAGACAACCTGATCGTCTTCGCCGGCCGCCTCCATTGGAGCAAGGGGGTGGATCGCCTGCTCGAGGCGTATGCCGTGATCCTGCGGACGTGTCCGCGGGCGAAGCTGGTAGTCTGCGGAGACGGGGAAGAGAGACCGGCGCTTCAGGCCGTCCGAGATCGGCGCGGGCTGGACGGCGCGACGTTTGCGGGGAAGATCCCGCAGGAGGAGGTGCTGGCCTGGATGTGCCGCGCGGCGGTGGTGGTTCTTCCCACCCTGACCATGGAGGGGCACGCGAAGTCGCTGATCGAGGCGATGGCGTGCTCCGCGGCGTGCGTGGTTACGGACGTGCCGGGCAACTCCGAGCTGATTCAGCACGAGGAGAACGGCCTGCGGGTGCCGCCGGGGGATGTCGAAGCGCTGGCCGAGGCGATTCGAAGCTTGCTGGAAGACGCGCCCCGGCGGCGCCGCCTGGGCGAGGCCGCGGGACGCGCGGCGGCCGGGTTCGGGTTTTCGGCCATCGTGCCGCGCGAGATTGCCGCCTTGCACGCGCTGCTGCCGGAGTCGGTCCATTCCGGAGTCGCGCGATGATGCGGCCTGGGCCGCGAAGGCGGGCGCAATGATCCGGCGGACACGGCAGCGGGGCGCGCCATGAGGCGGCCAACCACGGCGGCGAGCGCGGTGAACCGGCCGGCGCCGCGGCGGGGAGCGCCATGAGCCGCCTGACGGCTCCGCCCGCCGCGAAGATCGCGGCCGTAATCGTCTGCTACGGTGACTCCGGGAACCTGAGCCGCTGTATCGACTCGCTGTTGGCCCAGGGATCGCCCCACCTGACCTCCCTGGTGCTGGTGGACAACAACCCTCCGGCCGGGCGCGTTCGGCTCGAGTCGCTTCCTCGCGGGTTCGCGGCGGCGGGGGGCCGGATCCTGACGCCCGGCTCCAACCTGGGCTTCGGCCGGGCCGTCAACCTGGCGGCGACCGAGATCCCGGAAGCGTTCCTGCTCGTCGTGAATCCGGACCTGGTGCTCGAACCGGGCGCCTTGGAGATGCTGCGCCTGGCCATCGAGTCGGACGCTGGAATCGCGGCGGTCGGACCGACCGTGGTGCAAGAGGGCACCGGCGAAGCCGTCAACCCTCCGGCGAGCTATCCCCGGCTCGGTCGCGATCTGCTCGCCTTGAGCGGTCTGTCGAGGCTCGGCGCCCGGGGGAGGGGCCGGAGTCCTGCCGCGGCCGATTCCGGCCCGACCGGGCGCGGGACGCAGCCGCGGACGTTTCTCTCCGGGGCGTGTCTGCTCGTGCGGCGCGATGCTCTCTCGCGCGTCGGCGGGTTCGACCCGCGGTTCTTCCTCTACTACGAGGATGCGGATCTCTGCCGGCGACTGACCCAGGCGGGGTGCCGTTTGCATCTCGCGCCGGACGCGCGGGCGCGGCATGTTCACGGCGGCTCGTTCGAGGATCCGGTGTTTCGAGGGACGGTAAGTCTGCGCGGCGCCCTGCTCTATCATCGGAAGCACGGCGGAAGGTTCGCCGAGGAGGTCTATCGCCTGGGAATGCTCTTCCTGTACCTCCCACGCCTGGCGCTCGGCTTTCTCTCCCTGCTGCCGGGTCTGCCGCGGACCTCGTTCACCGCCGGTCAGAGGTGGCGCATGATGCGGGCTGTTCTGCGGGTCGCGTTCGGCGACCCCTCCGACGCGCGTCTCGATGGAGGCGGTCGGTGAATCCCGGGGACGCGCGCCCGCCTGCGGCCCCGGACGGAGAGATCACCGTTCTGGGCCGGCGGATCGGACTTCTGGCGACGCTCAGCCTCCTGACCAACCTCGCCGTGCTCGTCAAGAACGGCGCGGTGGCCGCGCGATTCGGAGCCAGCGGCACCGCCGACCTGCTCGCCTACGGCGAGGCGATCCTGGTGTTTCTTCCCACCATCATCCTCCTGCGCGAATGCTTCGGGATCTTCGTCTCGGTCTACGGTCGCGAGCTGGAGACCGCTGGTCCCGAAGGAGCGGCGTCCTTCGCGGCCGCGTCCTTGCGGGGAGTCGCGGTCCTGGGTGCGGGCCTCGCCTTGGTGGTGCTGCTGGCGCCTCGGCTTCTGCTCTGGGTAATGGCGCCCGGACTGCGGCCGGAGCAGGTCGAGTGGGGCGTCTGGCTGCTGCGCTGGATCAGTCCGGCGCTGGTCTGTTCCGAGATCTCCGAGCTGGCTCGCGGTCTGCACAACGCTCACCACCGCTATCTCGTGCCGGGCGCGGTCCTGTTGGCCGGGAATCTGCTCCAGGCCGCGCTCCTGGTGGTGATGCCCCGCTCGCAGGCCGCGACCGCGTGGATCCTGGCGGTGAATGGCGCGGCCCTGCTCCAGGCTGCCGTGCTCGTCCTGGGCGCGCCCGGGATCGGTTGGTCGCGGTCGGATCACGGCCGCCCGCGCTCAGTGCACCTGCGGCCCGGACCGCTCTGGCACTCGGCGTACCGGCGCCTGGGGACGGTGGTTGCGCCGGTCGCGCTGGGCGTGTTCCTGGTGCAGATCGCCGGCGTCATCGAGCGCGCGGTCTTGTCGTACCTGCCCGCGGGCAGCCTGGCCACCCTCGCCTACTCGCGCAAGCTCCTGACGCCGGTGCAGACGCTGCTGGCAGCCTCGATCGCCCTGCCGATCTACGTGCAGATGTCCCGGATCCGGGATGAACAGCAGACCCAGCGCGCTTCGACGCTCTCGCGCGGCGTCCAGGTCGACCTGTTCCTCATGATTCCGGTGACGATCCTGGTCTGGATCCTGGCGCCGGAGCTGGTGAGTCTGGCGTTTCAACGGGGCCTGTTCGGGCGGGCGGACGTGCTGGGAACGACGCCGCTGCTGCGGGTGGGGGTCCTCGCGGTGCTGCCGAGCGCGGTGCTCCTCCTGCTGCGCGACTACTTGTACACTTCCGGAAGGGCCCGGCCGCTGATGATCGGGGGAGTGGTTCAGCTGGCCATCACCGGAGCCGTCAATCTGACGCTCGTCCGGCGTTATGGTCTGGTCTGGGTCCCGTGGGGAGTGGTCGCGGGGACCTGGCTGAGCTGCCTGGCGCTGTTCGCGATCGTGCGCCGAAGGAACGCGGACGCCGCGCTGGGCGTGACCACGCGGGAGGTCGCGAGCGCCCTCGGCGCGGGAGTGGCAGCCGCCCTGGCGGCGTTGGGGGTGCGCGCCCTCTTTCAGCCCACCGAGACCGATCCCTGGCCGGCGACCCTGAGCGTTCTCCTGACCTGCGGACTGGTCGGGATTTTCGTCTATGGTTTGGGGACCTGGGTGGGGGGGCATCCGCTGGCGCGGGCGATCGAGAGACGGCTGCGCGGCCGGGCCTGAAGCCCGGCCCGGTGCGGGGTCGCGCCGAAAGGCCCCGGGGGAGCAGAGCGAATTCGTACGGGAGGCGACGCCATGGTGCGCACAGATCGAGGAGCGGACGCGCCCGGACCCGAACTCGGATCCGGGCCCGGGCCTGAACCGCAATCGTCCGGCGCTCTCGATCCCCGATTCCCTCTCCCGGAGGGACCGGCGTGCGGAGCGGCCTCGATCACCGCGATCGTGATCGCGCGAAACGAGGAGCGAAACCTCGGGCCGTGTCTCAGCCGTCTGGCCTGGGTGGACCGGATTCTGGTCATTGATGACGGGAGCACCGACGCGACGGTTGCCGAGGCCCGGCGGTTCACGAGGTGGGTGATGCCCGGTGCGCCTCACGAGGGAACCGATCCGGTGCACGCGCACCTGAACGACGCTTTCCGCCGGGTACCCGAGGGCTGGATCCTTCAGGTCGACGCGGACGAGCGGGTCAGCGACGGACTGGCCGCCGAGATCCGGCAGGTCGTCAGCGGACAGCCGGACGCAACGAGGCCCGACGCCTCCCGGCTGGACGCCGCCTTTCGAGTGCCGTTTCGGACTGCGGTCCTCGGACGCTGGGTGCAGCACGGATACTGGGGCGGAGAGACCCGGCTGATCCGTCTGTGGCGCGCCGGTTCCGCGCACTATCCGCTACAGGCCGTGCACGAGTCGGTGGTCGTGGACGGGTTGATCGGCACACTCAGACACCCGATCTACCACCTGCCCTATCCCACGGTCTCGGAGTTCGTGCACAAGACCAACCTCTACACCTCGCGCGAAGTGGCGGCGATGCTTGCCGGCCGCTCCCGGGGAGTCTCCGGCGCCGGCGCCAAGGCCGGGCATCCATCGGCGTGGCGCCTGCTCGCCGGGACCGCCCGGATCTTCTTCTGGTCGTTTCTGCGCCGCGGCGGATTCAGGGCGGGCCGCTGGGGGATGGCGACCAGTTTGATGATCACGGGATATGCGTTCCTGGAGATGCTCAAGGTCTGGGAACGAGCGGAGGACCTCGATCGGCCTCCATCACTGCCCGGCGAACCGGTGGCGTGAGGCAACCTCGGGCGGCCCGCGGCTCCATAGGGCAGCGGGCCGATACGTCTTTGCTCGCGTAGGATTGCCGGGTCCGGGCTAGGAGCCTGCTAGTTCGTGACCGCGTTGTGGATCACGAGATAGGTGGTGGAGAGCTGGGCTAAGACGGTGATCGCGCCCAGCGTGAGCTTCCAGTAGTCGGTCGGCTGCCTCTGCGGCACCCAGACGGTGTCTCCCGGGCCGAGCCGCCGCGCGTTCCCCTTCTTGGTCCATTCTCCCGTCACGGCGCGGATGACCGCCACCCGGCTCCGATCGGCTCGCACCGTGTAACCGCCCGCGCGCTCGATGTAGGTGTCCACGCTCATCACGGGGTCGAAGGGAATGCTTCCGGGACGCGCGATCTCGCCGGTGACCGTCACGAACGGCTGCCGGCGCGGAACGTTGACGATATCCCCGGGACTGATATCGATGTCGTGCCGGAGATCTCCGCGCTGGAACAAGGCGACGAAATCGACCGAGAGGACCGGCTTCTGGCTGCGCAGCTTCAGGGTGTAGTACTCGAGTTCGCTGCGGGTCATCTCGGTCGAGGAGAGCTTGCTCAATCGCTCGAACTCCGGGTCGGACGGCAGCTCGGTCTGCCGGCGCTGCACGTACGCTTCGCCGAGGGAGGCAAACTCCGTGAATCCCCCGGCCAGATCGATCAATCGCCGCAAGGAGATGGAATCGGCCGGCAGGGCGTGAACGCCGGGGTAGCGTACCTCGCCGATCACCTGCACCGTCCGCGTGCCGGTCCAGTTGGGCCGCGGGCGCACGAAGATCAGATCGCGCTCCCGGATTGGATGGCGCCGGTCCGCGCTGCGCGAAAGATCAAGGTAGATCCGGCTCGTCAGACGGGGCGATCCGGCGAACGACTCGATGTAGGCTGAGTCGAGGAGCGCGTCCTCGCGCAGGCCATAGGCCAGGGCGATGGCGGTCGCGATGGAGTCGCCGGGGGCCACTTCGATGTCGCCCGCTCGCCGTACCGCCCCGGTTACAGTGGCGAGCGCCGTCGTCGGCGGAACAAAGATGCGGTCGCCGGCCTCGACCTCGGGGTTGTGCTCCAGGGATCCGGCGCGGGCGAAAACCCCGAGATCGACCGGGATCTGTGCTCCGGAAGCACGGGTCAGGACGATGGCGCGGGACGAGGCGTTGTCCAGCAATCCGCCGGCGCGCGCGATCACCTCGGACACACGCTCCGTTGGGGATGCCTCTACGATGCCGACGCTCCGGACTTGACCCACCACGAAGACGCCGAAGGTGCGGACCTCCATCAAGTGGAGCTCCACCTCGGATGTCTTGTAGTAGTGCGACAGCGCTTCGCCCACGATCCGGTCCGCTTCGAGCAGAGTCACGCCCGCCACCGGGACCGATGCCGCTCCGGGGAACACGAGCAACCCCTCGGGAGAAACGCGGCGCAGCTGGTCGGTGGGGGGGCGGGTCCGGATGCGGACGTCCAGCAGATCTCCGGGACCAAGCCGGTAGCGAGCCCGGTCGACCGGTCCTTCAAGACGGTTGCCGGGCTCCGGAGCTGTCGGGCCGGCCACCGCGCCGCCGAGGGCGGTTCCGGGCGCGGCGGCTCGCGCCCGGCCGCGGTCTCCGCCGGAGAGCCCGCGGGGATCCGGGCTCTGGGCCCGGGCGGCCGGGGCGGCGGCCAGCCAACCTGCGAGCGCCCAAACGGTGAGGAGGAAGCGCGGCCCGCCTGCGGCTCTCATGGTTCCCTACCGATCCTCCCCTGCGTCCCCATTCGCGACCCGGACGGCCGGCACATCACCGGCGCACGGTCTTCAGGATTCCAAGGGCGCCAGCATACCACAAGGTCGGAAGACCCGGCGGTCGGCACGCGTCCGGTCAGGAGGTCCGTTGGCCCGTGTCGCCGCCTTCTTCCCCCTCTCCGTCCGTGCCCGAGTCGCCGGTCCGCCGGACCCGGGCGGAGCCTCGCCTCCGCCGGGCAACCAGACTCAGATAGAGCGATTCGTAGGCGTCCGCGGCCTGTTCCCACCGGTAGTGCCGGCGGACGCGAGCCACGGCCGCGTCGCGGAACGCCGCCAGCTCCGCATCGCCCTGGTCGAGCGCCTCGAGCCGTTCGCGCAGATCTCGTTCGTCCCGAAGCGCGAAGTAGGCGATGCAGTCCCGGCCGACGTCCTCGATCTCCGGGATGCGGCAGGCCAGCACGGCGCACCGCGCCGCCATCGCCTCGAGGAGCACCAGGGGCATCCCCTCGGATTCCGACGGGAGCACGAAGAGGCGGCAGCCGGCATAGAGGCCCCACAGCTCGTCGCCGAACCGGTACCCCAGAAAGCGGATCCGCGGATCGTCTCCGGCCTCGCGCCGCAGCATCGCGGCGTATTCCGGCGCGTGGTTGTGATCGCCCACGATCACCAGCGGCCGGACCAGTCGGCTCTCGCGGTACGCGCGGATCAGATGCTCGACACCCTTCTGGGGAACGAGGCGGCTGACACAGAGGATGTACTCCCCCGGCTCCAGGTGCAGGGGACGGAGGTGTGGCGACGGGTCGCCGCCCTCTTCCACCCAGGCGGGCGCGGAAACGCCGTTGGGCACGTGCAGCACCGACCGGCCGGTCACGCGCCGGACATATGCGGCCTGCACGGAAGAGACGGACGTCAACGCGGACGGGGTCAGCGTGGCCGGAAGGAGGATCATGCGCAGGATCGCCTTGTCGAGAAGGCTCCATTTGCCCAGACCCCACTCGAAGCCGTGCAGGTGCAGCACCACCGGGATGCCCGCCGTCCGTCCGATCATCGCCAGCGGTCCGGTGGGGTAGTTGTTGAGGCCGATGACGTCGGGATGCTCGCGCACCGCCGCCACGAGGCCGCGGACGGCATGCGACAGGGTGTCGAGGCGTTTGGTCCGGATGCTTCCCTCGCGCCGCAGGACGATTCCCCGGTGGGTGGCGAGGTCCGGGGGGGAGTAGTGCTCGCGACAATGCACGACCACGTGATGTCCCCGCGCCGCCAGGCGGGCGGCGATTTCTTCGACGGCGTGCTCGACTCCCCCGTAGGTGGCGGGAATGCCCTTCAGCCCGGCAAAGTGGATCGAGAGCCGAGGGGTCATCGGGACCTGCGCCGGCGTGAGATCCGGACCCGGGGTGTCGTTCGGCCGCCGATCATCTCTTCCTCCATGATCCCGGATCCACCGCCGGGGCTTTGGCGTCCAGCACCATAGCACAGCGACCCGGATGCGGTCTGTGGAGCCGCAGACCCGGAAGCAGGCGGGAGGGTCGGTCGTCCTCCTCAGAGCCATCGATGGAAGGCCGGCCGGCGCCGATCCCCCAGAACCCGCGCGCGCTGCAGGTTGCCGTCGGTCGGGCGCGGGGGTGCGATTGTCCCACGCCGTCATGCTACGCTCCCCGGAACCGTTCCCGGACCAGACCTCCAGACTCAGGGAGTCCGAATGCCCGCCATCTATCTCGACTACAACGCCAGCACCCCGCTCGACCCCGCGGTGGCCGAAGAGATGCGAGCCCTCCTGGCGACGGAGTTCGGCAATCCCTCCAGCGACCACTGGGCGGGCCGTCCCGCGCGCGCCGTGGTCGACCGCGCTCGCGGCCGGGTCGCGGATCTTCTGGGATGCGCTCCCGCGGAGATCGTGTTCACCAGCGGCGGAAGCGAGGCGAACAACCACGCGCTCAAGGGTTCGTTCTTCGCCGCCCGGCAGCGAGGGATCGAGCACCCGCACTTCGTGACCACCGCCATCGAGCATCCGGCGATTCTGCAGCCGCTGCGATTCCTGGAGAGACTCGGGGCGGACGTCACGCTCGTCCCGGTGGATCCGTGCGGAGTGGCCGATCCCGATGCAGTGTGCCGGGCGCTGCGTCCCGAGACCGTTCTGGTCAGCGTGATGCACGCGAACAACGAGATCGGAACGATCCAGCCGGTGCGTGAAATCGCGGCCGCGGCCCATGCCCGCGGCATCCCCGTCCACACCGATGCCGCGCAGTCGGTGGGGAAGATCCCGACTCACGTCGCGGAGCTCGGCGTCGACCTGCTGAGCGTGGCCGGACACAAACTCCACGGACCGAAGGGGGTCGGAGCGCTCTTCATCCGTCAGGAGCTCGCCCTCGAGCCGTTGATCCATGGTGCGGGCCACGAATCGGGCCGGCGGGCCGGCACGGAGAATGTGTTGCTTCTCGCCGGGCTGGGCAAGGCGTGCGAGGTCGCCGCCTCCCAACTCGGGATACCGGCAACCGAGGCGCTCCGGGACCGCATGGAGGCGGAGATCCAGCGCCGGTACGCCGGCCGCGTCTCGGTCAATGGACACGGCGCCCCTCGGCTCCCAAACACCCTGAGCGTGAACTTCCACGGCCGATCCGGCGCTGAGCTCCTCGGCGCCCTGGGTGACGTCGCGGCATCGACCGGGTCGGCCTGCCATGCCGGATCGGTCGAGCTCTCGCCGGTGCTGCGGGCCCTGGGGGTGCGGCCCGAGGTCGGGATGGGCGCGGTTCGATTCAGCCTCGGGCGCGGGACCACCGCTGCGGAGATCGACGAGGTCCTGCGCCGTCTGGAGCTTGCGCTCCGCTAGATCGATTCTGCCTGCCCTCCGTACGCCGAACGCCTGCGACATCGCCGGCGGCCCACCTCCCGCTGGGTGCCCAGCCGTCTCATGGCGCGCCGCGCCGCCACCCACCTCTCGGCCGGCGGCCATCCATGGTTCGCGGCGCTTCCCGCGGTGCCGTAACTCCCGTGCTGCCTTCTCGCTGCCGTTGCGGTCCGGCCCGGTCCGGGCCCGGCTCGCCGGTAGCGGGACCCACTCGCACCCGGCGAGGGGCACTTCCGCTACCGTGATTTCGAGATCCAGGAATCCCTCCCGTCGGCCGATACGCTAACTGATGGAAGTGTCGCTCCGTAGCGCCCGCGGGCCATGGATCGGCTCGAGCATGGAAGCATCGCGGACCGGGCCCCCACCGGGACCCGCCACCGAGGCCGCGTGACCCTACGCACCCGCACATTGATCGCCGTGGGAGGCATGTTGATCGCCCTCGTGGTGGGGCTATCGCTCGTCTCATCGGCGATGCTGCGGGGCAGGTTCCGCAGCCTCGATGAAGAGCGCGCCCGGATCGAACTCCACCGCGCGCTGGCGACCTCCGGCGAGAAACTGGCCTCGCTGCAGGCCGTCGCCAAAGACTGGGCGTTCTGGGACGACACCTACCGTTTCGCATCCGGAGGGCAGCCGGATTACGAAGAGCAGAACCTCTCGGACGAGTCCCTGGCCGCCCTCTCTCTGAACCTCTTCGCGGTGGTCGACGCAGAGGGGCGCATCGTCTTTGCGACCGGTTTCGATCCCGCCGTGCCGGCGCGCGCTCCGCTGCCGGCCGGAGTCGACTCGGTGCTGCGCGCCATTGCCCCCTATCCCGCGGAGGCGCGCGCCGAGTCTGTCCATTCGGGGCTGTTGCCGCTCTCCGGTGGCGTGATGCTGCTGGCGCGGGCCCCGCTCCTTACCAGCCAGATGAACGGACCCGCTGCCGGTTCGCTGATCGTGGGCCGCTGGCTGAACCCGAACGGCGAGGTGGCGGCTGCGGATACCGTGGGGAGCGTGCGGCTCTCTGTCGGCCGATTGACCGAGGGGACGTCCGCTGCCGCCCGGTGGAACGAGCTGCTACGGGTACAGACGCCCGCAACCTCCAACGCGGACTCCACCTGCGGAAGGTCACATGCGCTCCTGCCGACGCTGGCGGAGCGTGTGGAGCGTGACAATGAGGCGGGGCGCGTCGCCGGCGAAGGGGTGACCCACGGCTTCTTTGTCGACGACCGCCTGATTCTTCGGACCGACTTGCCGGCCAGGACATCGGTCGAAGGGGCCCACGCGGTGCGGGTCCTCCTCTACACCTCCCTGGGCGTCGGTTGCCTCTTCGGTCTGCTCATCCTGCTGCTGCTGGAGCGGCAGGTGCTCTTTCGACTGCATCGGCTGCATCGCGAAGTGACGGGGATCGCGGCGCATGGGGATTTCAGTCGCAACCTGACGACCACGGGCCGCGATGAGCTCTCGAGCCTGGCGTCTTCGGTCAACGACCTCCTGAGCACATTGGGCGCGTCGCTGCGCGGCAAGGAGGTGATGCTGCACGACCTCCAGCGGGCCAAGGCTGAGGCCGACGGGCTCCTGCACGCGAAGTCCCGGTTCCTCTCGACCATGAGTCACGAGATCCGCACCCCGATGGGCGCGGTGCTGGGCATGGCCGGGCTTCTCCTGGACACCGAACTGACCGAGGAGCAACGCGAACACCTCCTCATCCTGCAGGGCGGAGCCGAGAACCTCCTCCACATCCTCGACGATATCCTCGACCTCTCGAAGATCGAGGAAGGGAAGATGATCCTTGACGACAGTCCGTTCCCCCTGCGGGAGATGGTGGAGGACGTGGTGGGACTCCTGGCCTGGAACGCGACGAAGAAGGGCCTCGAGATCACTGCGGCGGTCGATCCGGCTCTACCAGCTCAGGTGTGCGGCGATTCGGCTCGTGTGCGCCAGATCCTGACCAACCTGGTGGGCAATGCCGTCAAGTTCACCGCGCAGGGGGAGATCGTCGTGGAGGTCGCGCGCTCGGGTGAAGCCGGGAGAGAGGCGGAGTACTGCTTCACGGTGCGCGACACCGGGATCGGCATCGCGCCCGATCGGCTCCATGCGGTCTTCGATGAGTTCATGCAGGCGGATCAATCCACGACCCGGCGTTTCGGAGGGACCGGGCTGGGGCTGGCGATCAGCCGGCGGCTGGCCGGGTTGATGGGTGGTTCGCTCACCGCTGAAAGCGCGGTGGGCCAGGGAAGCACCTTCCGGCTTCGCGTGCCGCTGCGCGCCCTGGCGGCGCCGGAAGAAGTGGCGGACGCCGTTCCGGCGGCACCGACGATGGCCCCGCTCCGGGTGCTTCTGGTCGACGACAGCGACTGGAGCCGGGCGGCGGTGGCGGCGTTGGTGCGAGCCGGCGGCCACGCCGTGCGCGAGGCGGCTTCGGCAGGCGAAGCGCTGAACATCGTCGAGTCGCCGGGGGCGGGGTTTCACGTCTGCATTGTGGATCGACGGCTGCCGGATCGAGACGGACTGGAGTTGGCGGGAGAACTCACCCGCCGGCTGCCGGCGGCGAGACCCGTGCCGATTCTGATGCTCTGCCGGCCGGGAGAGGCCCCGCGGGGGATGGACCTTACCCTGTTCGGAGTGGTCGGGATTCTGGCCAAGCCGGTGCGCCGTTCCCGCCTCGATGCGGAGCTCGCTCGTCTGGGAGCCGCCGGACCGACCGAGCGCGAGCCGATCTGCGCCCCTCCGGAGGCCGATGTGCGTGCGCTCGATCCACCGGTAGCCGAATCGCCCACGCCGGAATCGCTCCCGCACGGCTCGCCTGCGTTCGAAGAGGATCTAGCCCGTGGATCGGCGCCGGTCCGAACCGCAGCGGACCGCGCTCCCGCGCCCGTCCACGTCGTGAGGCGGGCGAGCCTCGCCGCCGCCGCCCCGAACCTCACCCTGCCACCCGCCGGGTTCGAAGTCCTCATCGTTGATGACAACGCCGTGAACCGCCGGGTGGTGCGCCGGATGATCGAGAAGGCCGGCGGCCGGGTGGAGGAGGCCGACGGGGGCGAGGTGGCGGTGGAGCGCTGCGGCGAGCACGCCTTCGACCTCGTTCTCATGGACATACAGATGCCGGGAATGGACGGATATCAGGCCACGACCGCCATCCGCGCCGGCACCGCCGGCCCGAACGCGATGACTCCGATCGTGGCCCTGACCGCGAATGCGCTTCCGGAGGATCGGGCCCGGTGCCTGGCCGCAGGCATGAACGAACACCTGGGCAAGCCGGTTCGGACAAACGAGCTCAACCAAGCTCTCGCCACCTGGATTCGGCCACGTAAGGAGGAACCGACGATGGATCGGAACACCGCCCCCCCCCCGCTGCAGCTGGAGCGCCTGGCGGAAGTCTCGGGCGGGGACACCGAGTTCGAGAAGGAGCTGCTCGCCGAGTTCCTGCGCACGGCGCCGGTCCTGGTCGAGAATGCCGCGCAGGCCGTGGCCGCGGGGGACACCCCGGCGGCCCTGCGGGCGGCGCATACGCTGAAGGGCGCCTCCGGATCGATCGGCGCGGGCCCGCTCGCGGAAGCCAGCCGCTTTCTCGAGGAGACCTGCAAAGAGGGTCGCATCCAGGAAGGCGGTCCGTGGGTGGCCCAGATCCGAAGCCGGTTCGATGATCTCGCCGGCTTTGTCCTGGGGCAATACGGCGACATGGCGGCCTGAGAAAAGGGCTGGTCCGACGGGCCCCGCTGGAGCTTCCCGTGGCTCGGCCGGCGCGAAGCGCCGCCGCTACGGGGATTCATCACGCCGGGAATCGGGCGCCGGCGCCCGCCGGTGCGCCGGGCCATGTCACTCTGCGGTCGGCTATGGACCTGCCGGCGGGGCCTGCATCATCGCTTCCGCCTCCGGCCGGGGCCGGTTACCCGCCGGGTCCCAGTAGGGTGACAGCCGCCGCAGCGCCCGGACGATCCCCGGGAACACCTCGAGCACGTGCTCGATCTCAGCCTCCGTGTTATAGCGACCGAGCGAGAAGCGGATCGACCCGTGCATGGCCGTGAAGGGCACCCCCATCGCCCGCAAGACATGTGATGGCTCGAGCGATCCGGAAGTGCAGGCCGAGCCGCTCGACGCGCAGATGCCGTGCTCGTTGAGCTGATACAGCATCCCCTCGCCTTCAATGAAGTGTGCCGAGACGTTGAGGGTATTGGGCAGCCGCGGCGCCCCTTCGCCGTTCACCTCCAGGCAGGGGATGGCGGCGCGCAGCCCCGACTCGAGCCGATCACGCAAGGCGCGGATTCTCGTTTCGATTCGATCGTGATCTTCCCCGGCCAGCCGGCAGGCGCGAGCCAGGCCCACGATGTAGGGGACGTTCTCGGTGCCGGCGCGCCGTCCCGATTCCTGGTGTCCGCCCACGAGGAACGGTCGCACCGGCGTGCCCCGCCGCGCGAACAGGGCGCCGACCCCCTTCGGGGCATGCAGCTTGTGGCCGGAGAAGGCGAGCAGGTCGACCTCTCGAAGCGCGCCGTTCAGATCGAGCGCCAGCTTGCCCGCGGTCTGGGTGGCGTCGGTCAAAAACAGGATCGCCGGGTCGGTCTCCTTGGTCAGCCGAGCCAGCTCCGCGACCGAAAAGACCACCCCGGTCTCGTTGTTGGCGTGCATGACGGCCACCAGGAGGGTTTCGCCGGGGCGCAGCGCGCGCGCTAGCAGCCTCGCGTCACAGCGTCCCGCGCGGTCCACCGGCAGGAAGTCGACCAGGAATCCCCCGCGGGCCAGGTCCTTCGCCACCTCGTACACCGCCGGGTGTTCCACGCCGGTCGTGACCAGGTGCCGCCGCTCTGGGTTGGCGCGGATGGCGCCGTAGATCGCGGCATTCACACTTTCGGTGGCGCACGAAGTGAAGAGGATCTCTTCGGGAGCGACTCCGCCCAGAAACTCCGCCACCGTCTCCCGGGCTTGTCGCAGCGCGCGCGCCGCCGGTCTCGCCCGCTCGTACACCGAGCTCGGGTTGAAGTACTCGTCGGTCAAGAACGGCAGCATCGCTTCCAGGACTTCCGGCGCGACCGCGGTGGTGGCGTTGTTGTCCAGATAGATGGTGGGGGATTCGTTCATGGTGCTCCTTGTCCGTCTGGCGGAGATGACGGGAGGACTCGAGGTGCCGCCGGGGGCGCGCGATTCGGATCCGGCGACGGCATCCCCGGCCCGGGTCTGCCGCGCGGGCGCACCCCGGGCCAGCCGGTCGGGCGCCGCGCCCGGGGCGTGCCTACACGCTGATCACGCGGATTCTCGGGTCGACGGTATCCTTCAGGACCTGTTCCACCGTGAGTTTCATGGTGAAGCCGGCGCCCGCGCACCCGGCGCAGGCCCCGATCAGCCGGCAATAGACCAGGGTGTCCTTGATGTCGACCAGTTCCAGGTCCCCGCCGTCGCGCTGCAGCATCGGCCGGACATACTCATCTATCGTCCGCTCCACGCGCTTGGCGAACTGGAAGGGCGAAAGGGAATCGGGCGGGCTTGCGGCGCCCTCGCGGGGAACCGGTTGCTCGGACTTTGTCTTGAGCCGCGTGGGCTGGCGGCCCCACACGTCGTCGAGGAGGTCCTGCAGGCCGCCCGGCACGTGGTGGCACGACATGCAGGCGCCGCCGGCCTTGATCGCGCCGGTGATCTCCGGGATGGTCTTGAGGCCCAGCTCCCGGATCTTCCGCTTGATGTACGGTTCGGTGAGGGAGAAACAGTTGCAGACGATCCGCCCCTCTTCCTTCTCGTCGGCGCGATCGTCCAGCCCGAGGAGGCTGCGGTCGACACCCCGCTTCTGCGCCCAGTTGAAGACGGCCGCCTCCAAGGCCTCGGCCCCCATCACCGAGCAGTGGATCTTCTGCTCCGGGAGGCCCTCCAGGTACTTCACGATGTCGGCGTTGGTGATCCGCAGCGCCCGGACCGGCGTGTAGGCGCCCTCCTCGATCAGGCGGCAGAGCGCTTCCGAGGCCGCGATCGCCGAGGTGCATCCGAAGGTCAGATACCGCGCCTCGGTGATGACGTCTTCCAGCGGGTTCGTCGGATGGCGCCGCACGCGGAAGGTGAAGCGGAGCGCGTCGCCGCAGGCGATGGAACCATGCTCCCCGAAGCCGTCCGGATCCTCGATCTCGCCCATGTGCGTTCCGGGCTTGCCGTGGACCGCGTCCATGAAGAGCTGTTTGGTCTTGTCGCTGTACTCCCAACCCATCGTCCCCTCCCCTCGTCCGCCCGGAGTCCACCCGGAGTCCACCCGGAGTCCGCCCGCCGTGCGAGACCGCAGATGGCACGCCGCTTTCTGCGAGTCAGACGGACCCGCGGCTGACCCGTCATGATACCGCCGGGCCTCGGAACGGGGCAATCGAGGTTCTGCGATCGGCCTCGTGGGGGCGGCCCGAGGCGACCGGGGTCCTGGACCCGCGGACCGGCGATCGGACTCGCCACGCGGGGATCGGGCCGTACCTCCCGGTCGGTCGCGCGATTGGCGCGATCCATCTCTTTGGGGCGCTGTCGATTCTCCTATTCCGGCAGCAGCTTGATCGTCCCCAGCGCCGCGCCGGCCGGGTCGGCCAGCACCGCGAATCGCCCGACCCCCGGAATGTCGGTAGGCGGCACGAACAGGCGCCCGCCCAGTTCCGTCGCCCTCCGGGCGATCGCGTCACAGTCGTCCACCATGACATAGGGCATCCAGTGGGATGGAGCCTCTCCGTGCTCCTCCTTCATCGCCATCATGCCGGCGACGGACCGCCCGGCGGTCTGGAACTCGGTGTACTCGAGCTTGGGGTCCGGCTTCGCACCCCAGCCGAGCAGCTCCGAGTAGAACACCGCCGCGCGGTTCGGGTCGCGCGTCGCGAGTTCCGACCAGCCGAAGGGGCCGTGAGCCCGGGTGCCGGGGTGCTGGTCGAAATGCGCGACCGCGAAGACCGCGCCGGTGGGGTCCTGCAGGACCGCCATGCGGCCGACGCCCGGCACATCGCCGGGCTCCATCCGAACCGTCCCGCCGAGGGTCCGGGCCCGGCGGACCGCGTCGTCCACGTCCGGCACCGAGACGTAGGTCATCCAGTGAGATGGGATGTCCGCGCACTCCGGCCCGCGGAGCTCATAGAGCCCCGCCACGTCCTCGCCCGCGAGCTTGAAGAGCGTGTAGACACCGGTGTCGTCCGGCATCGGGGCATCCACCGCACTCCAGCCGAACAGCTTCGTATAGAAGGATCGTGATTGCGCTGCGTTCTTCGATCCGCAGTCGAACCAGCAGAGGGTGCCTGCCGGGTGATTCGCCGGGGTCATATCATGCCTCCGAATTCGTTGTCTCCCGGCACCGCTGGATCGGACAAGAACGACTCTGTCCCTGCGCTCGATCCGGCCGCCGGAGGACGGGGTGGAGAAACCGGCCAGCATAGCCGCGGACCGGACAGCTCGTCATCCTTCGTTCGTCTGCGCACGGATCTCTGCATCCCCGGTGAGGGGGTGATTCTCATTTGTACATGCCGTAGCTCGCGAGCGCCCGTCGCAGAGATCTTTCATGGATTCGGTGGCGGCGGTGTGTTGTGATGAATGCGGCCGCCCGCGGGAGCGGATCTCTGCGTCTGCGACCCGCGGCGATGTACAAGAAGATCCGCCGAACGCACCAAGGAGAAGGCACCGAATGGCGGTAGGGGGCGGTTCACTGAGTCCGACAAGGGAAGAAGAAGCCGGCAGGCGCTTCGAACGCGATTGACTGGGTTCACTCGGGTTTCCCGGCAGCCTGCCCGGTTCAGAAAGGCTGGATAGACCATGAAGGCAACCATGAGGCGAACCGAGTACAAGCATCTCAACAAACCGGACGAGGTGCGCACCTTCCCGCATGGGAAGATGGAAATCGTCAACATCGACGGAGGCGTGGTCGGAAGGATGACGCTGGAGCCCGGTTGGCGCTGGTCGAACGACGTCAAGCCGATCGCCGGCACGGCGCTCTGTGAGGCGCCGCACTTCCAGTACCAGATCTCCGGCCGCATCCATGTCCGGATGGCGGACGGCTCGGAGTTCGAGCTCGGCCCGGGCGACGTGAGCTGTCTGACCGCCGGGCACGATGCGTGGGTCGTGGGCGACGAACCAGTAGTGGCCGTCGACTGGT
>CAYYQN010000008.1:68813-71780 GCA_964473865.1 uncultured bacterium | reverse complement strand
CCGGTCCTACTCCTCCGGCTTCACGTGCCGGCGCGCGCGGATCTCTTCCACCACTGCGGCGTGGAACTGCGCAAACGGGATCGTCTCCTGACGCGCGATCTTGTAGCGCCGGACCGTGACGGTGCCCTCCTCGGCCTCCTTGCGGCCGATCACCAGCAGGATCGGGATCTTCTCGGTGCTCCCGTTGCGGATCTTCTTGTTGAAGGAGTGGGTCGACTCGTCGATCTCGGCCCGGACCCGGTCGGCGCGCAGCGCGTCCCGCATCGCGACACACTGCGGCAGCAGGTCGTCGGCGATCGGGATGATCCGCACCTGCACCGGCGCCATCCAGGTGGGAAAGGCGCCGCCGTAGTGCTCGATCAGGTAGGCCATGATCCGCTCGTGCGTGGAAAGCGGGGCGCGGTGGATCACCACCGGCGGCACCTCCGCCCCGTGCTCGTCGATGTATCGCAGTTCGAACTTCTGCGCGGCCATGAAGTCGACCTGGATGGTCGAGACGGTTTCCTCCCGCCCGAGTAGATTTCGGAACTGGATGTCGATCTTGGGGCCGTAGAACGCCGCCTCGTCCATCCCGACGTAGTACTTCATGCCGAGTTCATCGAGCGTCCCGCGCAGAATCGCCTCGGCCCGGGCCCAGCTCTCTTCTCCGCCCGCGTACTTCTCGGTGCGGGCCGGGTCGTGCAGCGACAGCCGCAGCGAGTAGCGGTCGTACTCGAAGAGCGTGTACAGCTCGCGGTACATGGTGAGGAGCGAGACGATCTCCGCCTTGAGCTGCTCCGGCGCGCAGTAGAGGTGCGCGTCATTCATGGAGAAGCAGCGCACCCGCAGGAGACCCGAAAGCTCGCC
This sequence comes from uncultured bacterium, assembly GCA_964473865.1. Taxonomy (GTDB): domain Bacteria; phylum Eisenbacteria; class RBG-16-71-46; order CAIMUX01; family CAIMUX01; genus CAIMUX01. Next base: position 70,934 of record CAYYQN010000008.1, on the reverse strand, counting down.
CGACTGCTCGAAGCGATAGCAGGTGCCGTACTCGGCCAACCGCAGCGGCAGGTCACGGTACGAGCGGGGCCGAGCCCGGTAGATCATGTGGTGGTGCGGGCAGTTCATCGGCTTGAGATAGAAGACCTCCTGCCTCTTGCCATCACTCGCGCCCGGTCCCGGCGTTCCGGTCACCGGCGCCGCGCCCGCAGCCGCCGTTCCCTCGCTGGCCGGTCCCGAGAGGTCCGCGCCGTCGGACGGCGACGCCTCGCCCGCGGCCTCGCCCGCCGGGGAGTGCTCCTCCAGCACGAGCGGCGGGAACATGCTCTCCTTGAAGTAGGGGAGGTGCCCGCTGCGGTAGTAGAGCTCCTGCCGCGCGATATGCGGCGTCGCCACCCGCTGGTACCCGTAGCGGAACTCGGTCTCCTTCATGAGGTCCTCGATCGAGTCGCGCAGAACGGTTCCCTTGGGCAGCCAGAGGATCAGCCCCTTGCCGATCTCGTCCTCGACGTGGAAGAGATCCAGCTCCCGGCCGAGCTTCTTGTGGTCGCGTTCCTGGGCCAGCTTGCGCATGGCGAGGTAGGCGTCCAGCTCGGCGCGCTTCGGGAATGCGAGCCCGTAGATGCGGGTCAGCATCGGGTTCTTCTCGCTCCCCTTCCAGTAGGCCCCGGCGATCGCGTCGAGCTTGAACCCGTCCGGGGGGAGATCGCCCGTCGAATCGCAGTGCGGACCCTCGCACATGTCGATGAACGGACCATTCTCGTAGAAGGAGACGACCGGGACGCCCTTGGCGCCCAGTTCCCGGACCGCCTCGTCCTTGAACGGCTGGTTCAACGCTGCCACCTTGCGAACCGCCTCCGCGGGCGACAGCTCCGTGCGGACAAACGTCTGCTTCGCCTGGATGATCCGGCGCATCGCCTTCTCCAGCTTCGGCAGATCCTCGGCGGTGATCGGTTCCGGCAGATCGAAGTCGTAGTAGAAACCGTTCTCGATCGGAGGGCCGAAGCCGAGCTTCGTGCCCGGCTGGAGCTCCATCACGGCCTGGGCAAGAACGTGCGCCAGGGAGTGGCGAATCCGGTACAGCCGGGCCGCGTCGGGGGCGAGGTCTTCGGCGGCCTGGGCGATCTCGTTGTCCTGCATGGTCATCTCCCGGGATGGCCGGATCCGACTGACGTGTCGGCCGGTTTCCGCGGTAAACAGTCCGCCCCTGACGTCCGCGCGCCCACACGCGCGTCGCCCGGGGGCGGGAGTGAATCGTCGTATGGTATATCGTCGGCCCGGCCGGGGGAACACTTGAGTTGCGGCCGGACTGCGGCGGGCGTTCCGGCCGGCCGGTCAGACGCACCGTGGCGCGCGTGTCCGCCAGGACCTGGAGATCGCAGGCCGGCGTTCCGTTCGCCGCTCAGACGATCCTTGCCGCACCCGGAGCCCTGCGCCAGAATCCGCGCAGGCCCGCCTGAAGGGCCGCCGGGAGGGTCCGTTTGAAGCGCATGTCCCGCGCCGCCGCGCAAATCGTTCGGCTCGTGACGTTCTTCGTGTTCTGGTTCTGGCTCCCGCCGGTCTGTCCCGCGGGCGCCGCGGACCCAGATCCGGCTGTCTCCGGTGGGAATCCGTCCGGCCGCTCCGCGGCCGATGACGCGAGCGCTCCCGATGCCGCCCGCAGCGCGCAACCCCGCGACGCGACCGCTCCCGATGCCGCCCGCAACGCGCGACCCCGCATTGCGCTGGCGCTCTCCGGCGGAGGCGCGCGCGGCCTGGCCCAGGTCGGCGTCCTCGAGGTCTTCGAGGAGGAGGGGATCCCGATCGATGCCATCGCGGGTTCTTCGATGGGAGCGGTGGTGGGCGGCCTGTACGCGGCCGGATTCGGTGTCGCAGAATTAGCGGACATCGGGCGGGACCGCGACCTGTTCCGCTCGCCCGGCGCTTGGGAGAATCTCGACGCCTTCGAGAAGTGGGTTCTGTCCCCGCGCGCCTTCGGACTCTACTTCGCCGGCTGGGAGTACCGGCTCCCGCGATCGCTGATGAGCGACGTCTACGTGAATCGCATGCTGGTGGAGCACGCGACGCCCGCAAACCTCCTCGCGCGATCCGACTTCGATCGTCTGCCGATTCCGTTTCGCACCCAGGCGCTCGACTTGAAGA
>CAYYQN010000008.1:0-68713 GCA_964473865.1 uncultured bacterium | reverse complement strand
CGGATCCGTTCGTGGTTTGCGCCGGGAACCCTGCCCGTGCGCGAGCGCCCGCCCCGCATTGCCGAGGTCAGGCGGCGCCTGGGGGACCTCCGAGTCGCGTGGGTGCGGCTGGAGGCCCAGCCCAGCTCCTACCGTTGGGTGCCGAAGCGGGAGCTCGACCTCGAACCGGGCGATCCGTTCACCATCGACCTGCTCGGTCGTGGGCTCCAGCGGCTCTATGCCACCGGACACTACGAGGCGGCGTGGCCCACGGTCACACTGGTCGACAGCGGTCAGGTCGGGATCACGCTCGATCTGGAGGAGCGGGCCCGCAACTACGCATCGGTCGGCCTGTTCTATGACAACCGGCGCGGAGCCAACGTCGACCTCGAAGTCCTCCGGGACAACATCCTGCGCCTGGGGGAAACGGTTCACGGCTCCTTGTATCTCGGCGAGCACCGGGATGGGGGGGAGGTCGGGATCCGCTCCAGCCATCTCCGCGGCGTGCCGGTGGGGCTCGACCTGCTTCTGCGGGCGGAGCGGCTCCGGTACGAACAGGTTGACCGCGGTGACTTCCGCCACCGAATGCGCACCGCGCAGCTCAGCACCGCGCTGCCGGTCGGGGATGACCAGCTTCTGGTCACGGGCTATCGTTTCGTTCGCGATCAGGGAGAGAACCGCATCTCCGGGGACGACTGGGATGACCACGGTTCCTTTCTCTACGCCACGTTCCTCTCCGACCACACCGACGAGCGCGAGTTGCCCACGCGGGGGCGCCGTCTCATGCTCCACTACGAAGTCCAGCTGAAGGATCTGCCGCGCCAGCCGCCAGCATCGTTCGCCGCCGCGCTGGCCCGCAGCGTGCCGATCGGCAGGTTCGCTCTCACTCCGGAAGTGGAGGCCGCGGGAGTCGATCGAGACGATCGGCCGTTTCGATTCTGGCACCGCGCCGACCTGACCCGCTCCACGATGGGGCTGTTCGAGCCGGGGCTCTATGCGCGGTTCACGGGCAGGGCCTCGATGACCGTCTCGCTACGTCTGGCGCCGAACCTGCTGGCGTGGGGACTTCCTTCCGCGGTGGTGCGTCGCGGGCGCTTCCGCGACACCCTCCAGGCCCACGCGGAGCGCGGGCTCGAGGCGGGACTCCTCCAGCGGACGCCGATTGGACCGATCACCGTTGGCGGGGCATTCGAGAAGCGGCGGGATCCATTCTTCTTCATCCAGGTGGGACACGAGATCGCCCGGCTCCCCTGAAGGGCGGCCCCGGCGAGCGCGGCGGATTGGGTCCTTCAGCGGCCCGCCGCCTTGCCGCGGAGAACCGGGTTCGGGAGCCGCCGGCTACAGCTTCAGGAACAGCTTGCCCACGATGTAGATGAGCAGGACCGGCCCCAGGTAGAGAACGAGAATCTGCAGGATCGCCTTCTGCGTGCTGGTCTGGGGCTTGTCGTGTGGAACGGTCGAGACGGTCGCGGCGGCCGGGGCCCCGGCCAGGGTGTCGCTGCCCCGTCCGGTCTTCTCCAACAACTCCTGGGCCCGGCTCTGGGCGGCCCGCTTCTCACGACCCATCGGGATGCTCCTTGTCTCGTGACTCTGGGTTCAAGCTTTGCCGGTATCGCCGGGGGCCAGGCTCGCCCGCGGGGGTCCGACTCACAGTCTTCGATCATGCCCCTGGAGGCCGTCCGCTCGCAACCTCTTTTCGGACGGCCTGCCCGGGCGCGGTCCCAGTGACCGCGGCGGCAGGACGCCCGGTCCTTCCGCGGTCTGCGTCTCTCCGCGGTCCGCGGAAGGGCGCCCGCCCGCTCCACCCCGCCATCCTGCTGGCAGAGGAGCGGTTCGCCGATCGCCCCATCCCTGGGAGGGGGGCCGGGCCTCAGGTCGGCCTTGCGCAGGACCTCCCGCGGTGGAAGAATCGCCCCGTCCAGGCATGGAAGGCCAGTCGCACATACCGACCGCGGGACCGGGGGCGCGGGGGGAGGGCATGGGTCATCTCCGCGACCGACCCGCCACGGAGGGATTGAAACCATGAGACGAGTCGTTGCATTGATGCTTGTGTTCGGGCTGGCGATCGGAGCGCTCTCCTGCGCCGGCATGTCCAGGAAGCAGAAGGGGGCCGGCATCGGGGCCGGCGCGGGGGCCGCGATCGGCGCGATCATCGGCAACCAGGCCGGCAACACCACGGCCGGCGCCGCGATCGGCGGCGTGACCGGCGGGATTGCCGGGGCCATCATCGGCGACTACATGGACAAGCAGGCGGCAGAGATGGAGCAGGATCTGTCCAGCGCGAACGTGGAGCGGGTCGGGGACGGCATCCAGGTCACCTTCGGCTCCGGCATCCTCTTCGACGTGGACAAGTACGACTTGCGGTCGGATGCCCGCAACGAGATCACCCAGATGGCCGAGATCCTGAACAAGTACCCCGACACCTACGTCCGGGTCGAAGGGCACACCGACGCCGACGGCTCCGAGGACTACAACCAGACGCTTTCGGAGCGACGGGCTTCGGCGGTGACCGCGTACCTTTCCGAGAAGGGCGTGGGGATCGGACGGATGAAGAACTTCGGGTTCGGCGAGACGCGGCCGGTGGCCACCAATGAGACGACCGCCGGAAAGCAGGCGAACCGGCGCGTCGAGGTCATCATCGAGCCGAACGAGGAGCTGCGCCGGCAGGCTGAGGAGAAGGCCAAGGAGCAGGGCTGAGAGGGGTGGCGACGCGGGGTACGTGAAGACGGCGTTCGCGGCATGGAATTCATCCCCAGCTATGAGGAAAGCCACCTCCTGGTAGCGGCGGTGCGGGTGCTGGCCCATCGAGAGGGCCGAAGCCCCACCGCCGCGGAAATCGCGGAGTTCATCCGGCTCGCCCCGGAGAAGGTCAACATCCTGGTCCATGAACTCCGCAAGCGCGGGATCCTGAAGGCGCTGCAGGGCCCGTTCGAGATGCGCCTCGATCCCGGAGACCCCACGCTCCTGGAGTTGCTACCCCGCGGGGACTCGGGTCCCTCCATCCAGGGGGAGCTCGAGGAGTTCCATTCCCAGCTTCAGGAGAAGAAGAGGGAGATGGAGCGGATGTTCCGCGGTGGCGAAGCGGACCGGAAGCGGAAAGAGCGGGTCGCGAAGCTCGAGCGGGAGTTCACGAAGTTCCGGCCGAAGCGGAGCGGGGCGGACGGGCTGTTCAGGGAGCCGGAAGGGGACAAGGCGGAGGGGGACAAGAAAGACTAGCGGGACGCTGAGGGGTCGGGATGCTGAGGAGCGCTGAGGAGCAGAGCTCAGCCAGCCGAGCCGGCTGAGCTGCTCCCCGTCTCCCGTCTACGCCCGCTCCACAAACGATCCGTCCCGGGTGTCGATCTTCACCTTGTCGCCGACGTTGATGAACTGCGGCACTCGCACCTGCAGGCCGGTTTCCAGCGTGGCCGGCTTGGGCGAGGCGCTCACCGTCGCGGTCCGCATCGTCGGGTCGGTCTCGGTGACGGTGAGAACGACGAAGTTCGGCACCTCGATGGAGACGGGACGCCCCTCGTAGTACATGGCGGTGACTTCCGCTTCCTCGACCAGGTAGTCCACGGCGTCGCCCAGTTCCTCCTTGGTCAGCATCATCATCTCGTAGGTCTCGGTGCTCATGAAGTGATACTCGTCGCCGGCGTGATAGAGGTACTTCAGCGTGTGCTCGTCGAGGTCGGCGAGGTCGATCTTGTCCTCCGAGCGGAAGCGGTTCTCGTAGCCGGTGCCGGTCTGGATGTTGACGAGCTTCATCTGCACCATGCCGCGCCAGTTTCCCGGGGTGATGTGCAGCGTCTTCACCACCCGGCACGGCCCGCCATTGTAGATGATCACCTGGCCGACCTTGATCTGCGTTGCCGGAATCATGGAATCCTCCCCTGCGTGGTCCCCGCCGCAGTCCTCTGCGCGCGGACCGGTTGCCATCGATGTTGGGAACGTGACCGGAGATGGCCGGTCAGGCCGGCCGTTTGGCAGGGGATGGAGGCTTGAGGACCCGGCCGGTCCCTTTCCCCTTTCCGCGGAACCGCGCGACCCGCGAGGGGCGCGGTTCGTATCGTTCGTGGATCCGTTCCACCTGCTCGCGGAGCCGGCGGCGGACCCACGGCGGGGAGATGATCTCGGCGCCCAGACCCCACTGCAGGACCCAGCGCACGACGGCGTCGGCGTTCTCGACGCGCACCGTCAGGTCGAGTCCGCCGTCGGTCCGAAACTGGATCTCGTGCTCCAGCATCCAGTCCCGCTCCCGGATGTAGCCCGCGAGCGTCGGATCGAAGCGGATCCGGATGGAGACGGGGCGGTCGCCCGCCATGGCGTGGAACTTGGTGCTCAAGAAGCGCGCGGCGTTGAAGTCGTCGGGGCGGTGGAATCGCTTGCCGGTGGCGCGCAGCTCGCGAATCCGCGACGGCCGGAAGATCCGAACCTCCTCGCGCTCGTGGCACCAGGCGAGCAGGAACCACTCTCCGTCCACGTTGGCGAGGTGGTAGGGGTCGACCGTCCGGCGGCCGGTCTGGTTCCGGCTCTGGGTGTGGTAGAGGATCTCGATCGTCGCGCCGTCGTTCACCGCGTCCTGCAGCGCTCGGAAGATGCCCGGGTCGCTGCGCACCGGCGCGGTGTCGACAAAGGTGTAGGCCTCGGCCAGCGCCTGCGGAGAGATCGTGACTTCTTCCGGCAGGGCATCGGCCAGCTTGACGAAGATGCCCCGGATGACCCCCTCGAACGCGGTGCCGCGGAACTCGCCCAGCGCCTTGTCGGCGACCAGCATGGCGAGCAGCTCGCCTTCAGTCATCTGGGCGAACGGCAGATTGAAGCTGGTCTCGGTGTAGTAGTAGCCGTTTCGGATCGGGTCGAACTCGACCGGGGCGTCCAGGCTGTCCTTCATGAACTCGATGTCGCGCTGGATCGTGCGCGCGGAGACGCCCAACATCTCGCCCAGGAGGGGGCAGTTCGGGTACCGGCCGCGGCGAATCTCGCGGTCGATGAACCGAAAGCGGAAGTATTGGGGACGGGTGCTCTGCATGACGGATTCCTGGCGCGGCCCGGCCTCTCCCGGCAAACTCCCGGCGAACTTCCGGAAACGAGCCGACAGCCCAACCATTGTAGCGCATGGCTCCGTTCGGTCGAGCCGGTTTCCTGACCCCCGGGGCCGATCCGGCGCGGGGATGCCTCCGTCCGGCTCTCCCGTCCTCGGCACCCTTCCGGCCCTTGTGGTACGCTCCCCGCCGTTCGCCGGACCTCACCAGATCGGGGCCGCGCGGAGAAAGGCGGAAGGTTGATGTCCGGTCGGGCCGAAGAAGGGACTGCGGATCTGTCGCCGGCGCCGGAGAAGGCGGGACCTCTCGCTGCCTCGTCCCGCCGCCTTCCCCCTCTGAGTCTGGCGCTTCCGGTCTTGCCGCTGGCCCTTCTGGCCGCCGGCCGTTTCCTGCCCGGCCCCCGGGCCTGGGGTTTCAATCACCTCGCCTATCTGCCGGGGTGGTTCTACGGGACCTGGTTGGCCGCCGTACTCCTGTTGGGGGTGTTTCTGACGCCGGCCGTGAGCCGGCCGGTTTGCGAACGGCTGGCGATCGCGCTTCCGCGCTTCCTCTTCGAGCGGCGGTGGGTGCCGTGGGCTCTGGCCGTCGCCGCGGGTGCGGTGTTTGTCCTCCTGCGCGAGCGATCGTTCTTCATGGGCGACGGGTATCTGGTCGGCGAGTTGGTGGAGCGCGGCGTTCCCTTCCGCGCCTTCGACAGCCTCGACTATCTGCTCCACTTCCAGATCTACCAACGCCTGGGGCAGGGGGGCGAGCGCTTCTCCTCCTTCGACCTGTATCGAGGCAGCGCCGTGCTGGCCGGGATGCTAGCGGTGGTCATCTGGCTCCGCCTGATCGGGCGGCTGTCCTGGAGCCCCTGGCGGAAGGCCACGCTGGCGGGGCTCCTCTTTGGCGCCGGATCGGCGGCGCTTTTCTTCGGCTACGTCGAGAGCTACTCCTTCCTCTTTCTCTTCCTGACGGCGTTTCTGATCTGCGGACTCGCGGTGCTGGAGGGGAAGGCGCCGCTCTGGCTCGCGGCGACGTTCTACGGGCTGGGTCTGGCCTTCCACCTGACCGCGCTCTTCACGGCGCCCGCCCTCCTGGTGCTCGCGTGGCGCGCCCCGGGCCTGCGGCCGGCGCGGCGGATGTTCGAGGCGCTCGGCCCCCCCGCGCTCCTGTTGTTGGTGGCCACGCTGCTTCACATCGCCGAGGGGTTCAACGCCTATTGGTTCCGCCGGGAATTCCTGGAGGCGAAGAACACGCAGAACATCTGGATTCCTCTCGCCGGGGGGCGCGGGCTCTTCTCCACGTACCACTGGAAGGACCTCTTCAACCTGGCGATGATCACCGCGCCGGTCTGCCTCGTGGCGGTGTTGACCTCGAGACGGCAGCTGGTCGCCCGCGTCCGCGAGCCCCGTCATCTCCTGCTGCTGGTGCAGATCGCCACCCTGGCGGTCATCTCGGTCGTCGTGGATCGCAAGCTGGGCGGAGCGAGGGACTGGGACCTTCTCACCGCGCACTCGGCCGGGTTGATCCTGCTGGCGGTTCTGCTGCTGCCCGGAGTTTCGCCCGAGAACGCCGCCGCGGCCGGGCCGACGTCGGTCACGCCGGCATCCCCGGGACCGGCCAAGGTCCGCCCGGGACGCGAAGGACGCGAAGGAGGCGAAGGACGTGGAGGACGCGGCGGGCCGAGACGGCGCGACCCAAGGGAGAGCGGTACGCGCGCGGCGCGGGACGCCTTCGATCGGCCGCATCCGATGGTCCCTCTGATACTCGGCGTGTCCTTCCTGGTGGTGGCGCCCTGGATCGTGCTCCTGCACTGGGAGGACCGCTCGATCTCCCGGTTTGTGGACGTGGCCGCCGACTTCCCGGAATTCCAGCGCGCCTACGCGTACGAAGAGGTGGGGAAGTACTACCGCAAAGCGGGTCAGCTCGAACGCGCCCAGACGCTCTACGAGAGGGCCGTGGCCACGAATCCTTCCCACGCCCGGATCCGGATTCTTCTGGGGTCGATCTATTTCGCCCGCGACAATCTCGACGCCGCGGAGCAGCAGTACCTTGCCGCGAGCCGGATCGACCCCAAGAGCTCCATGGCCATGGAGGCGCTCGGCCAGGTGGCCATGCAGCGGCGGCGGTACGAGGATGCCTGGAAATGGTTTACGAAGCTTCTGGAACTCCAGCCCCAGAAGGCGACGTCCTGGGAGTACTATGGGTACGCGGCCTCGCGGACCGGGCGTTGGGAAGAGACGATTCGTGGCTTCCGGAGAGCGAAGGAGCTCGATCCGTCACTGGACGACCACCGCCAGGAGATCGGCGTCGCGCTCGCGCAGCTGGAACGCTACGACGAGGCCGCCGAGATCTTCCGGGGGCTCGCGGCGCGACCCGACGCGGCCCCGGAGACGAGGCTGGGACTGGCCATGCTGCGCGTGGAGATGGCCCGGCGGGCGATCCGACGCGGGGAGCCGGTGCCCGCGGCCTGGTTGGAGGAGGCGCAGCGGCAGGTCGACGTCGTTCTCTCGCAGCAGCCGGGCGACCAGGAGGCCGCCGATCTGAGGCAGGAGCTGCAACATCTAAGACCGTAGGCGGCAGCGACGCCGGGGCCGGCCGATTGGCGCGCGCGGGAGGATCCCGCCGGGCGGCCCGCCGGGGCGGGAACCTGCGATCGATCTTCCCGTAGATTGCCGGACGACTGGCAGGGTGCTGACAAACCCAGCCAGCCGCGCCGGAGGCGCCGATGCTTACAGAGGAGGTCTGGACCATGTTCTTCGATCCCATGTACTTCCTGATCGTGGGGCCGGCGCTCATCCTGTCGATCGTGGCCCAGGTCTGGGTCAAGCGGTCGTTTGGGCAGTACTCGAAGCTGACCACCAGCGCGGGCCTGACCGGCGCCGAAGTGGCCCAACGGATCGTGCAGAACGCGGGGCTCGGCGTGCGTGTCGAGCGGGTCACGGGTTTTCTCAGCGACCACTATGATCCGCGCAGCCGGGTCTTGCGCCTCTCCCCCGAAGTCTTCGACGGTCGGTCGATCTCGAGCGTGGGGGTGGCGGCGCACGAATCGGGGCACGCCCTGCAGCACGCGCGCGGGTATCTCCCGCTCCAATGGCGATCGGCCATGGTGCCGATCACGAGCGTCGGATCGAACCTGGCCTGGCCGCTGCTCATGATCGGGTTCATCCTCATGGCCATGGCGCCCGCGCTGGGCATGAAGCTCGTCCTCGCGGGGATCGCCCTCTTCTCGCTGGCGGTGATTTTTCAGCTCATCACCCTTCCGGTGGAGTTCGACGCGTCCCGGCGGGCCGTCGCGATCCTGTCGAGTCAGGGGTTCGTGAGCACGGCCGAGCTCGCGGGCGTGAAGAAGGTCCTGAGCGCGGCGGCCATGACCTATGTGGCGGCCGCGGCCGCGGCGGTTCTGCAGTTGCTTTACTTCCTGATGCGCGCGGGGCTGCTGCGCCGAGACGACTGACACGGCGCGTCCGGGCCTCGGGGTCTTTAGGCCTCGAAGGCGCGGGCTCACCGGGAGGATCGGATGACCACCCTGTTCTACTTCCTCGTCACCATCGGCATCATCATCTTCATCCACGAGTTGGGGCACTTCCTGGCGGCGAAGGCGGTGGGCATCCGGGTCGAGGCCTTCTCCCTCGGGTTCCCCCCGCGTCTGTGGGGACGCCGGTACGGCGACACCGACTACTGCATCTCCGCGATCCCCCTCGGCGGCTACGTCAAGATGTCCGGCATGATCGACGAGAGCCTGGGCGGGGAGGAGAAGATCACCGGCGCGCCTTACGAGTTCATGTCGAAGCGTACCTGGCAGAAGATGCTCGTCATCTCCGCCGGGGTCTTGATGAACTTCTTTTTGGCCTTCGTGATCTTCTCGTTCTTGGCCGGAGCCCAGGGGATTCCCGTCGCGGCCCTGCCGGTGGTGAACGAAGTGGTGGCCGGATCCCCCGCGGAGAGTGCGGGTCTGCGGGCGGCGGACCGGATCGTGGCGATCGACGGCACCCCGGTCGAGACCTGGGAAGAGCTGGTCGGGATCATCCAGAAGAACCCGGACCGAGCGCTGGATGTCCGCTGGACCCGAGACGGCGCCGAGATGCAGGCGACCGTGGTGCCCAAGGGCGAGGAGTCGAAGGTGGACGGCGAGGTGAAGCAGGTCGGCAAGATCGGCATCGCCATGGGCCCGTACTACAAGTTCGAGAAGGTGGGGCCCGGCGGGGCGATCAAGGCCGGCTGGGACATGACGGTCGGGGGCGGGGTGCTCGTGCTGCGCAGCCTCTGGCGGGCGATCTCCAGCCTCTCCATGAAGGAGCTCGGTGGGCCCATCGCCATCGCCAATGCCTCCCGCGAGGCGGCCAAGGCCGGCGGCATGTATCTGCTGAACCTCATCGGCATGCTCAGCCTGAGCATCGGACTCCTGAACCTTTTGCCCATTCCGGCGCTGGACGGCGGGCACCTCGTCATCGTGGTGGTGGAGGGAGTCGCGCGGCGCAAGCTCGGGAACAAGGTCAAGATTGCGATTCAACAGGTGGGGATGGTCTTGCTGCTGTTGCTCATGGCGGGCGTGATCGCCAAGGACATCATCCACTTCGGCGTCTGGGACAAGCTCCGCGGGCTGTTCTAGCAGCCTGCCAGCCGGATGAGCCCGCTTCCGCCCCGCGTGCCCCTCGGCCAGTTTCCCACGCGCATCCGTCCCTTGCCGTACCTGGCCGCCCGCCTCGGCGGTCCTTCGCTCTTCGTCAAGCAGGACGATGAGACCGGCTCGGTCCTCTCCGGAAACAAGGTCCGCAAGCTGGAGTTCCTCCTGGCCGAGGCGCAGGCGCAGGGATGCGATCTGGTGGTGACGTGCGGCGCAGTCGCCAGCAACCACTGCCGGGCCACCGCGGCGGCGGCGCGCCGGCTCGGGATCGACACGCGGCTCTACCTGCGTGGGGAAGATCCCGGCGGGCGGGACGGGAATCTCCTTCTCGACGCCATGCTGGGCGCGGAGCTTCGCTTCATCACGCCGGAGGAGTACGCGCGCCGCGGGGAGATCATGACGGTCGCGGCCGAGGAAGCGCGGGCTCTCGGCCGCCGGCCGTACGTGATTCCGGAAGGCGGGTCCAATGCGTGCGGCGCGCTCGGCTATGTCGCCTGTATCGACGAGATCGCGGCGCAGGCCGACCCCGGGGCGCCGTTTCCCTGGGACCACCTGGTGACGGCGGTCGGATCGGGGGGCACGCTGGCCGGGTTGCTGCTTGGGGTCAGACGGCGCGGACTGCCGCTCACCGTCTGGGGCGTCAACGTCTGTGACTCGGCCGCCTACTTCACGGCGCGGGTCCAAGAGATCGCCGCGGAGTTCGAGGAGAGATACCCGGCGCTGGCCTCCGCCGGCGCGCGGATCGGCGACGAGGACGTCCGCATCCTCGAGGGGTACCATCAGCCGGGCTACGGCCGGTGCACGCCCGAAGTGATGGAGCTGATCCGCGCGGCGGCGCGGCGGGAGGGGCTCTTCCTCGATCCGGTCTATACCGGGAAGGCGATGCGGGGACTGATCGCCGAGGCGCAGAACGGGCGGTTCGGCCGGGCGAGCCGGGTGCTCTTCCTGCACACCGGCGGGATCTTCAGCCTCTTCCCGTTTCGCGAGGAGCTGGCCGCGCCGCGGGAGTAGGCGCCGCGCGCGCCGCGGCTGGCTGGGTCTTTCGCCACCCTGCTACGCCGCGCCGGCGTCCGCCCCCGGACGACGGAGCACCCGCGCGATCTCGCGGACCTCGGCGAGGGTGAACCAGCGCGTCGCGAGCAGCGCCCCGAGCCATGCCGCCAGCAACCCGCCGCGGAAGAGCCAGTCTCCGGCGCCCCCCGAATAGGGCCGCAGCGCGCCGGCGAACGCGGCAGCCGCGGAAATGGCCGCCACGCCAAGGATGCGTCCCCACGGATAGCGGTTCGGCACCAGCGGCGAGATCAGGCGGAAGCACACAATGTCGAGGGCGACGTAGGAGATAAGCGTGGCCACCGCGGACGCGGTGGGGCCGAATCGCGGCACGAAGGCGAGGTTCAGTGCCAGGTTGAGCGCCGTCGCCAGGAGGATCGAGTTCGAGATCGCGCGCGTGCGGTTGAACACCGCCAGCACGCCGACGGCCACGACCACGAGCGTATAGGCTGCGAACCCGAACCCGATCCAGGGGATGAGCGCCACCCCGCGGTTGTAGGCCGGGTCCGAGCCCATCAGGTGCAGGACCGGCGCGGCAAAGACGGAGACGACGATCACCGTGGCGCAGACCAGGATCGACAGGTAGGGGAGCAGGAGCCGCAGGACACCGGGGCGTTGCTCCGCCGGCAGCAGGACGAGCAGCGGCATCCAGGCCAGGTTGAGCGGCTGCAGCATCACCATGTTGACCACGGAGCCGAAGCGGCTGGCCAGGCTGTAGAAGGCGAGATCCTCCGCTGGTCGCATGGCGACGAGCACGTAGCGATCTCCGGCGTTCAGCACCATGGATCCGATCCCGCCCAGCACCAGCGGCGCGGAGTAGCGCAGGATCCGCGAGGCCAGCGCCCGGTCGACTCGGGGCCACAGGTAGCAGCTCCGGTACGACCAGACGACTGCGAAGAGCAGCGTGGTTGCCGTCGAAACCGCCAGCGCCCGGGTCAGGCCGGCGAGCCCCTGCCCGTACCGCATCATGAGGATCAGCGCCACCGCCACCAGCACGGCCAGCTTCAGGCCTTGCAGTACGGTGTGCGGGAGGGCCCGCTCGCGCGCCCGCAGGTGGGCCAGCGGGATGGCGAGGAGCAGCTCGCCCGCGGTATGGGCGAGGAGCCAGCCATAGATCGGGCGCAGCGGAGGCGGGACGAACCAGGCCACCGCCGCGGCGCCGGCGGCGAGAGTCACACCGGCGATTGCCACGGTCATCCACCAGGCCGCCGCCAGCGCGCGATCGCCGCCCTCCGGCTCGCTGTAGAACCGGACCAATCCCCCCGCCAGCGAGAGTCCGAGCGTGACCATGGCAATCTGCGCGGAGATCTCGAGCGCGCCCCAGAGTCCGTAGTCGGCCACCGGCAGGAAGCGCGTGTTGGTCAGCACCGGGAGCAGGATGAGGCCGCTGAGTTTGACCAGGGCGCTCCCCACGGCGTACCAGATGCCTTGTCGGGCCATGCGGCGGAGGGGGTGTCGCATGATTCGGGCTCAGTCTTCGGCAGAACGCAACTGGTGGTAGAGCATGGTCCATCTGTAGAGGACCGAAAGATGGTTGTCCAGAGGGAAGTGGGTGCGCGCCGGCCGCCTCAGTCACAAGCTGCAAAACATACGGCCTTATCTGATCAGCACTACCCGCCCGATCGCGTCTTCATCCGGGCCCGTGATCTTGATGAAGTAGATGCCGGATTGGGCAACACGTCCGGTATCGTCCCGGCCGTCCCACGCCAACCATCGGTCTCCGGCTTGCCGGAGACCGGCCGCGATGGTTCGCACCTGAGCTCCGGATGCGTCGAAAATCCGCACCGTTACCGGTGCCGCGCGGCCCAGAGCGAATCCGATCCGGATCTGATCCATGGTGGGGTTCGGGGTTACGATCACGGTCCCGGTCGGCAGACTGGGCCCCGGCCCCGCGATCGCCGAAGTCGGACATGGATTCGGCTCGCAAAGAGTGCCGTTTCCCTGATAGGACCCGCCGTGGTAGGCGCAGTTCTCGGGGCTGAAGATCTCGCACGCGAGGTACTGGCAGCAGGCTCCGCCAAGGGCGCTCTTCAGCCCCAGGCTGTGATACCCGCCCGCCGCCACGCCTACGAAGTCCGCGTTGGGTGCCGGAACGTCGCCTTGGCCATAACGGTTGTCCCCCCAGGCCGCGATCGTGCCATCGGACCGCAAGGCCACATTGTGGCTTCCGGAAACGGTCACCGTCACGAAGCCGGCGTTGGGTGGCGGAACGTCGCACTGGCCCCAGTCGTTGGCTCCCCAGGCCACAATCGAACCGTCGGCCTTCAGGCCGAGGCTGTGCCCTCCACCTGCCGCAACGGCGACGAAGCTCGTGTTCGGCGAAGGCACGTCGCACTGACCGTAGGAGCTCGCACCCCAGGCCACAATCGAGCTGTCGGACCGGATGGCCAGGCTGTGATACGCCCCTCCACATACGGCGACGAAGTGGGCGTTTGGGAGAGGGGGGATGCTGCACTGGCTGCTGTCATCTGCTCCCCAGGCCGCGATCGTTCCGTCGGCTTTCAGGCCGAGACTGTGGATCCACCCTGAAGCGACGGACACGAAGCTGTTGTTCGGTTCTGGGACGTCGCATTGGCCGCTATCGTTACGGCCCCAGGCCACTACCGATCCATCGGGCTTGAGGCCCAGGCTGTGTTCCCAGCCCCCGGCAACGGCCACGAAACCCGCGTTCGGCGCGGGGACGTTGCATTGGCCATAGTTGTTGCGCCCCCAGGCCGTGATCGTTCGGTCCGGCCTGAGGCCCAGAGAGTGCCAGTAGCCCCCCGCGACCGCCATGAATCCCGTGTTTGGCGCGGGGACATCGCACTGGCCGTCGGCATTGCGCCCCCAGGCCGCAATCGAGCCATCTTGGGCCGCGGCTCCGGTCACCGACAGAACGAATAGGTACAGGCAGACGGAGACACACACCAGAGCCTTCATCGATCCCCCCTTTCGCTCGCACCACTCGCCGCACAGCGACTCCAGCGTACCACCCGTTCCGAACGCCGGCAAGCCGCGTGAAGTCGACCGCGCAGAGTAGACGCCCTGCCGCCGGCCCCGCGTCCGGGCGGTATCGGACGGCGCGCGACCGGCGGTCATCCGTGTCGGAGGTCTGGTCCGAGTCACTCGCGAATGCTCTGCTGCGGTGTCGGATCTGCCTAGCCGGTTGATCCCTTCCGGGAGCGACGGGTGGCGGTCCTGCGGTGAGGACGATAGCCCGCTCCGGGTGACGGGGACCGCGGAGCCTTGCTCCGGCCTTCCCGATGACCGGCCGCTTCCTTCGCGCGGTGCTCTGGCGTCTCCGCGCGCGGCGCTCGCCGTCCCGCTCGCCCACGGATGTGATCCCCTTCGATGCGTTCCTCCCATTCGCGTTGGGCGCGCACCCGCCGCTGGATCATCGCCTCTCGTGGCGCTTCCGCGGGAATGAGGCAGTCGCAACCGCTGCCGATCAGATCGGTGCGCCCCGCCTGGACGAG
The DNA here is from genome assembly GCA_964473865.1 of uncultured bacterium. Lineage (GTDB taxonomy): Bacteria > Eisenbacteria > RBG-16-71-46 > CAIMUX01 > CAIMUX01 > CAIMUX01. The sequence goes on along the minus strand of CAYYQN010000008.1, from coordinate 54,596 downwards.
CGCCCACCGCACCTCAAACCAGTTCTCCGGCTTGAAGAACTGCAGGAGCGCGCGCTGCAGCCGCCGGTCGTGGAGCCCCTTCGCGACCGGCACTGGTTGCAGCGTGAACGGATCGAGACCGGTGTGGTACATGGCGGCCGCGATGTCGAAAGGACTCGGGATGAAGTCCTGCACCTGGTCCGGCCGATAGCCGTTTCGCTTGAGAAACACCGCGAGGTCGATCATCGCGTTCAGGTCGCTCCCGGGGTGGCTCGCGATGTAGTAGGGCACGAGATGCTGCGTCTTTCCGGCCTCGCGCGAGGCAGCGTGGAAGAGCCGGGCGAACTCCGAAAACGCTTCGCGGCCGGGCTTCTTCATCAGACGGAGCACCTCCGGATCGGTGTGCTCCGGGGCCACTTTGAGGAGTCCGCCGGTGTGGTGCGCGGCCAGCTCGCGGATGTACTGGGGCGAGAGCCGGGCCAGGTCCATGCGGATGCCGGAGGCCACGAAGACCTGCTTCACTCCGGGCACCCGCCGCGCTGAGCGCATCAACCCGAGAACCGGCGTGTGGTCGGTGCCGAGGAGCTTGCAGACCGTGGGGTGCACGCAGCTCAGACGACGGCACTTCGCCTCCACCTCCGGCCGGGTGCACCGCATCTGGTACATGTTGGCGGTCGGACCTCCGATGTCGCTGACCACGCCGGAAAACCCCGGCTCCGCCGCCATCTTCCGGATCTCGCTCAGCACCGACTCGTGGCTGCGGCTCTGGACGATCCGTCCTTCGTGGGCCGTGATGGAGCAGAAGGTGCAGCCGCCGAAGCATCCGCGCATGACCTGTACCGAGGTGCGCACCACCTCGAACGCCGGGATCTTCGCGCGTCCGTAGGAAGGGTGCGGTCGGCGGGTGTAGGGGAGGCCGTAGACGTGGTCCATCTCCGCCGGAGTGAGCGGCAGCCCGGGCCGGTTGACCACTACGACTTCGTTCCCGTGTCGCTGCGTGAGCCGGCGGGCGTTGTACGGGTTCGTCTCCTGGTGGGCCAGCCGGGTCAGCCGACAGAACGCGACCGGATCTGTCGCGGCATCCTCGTAGGAGGGCAGCTCCACGGTGTCGTCGCCGGAGGGTGCCGGCTCACTCGCGCCCAACCGGTAGGCGACGCTCCGCAGGTCGCGCAGCTGTCGTACCGGTTCTCCGGCCGCCAGCCGCCCGGCGATCTCCAGGATCGGTCTCTCACCCATGCCGAAGACCACCAGGTCGGCCTTGCTGTCGAGCAGGATCGAACGGCGGACCTTGTCGCTCCAGTAATCGTAGTGGGCGAGGCGGCGGAGGCTCGCCTCCACTCCTCCGGCGATCACCGGCGCCCCCGGGAACGCTTCTCGCGCGCGCTGACAGTAGGCCAGCGTGGCGCGGTCGGGGCGCCTCCCGATCTCGCCCCCGGGGCTGTAGGCGTCGTCGTTCCGCACCTTCCGGTTGGCGGTGTAGTGGTTGATCATCGAGTCCATGTTGCCGGCGCTGATCGCGAAGAAGAGCCGGGGGCGGCCGAAGGCGCGCCACGGCTCGCAGGAGCGCCAATCGGGCTGGGACAGGATCGCCACCCGGTACCCGGCGTCCTCCAGCATCCGTCCGAGCAGCGCGTTGGCGAAGCTGGGGTGATCGACGTACGCGTCGCCGGTGACGAAGAGGATGTCGACCTCGTCCCAACCTCGAGCCCGGACTTCGGCCGGCGTCATCGGAAGAAACGCCGCGGGATCATGGTTGCGTGGGGGACCGAAGCGGGAACGCGGCTGCGGGGGGCCGGGCGGCGGCGATGCGGCAGGCGGTCGTGGCGCGTCGGGCGGTTTCGATCCGCTCGCCAGTCTCGAAGCGTTCCGGGAGCGCGGCGGCCTTGCCGGACGCGAACGGTCCGGTGGTCTCGGCCCACGCGCCGGCGGGCGAACGACTCCCGCCGCCCGATGGCGCTTGGGCCGCTCTCGCGGGGCGCGGTTGTCTTGCCGCATCTGCTTCTTCTCCGGGTGGACCGGACGGGCCGCTGGACCGCCTGTGAACCTGGATTCTACCCGCCGTCCGGGAACCAGAGTGCGGAGATCGGGGATCTCTCGATGGATTCCGGATGCGGCCGGGATTGCAGGCGGGTCCGCGATACCCGCCGGACCTGCCTCGGCGCGACTGCCGGGCCTGCCCGAGTGGTCTGCTCTGCGCGTCGCCGGGCCTTCCCGTGTAGTCTGCCCCGGGCGTCGTCGGGCCTCGGCGCGGCGGCTCGGCGAACGCTCGCGCGGGTGATGCCGGTTGCGCCGATCGTCCTCGCGGGCATACTTGGGCGGCTCCGCAGCGACTGAGCCGCTCCGGGGCCGCCGGCGCGGGATTCCCGCATGGCAGTGGGGGAGGATCCATTGAACCCATTCGGCCCTGCCGATCTTCGGGCCTTGCTCGCGTTGATCGTCCTCTACTACGGCACCGGCCTGCCGTTGGCCAAGCGTCTGGCCCGCGGCGCCGGCGGGCCGGTTCTGGCCTGGGCGCTGCCCTGCTCCCTGGCGGTGCTCCTCGGCGCGCTGTTTCTGGCTCGCCTGATCGGGCTGGATCTCTCCGGTGCGACCGGTGTGATCGCGGCAGCCGTGGTGGCGGCGATGCTGGGTCCACTGGTACTGGAGCGGAAGGGTCGGTGGCGCGAATTCCGGCAGCGCTCTTCCCGAGCGGCCGAGGCGGGAACGGTAGCCGACGTGGCGGGAGAAGCCCGCCCCGCACGCGAAGACGCGATCCTGCTGGGTGTTCGACCGTTCGAGTGGGCTGTGATCGGAGTCCTCGGGGTGGTGCTCCTCGCCGCGGGCGGGCCGTTGGGGATCACCACCGACACCTTCGCTCACCTCACCACCATCCGGCGGAGCCTCCTCGGCGACGCCATCCTGCCGACCGATAACTTCTACCGCGGAGGCGATGGGATCGGCTGGGATCCGCGATACGGGTTCCTCCACCCGTTGCACGCCTTTGTCTGCCGGCTGGCCCGGGTCGATCCGCTCAACCTGTGGCGGGTCCTCCCTGCAGTCATGGCTCCCGGCGTTTTGCTGGCCGTGTCGCGGTTCCTGCGCGTGTGGACCGGCCCGAGGCGGCGCGGGGACCTGGCCCTGCTCGCCTGGGTCCTCGTCGGCGCGGGCTCGGGATTCCTCTGGCTGCTGCGCACCGGCTACCCGAACCATGTTGCCTACCCGCTGTCGTTCCTGGCCCTGGCGGTCGCGATCGACTACCTGCTGCCGCGCGACGCGGACTCCGGGACGGCGCGCAATGCCCGCGCGGCGATGGATCCGGGCCGGACCGACCGGGCGCCGCTTCTGGCGGTCGCGATGCTCGGATTCGTCGGGGCGCTCATCCATCTCGTCGCGCCGGTGCTGCTGTTGGCCGGCCTGGGGTTCGTCGGCGCGGGCGTGCTCTCGGACCGATCGCTCCGGTCCGGCCGGTCCGGCCCCTCCGGCCCGCACGACGCGCCCGCGCGCCTGCGCCGTCTGGGCCTGGCCGGCGTGGCCGCGGTGGCCGGGATGATCGGGCCGCTCACCTTCCGCCTGCTTACCCAAGGGCGAGTCGACAGCACGCTGCACACCCACCCGCAAGGGCTCCTCGTTCTCGGCGGCGGCTGGCTTCTGGCGTCGCCCGTCGCGGTCCTCCGGCAGGTCGGGTTCGCGGGACTCCTGGCGCTTTTGGTCCTGCCGCTCGCGGCTCGATCGGTTCCGCCCGGCCGGCGCCTCGCGTTCGTGTTCCTTGCTCTGGCCCCGTGGGTCTGCGTCTGGACGCCTCTTTTCACCCCGCTTACCCGCGTGCTCGGCTACCTGGTGACGCGCCTTCTGGTGCTTCTTCCGGTCGGCGCGGTGCTCGTGCTGGCCCTGGAAGAAGCCGGCCGACGCCTGCGTTCTGATCGGGCGCCGGTTGACCCCGCGGGCGCGAGCCCCGCGCCCGGCCGCTCGCGGCGGCCGGTCCGCCGCATCGCCACGGCCGCCCTTGCCGGTGGACTGGTGCTCTTCGCCGCGGGACGCGCGGCGGTTCTTCAGGTCGGGCAGATCCGCCGGGCCTTGACCGAGGCGACCGGGGAGGATGCTCCTCGGGCTGACTCGGGCGCCTTCGCGCTGATCCGCTCGATGGTGGAAGTGTCGCCTTCCCGCCCTCCCGTGGTCCTGGCCGATCCGTTCACGAGCTACGCGCTGGGCGGGCTCACCGGCGCGCATCTCGTGACGACCCTGAACCAGCACGGACCGCCGTTCGATCGGCGCTGGCGCGACCGGATCGACGACCAGCGCGAAGTGCTCCTCGGGACCGTGGACGAGGTCCGGGCCGACTCGCTGCTCGCGGCCTACCAGGTCGATCTCGTCTTCGTGAACAGCGGCCTGTCGATGCCGGTGACGGAGTTCGGGGCCCGGATCGAGCCCGCCAGCATGGAACAGGCGCGACGGAACATCGAGGGCGCTCCGGAACGGTTTCCGGCGATCTACCGCGGCTCGGACGGCCTCGTGACCCGGGTGCGGCCATCGCCGCGCGGGAAGGTCGCGCCGCCGGAAGCTCGTCCTCCGTCAGACTCCACGGCCTCCGCCTGGCCCGCTGCGGCCGCATCCGACGAAACGGCGCGCGCCGGCCGCGCGGATGAGGCGTGTGTGGTGAACGCGGGTCCGTTCGTGCTGGGAGCGATTTCCGCCATCAATGTGGCGCTGCCGGCCCGGCCCGTGGCGCGGGGAGAGCGACTCTGGATCGCGCTCGAATGGGTGCGCCATGGCGACGTCGGCACCGATCTGCCGCTGATCGCGCACGTGCGGGCGAGCACCGCGGTCCCGCGACGGTGGTTCTTCCATCCCGCCTGGAGCAAGCCGGCGCGTCTTCTGTCGCAGCGAATCGACCACCGCCTCTATCGGTTCCGGGTCGGCCGCCCGCCTCTGGCCTGGGAGCGCAACCCGGCTCGGCTGCCGCTCCGCGAGCCGGCGCCCGATCGCCTGCTGGTCATCATTCCGCCCACGGCGGCGCCCGGCGAGTACGTCGTGACGCTGTCGCTGGCGGAAGAGACGCTCCTCCCGAACGTCACGCTGCGAGATCTGCTGCGCGACGACGACAGCTTCGAGGGGCCGGTCGTGGGGCGCATCACCGTGCAGTAGCGCTTGTGCGTCATCTTGCCGCGGCGGGTTCGTGCGTCGCGCGTCCGCGGCGGGTCCCGACGGCGCATCGGCGCGGCCGGGCGGCGCGGCCCCCGGCGTGGTGCGCCCTCACGATCTCTCGTCCTCTACGGTCCGACAGGTTTCCTCGCGGGTTGCTCGTACGGCTCGCGGGAGAGATACCGATTCCGTCGCGCGCGGATCTCTTCCAGGCCGCTCGTCCCCTTCTCCTCGGCGATTTGGACCGCCCGCGAGGCCGTGGCAATCGCCTCGTCCCAACGGCCGGCCCGGGCGAGGGCCGCGGCCAAGGTGTCCAGGGAAAGGGGATCGTCGCCGCCGTCAACGCGGACCACTTCCGACGCCAGCTCCACCGCCTCGGGGCCGTTTCGGAGCGTTGCGTCCGCCGCAGTCGCGAGAATCCAGGCGAGGTTGTTTCCCGCCGACCGGCATTGCGGGTCGATGGCCAGCGCGCGGCGGAAGAGCCCGACCGCCGACCGGACGTCCGTAGGGGAAAGTTGCTGCCCGAGGCCGCTGATCTTCCTCGCCGTCTCGGCCCGGCCGGCGACCGGCGCCAGCGCGGCCGCGCGATCCAGGTACGGCCCGGCCTCCGCGGCTCGACCCGAGCGAATGCGAACGTCGGCCATTCCGATCAGGGCCGCGATCTGGTCGGGGCGCAGCTCCAGAGACCGCTGATAACACGCCGCCGCGTACGGCAGGTCTCCTCGATCCGCGCAATAGGCGCCCATTCCGGTAAAATGCTCGTCCGCGGATTGCTCCGGGTGCACCTCCAGGATCAGGACGTCCTGGCCCTTGAGCCCGAGCTCCGGGGGAATCCGGTAGTCGAGCGGCTGCGTCCATGTCGGAAAGGTCAGGGGGGTCGCCGACCGCAGCGAGAAGACATCCCGAGTGCTCTGTCCATAGGGAAGCTCGCGGTGCAGGCGGGCGTAGGTCTCCCCAAAGTCGTCCCAGGAAAAGAAGACCAGGTGCGTGATTCGATGCTCGAGGATCAGCCGCAGCGCCGTGTCCAGCGAGGACGCTCCGAAGATCGCCCCGGCGGCCTCCAGTCCGTCGCGGTTCTCCCAATACAGCGTTCCCAGACCCCGGCACCCGCCGAAGTAGATCATCGCCGTGGTTGCGGTGGGGCCGGAGAGAACCACGAGGGGACGGTCGCCGGCCCGACTGCGGAGCCGCCGGGCCACGTCGCGCATGACGAGCTGCATCCGTTCCTCGAGCCCGAGCTTGAGCGGCGGCCGCAGGTTGTCGACCGTGGAGCGCGCCACCGACAGCGGGAACTGCAGCAGCATGAGGACGGCGAACACGGCTGCGACCCGGCCACTCCGCTTCGGGGGCCGGAGCGTGCAGTCCGAGATGAGCGCGGTGAGGATCGCGAGAACGGCGATCCAAAGCGCTTCCTGTGTGCCGAGCCAGCGCACCTGGACGACGGCCATCCCGCCGAGGACCAGCGCCGGAGTCAGCATCACCGCCAGCATCGCCTTCCGGTAGGAATCCATACTTGCCCGCCAGAGCGCCAGCCCCGCCGGAACCGCCGCGAGCGGCAGGATGCTGATCGTGCTGAGACTGGCGCCGACACCGGCATCGCGGACATGGCGGACGATGTTGTGGATCTCCCGAATGTCACGGTTGAGCGTCCAGAAGTAGCGATCGGCGACCCAGAAGAAACGCCCGGGGTCGAGGACGACCAGCACCGGGCCAGCCGCCAGGGCGGCGACGGCCAACGGAATCGCCAGTCTGTCTCCGGGTCTCTCCACCAGACGTCCGCCCCGGAGCTTCCGGCAGGCGCGAAAGAGCAGCTCCCCGCCGCCGGCCCAGGCGACGGCGTAGAGCGGGTGGTTCACCTCGAGCCGCATCCCCATCGAATGCGGGAAGTACTCCAGCAGGTAGAAGAAGAGGCTGCCCCCGGCGCCCGCCCATCCCCAGGTGCGCCACAGCTCCGGACGATAGCGGAGGCGTGGATCGGCGGTCGTTCGGGGCCAGCGCGCGGCAGCCGCCAGCGCCCCGAGGCCGACGCCGATCAGCACCGGGATCTGCGAAGCGGCACTCACCCACAGGCCGGCGGCGCCGGCCAGGGCCGAGGCGATGGCCCACTTGGCTGCGGTTCGCGCGCCGGGCGCCCGGTTCGGTTCGCCGTGGCGGCCCGGCGTTCGCCCCGGCGGCGTCTCCGAAGCCGAGTCCGCGCGCACCCAACCGGCGCCGGCGGCGGCCGCAAAGAGGACACAGGCGAAACCCGCCGCGGCGACCAGCCCGTGGTGATCCAGGGTGCCGACTCGGAAGAGCTCGACGAAACGCGGCGCCATGGCCAGAGCCAACGCAACCACGCACGACGCGCCCGCGCCGAAGCGCCGGTAGGCCGCGAGCGCGAGGAACACGAGAATCCCGGCGAGGAGCAACGGGCAGACATAGAGGGCGGCCCGCTCGATCGCCTGTCCCGTTCCCGGCGCTGAGCCGGTCGCCTGAAACCGCCCCAGCGCCCGGAGGCCCCAGATCAGGCTCGAGCTCCAGTGCACCTCGCGACCGGCAGGAAAGTTGTCGATTTCCGTCCGCCGAACCCGCCAGCCGCCCGTCTCGGCCAGCCTCCGGGCGTGCAGGATCCACTGGTAACCATCCATGCTGCCGAGGGATAGGAGTTCGGCGCCAGCGTCTCCGGTGGCGCCGGTGGACGCGCCCGCGGTCCCGGCGGAGGGCGAGGCCTCCGTCCAGAACCTGGAACTGCTTCGGTAATGGTGGATTCGGCCCGCGGCGTCCACGGCCAGGAGCGCCAGCGCCAGGCCGAGCGCGATGGCGAGGCAGGTTGCCGGCCGTTTGAGGAGGATCTGCATCGACGAACTTGCTCCGCATGAGGAGGTTACGACGGGCCTCCGCCCGCGCCCGGCGAACCCCGGGGCCCGTCCGGGCGCAGGTGATCCTAACACGGTTCATCCCCTGGGAGGAGCGAAGATAGGCCCAAGCCGGTTTGGGGGCAGCCATCCCGGCGGTCCTTCCGGATTCGGCAGGGATCATCTTCGCGACAGCATTTCTTTCTGGACATTCCGGATTGGATGAGCCATAATCGTTGTTGTGAAGGGGAGGTGGTTCCAGGAACTCCCCTTCCAGACCGATACTTCGGATGTGTCGCCCGCGAGGGGCAGAGTGTCCCTCGACTCGAGTAGCGGACTCGCGTCCCGCTCAGGTCAGCAGCCTCAAGGAGGTTAGTCACATGAAGTCTCTGTTATTGGTCGTGATGGGTTTGCTACTGATCGGGACGGTAGCAAATGCCTCGGAGATCATCGCCGACAACGATTCCGGCGTCGGAACCGCATGGGCTGGGTCGCGGGCTGAGTTCTCCATGACGCAGAACCTCGGTTCTCCCATCGCGCTGAGCGCTGGCGTCTACACCTGCGGCAACGTCACCCTTGGTTACACCACCGAGAGCTGGTCGCTGCGTCGTTTCTCCCCCTACTGGGAGTTCGGCCTTGAGGGCCCGCTCACCATCACCGACGTGGACTGGGGTATTCGTCGTTTCGCCGCCCTGCTCGACTCCATTCCGAACGACATCGTCGTCGATCTTGAGCTCTACTCCATTCCGTCCGACGCTGCCTTCCTCTGGGCGAACATGACCCTGATTGCCACCTTCCCGAACACGGTCACGATGGCCGACAACCCGATTCCGCCGTCCGTGGGCACCTGGCGGAACACGCTGACCCCGGGCGTGACGTTCGACTCGCTCGAGGGAACGGTTGACCTCGTCGTGGCGATTCACCAGCCTGAGGGCTACTCCACGACGCCGGCCACCCGCTTTGCCTGCAGCGCCGACAACGTTGGCGAGACGGCCGAGCCTTACTACGTGTTCGCGGACTGCGGCTTTGCCGAGCCGACGACCCCGACCGAGCTAGGCGGTGCTGGTCTGGCCCAGTTCGTTCTCATCATCAACGGCGAAGAGGGCTCGGCCCCGCCGGTGGCGGCTTGCTGTGACGCCGCTGGCCTCTGCACGCTGACGACCCAGGCTGCCTGCGTCGGCACGTGGTATGGCTCGATCCTGACCTGCGAGCCGAACCCCTGCCCGCCGGTCCCGGTTGAGACCAAGAGCTGGGGCGAGGTCAAGTCGCTCTATCGCTAGCCTGAATTGACTGGCCGGCTTCTGCTGGCTGTTCGATCCGAAGCCCGCGGCTGAGTCCGCGGGCTTCTTCTTTGGCTCGAGATCCGAGTCCAGCCTCTCGCCGCGGCAGCTTCCCGCCCGCATTTCGCCCCGGCGCCGCCGGCCGCTGGGGTATAGTCCAGCCCCATGGGGAATCGCGTGTTCGTTCTGGTCAATCCCAACCTGGTGGTGCTGCGTAGCGACCCCTTCACGACGGGGATCGTCTACATGCCGATCGGCCTCGCCTACGTGGCCGCGGCCCTGCGGCAGGCCGGGGTGTCGATCAAGGTCGTCGACGCGTTTGCTCGCCGGCCGTTCCAGGCGCGACGCGAGGGAGGCTTCCTGGTGCTGGGCCTCACCTGCGCGGAGTTGCTGGAAGAGATCCCCGAGGACGCCGAGGCCGTCTTCGTCTACGCCATCAATCTGACGAGTCACGTCTCCACCGAAGAGATCATCCGCGCCGTCAAACGGGCGCGGCCGAGGCTGCCCGTGGTGGTCCTCGAGAACACCCAGGCGGTCACCGCGTACGCGTTGCGGGTCGTCGCGCATGAGCTCTATGCCGCCGGCGCGGACTTCATCCTGACCGGAGAAGGGGAGGAACGGGCGGTGTCTCTCGCCCGGGCGCTCCAGGAGGGCGCCACGTCGTCGTTGGAGACGATGGACGGGCTCGGCGCGCCCGGATTCGAAAACCCGCCGGCCGATCCCATCGCGGAACCGGACCGCCTGGCGTTCCCGGCCTGGGACCTCTTTCCGCTGCAAAACTACTGGCGTCTCCGTTTCGCCCATGGCCCACAGTCCAGCGCCCGCTACCTGCCGATCCTCACGTCCCGCGGCTGCCCGTACCCGTGCACGTTCTGCGTGGTGCCCGCCACCAACCAGAATCGCTGGCGTCCCCGTTCGGCGGTCAACGTGGTCGATGAGATGGAGCAGTCGGTTCAGAGGTACGGCGTTCGCGAGTTCCACCTGGAGGACCTCGACCCGACGATCTCCGATTCCCGCATCCGGGAGATCTGCCGGGAGATCGAGCGCCGGCGCCTGGACGTGGTCTGGAAGATCGCCGCGGGCACGAAGGCAGAGACGATCCGGGATGAAGAGACGATCGACTTGATGGCGGCCGCCGGATGCCGCTACATCTCCATTTCACCGGAAACGGGATCCCCGGCTCTGCTCAAGCGGATGAGAAAGCCGTTCAACCTGCCGCACGCGGTGCGCCTCGTCCGGCGGATGAGCCAGGCCGGAATCCGCTCTCAGGCCTGCTTCATCCTGGGCTACCCGGGAGAGACCCCGAACGACCTGCGCCTGACGCGGGATCTGGTGCGCGAGCTGACCCGGGAGGGGATCGACGAGATCGCCCTGTTCGTCATCACCCCGGTGCCGGGATCGGCCATATCCGAGGCGTTCCAGTTGCCGTCGTCGCTCTCGGAGCTCAACTTCTCGCCCACCTGGCGAGCCGATTACGGTTCCCTGAATCGCTATCGCCTGCGCCTATACGCGTCCTTCCTCTTCTGGAAGCTGTGCTATCATCCGCTGCGGATTCTCCGCCAGCCGTTCCACTTCCTGGGCCGGCGGTTCGAGACCAAGATGGAAATGACGCCCTACCGGGCCCTGGTGCTCAAATGGCTGGACTTCCGGGCGCCGAGAAGCTGACGGTTGCGGTCGCGATCCCCTGCTTCAACGAGGTGATCACGATCGCCAAGGTCGTGCGCGACTTCGGCACCGCGTTGCCGGACGCGGCAATCCATGTCTTCGACAACAACTCCACCGACGGCAGCGCCGCGGCGGCGGAGGGCGCGGGCGCGACCGTGCATCGGGTTCACGCGCAGGGCAAGGGCCACGTGATGCGAGCGATCCTGGACACGATCGCGGCCGACGCCCTCATCGTCGTGGACGGCGATGACACCTACCTCGCCGAGGACGCGCCGGCACTCCTGGCGCCGATCCTGCGGCGCGAGGCGGACATGGTGGTGGGCAACCGGCTGCACCGCGCCTCCGCCGGCTCGTTGCGCCAGCTGCATCAGTTCGGCAACCGGTTGATCGTCTTCGCCGTCAACCTGATGTTTCGCACCGCGTGCGTGGACCTCCTCTCCGGGTACCGGGTGTTCAGCCGGCGGTTCGTGGAGTCGGTGCCGGTCTTGACGCCGGGATTCGAAACCGAGACCGAGCTGACGCTGCGGGCCCTGACCGAAGGACTCGCCATCACCGAGATTCCGATCTCCTACCGGAGCCGTCCGGCCGGGAGCCAGTCCAAGCTTCGGTCATTTCACGATGGCTATCGCATCATGTTGACCGCCGGCATGCTCCTGCGGGACCTGCATCCCCTGCGGCTCTTCGGATTCGTCGGTCTTCTCTGCTCGCTGGTGGCGTTCGTCGCCCTGACACTCCGCCTGCTCGCCTATGGTGGGATCGCGAGCCTGCCGACCTCGGTGCTCGCCGCCATCGTCCTGCTCTTCGCCCCGTTGGGAGTCCTGACCTTCGGCATCGGACTGATCCTGAACGCCATCAACACACGCTATCGAGAGACGCACCAGCTGTTGCACCGAGGGAAGAGAAGAGGGGAGCGGGATGTCTGAGGCCGGGGGCTATCAGAGTCTGCTGGAGGCCGTGACCTGCAACCTCTGCGGCGCGGACGACGCCGAAGAGGTCTACCCGCCGCGCTACGATTCGGCGCAGCCGGGCGAGATTGCCCAGGCGTTTCGCGCCTCCGGCGACGAGATCCTGGTGGATCGGCTCGTGCGTTGCCGGCGCTGCGGATTGCAGTACCTGAGTCCGCGCCTGCGCCAGGACCTGATCCTGGAGGGATACGGAGCGGGCACGGATGAGCGATTCGTCTCGCAGGTGGAGGGCCGCGAGCGGACCTTCTCCGGCTGCCTGGATCTCATCGAGCGCGTCCGTCCCCGGAAGGGCCGGCTCCTGGACATCGGCACTGCCGGAGGCTCCTTCCTCGGAGTGGCGCAACGGCGCGGCTGGGAGGTGATGGGCTGCGAGCCCAATCGCTGGCTGTCCGAGTGGGGCAGCCGGCACTACGGGATCACCATTCGCCCCGGCACGGTCTTCGATCTGCAACTGCCGGACGCTTCCTTCGATGTGGTCACCCTGTGGGATGTCCTCGAGCACACCCCCGACCCGAAGGCGGTGCTCCGCGAGTGCCGCCGCCTGGTGAAGCCCGACGGCTTGCTGGTCGTCAACTACCCCGACATCGATTCGCTCGTCTCGCGGCTGATGGGGCGCCGGTGGGTCTTCCTGCTGTCGGTGCACCTGTACTACTTCAATCTCGCCACCACGGAGCAGATGCTGGCCCAGGCCGGGTTTGGCATGTTCCGGCACCGGTGGCACTGGCAGAGCCTGGAGCTGGGCTACATCTTCTTTCGCATGCGGCCATACCTGCCGTGGCTCTCGCGTCTGGGGACCCGGGTGACGAACGCCCTGCATCTGGGGCACCTCCAGATTCCCTACTGGATGGGGCAGATCCTGGTCCTCGCGCGGCCGACGACCGCGGCGGGGCCGGAGGTGCCGCTTGCCCCCTAGCCGGAAAGTGGTGGTCCTCGGGGGGGGGGTAGGGGGGCTTGCCGCCGGCTATTTCCTCGCCCGCACCGGCCGGTACGAAGTGACGGTTCTGGAGGGTGCTCCGGTCGTGGGCGGGCTGTGTGCCAGTTTCCGGCACGAGGGGTTCGTGCTCGACTACGGGGCGCACAAGCTCTACTCCGTGATCCCGGGAGTGCTCGAGGAGATCCAGCAACTGATGGAAGGCCGTCTGTTGCGGCTTCCCAAACGGAATCGGCTCTATCTGCGCGGGCACCTCGTGGACTATCCGTTGCGGCTGGGCAACCTGGCCCGCGCGCTGGGGCCCGCGGTCTGTCTGCGCCTGGGCCTGGGGTATGCGCTGGCGGTGGCGCGGGGGCTGGCCGCCGGACGGCCCGCCCGCTCCTACGAGGAGTACATTGTCCGCCGCTTCGGCCGTCCCGCCTACCGGCTGGTCTTCGAGCCGCTGGCGGACAAGGTGTGGGGAGATCCCTCGCGACTGCACCCCGAGATGGCGCGCACGCGGGTTCCCGCCTCCGGAGGGCTGGAGGTCATTCTGAAGCTGCTGGGCTTTCGGAAGGAGACCACCGAGACCAACGCCGAGTTCTTCTTCTATCCGCGACAGGGCTTCGGCGACCTGACGCAGGTGCTGGCGGAGCGGATCGCGGAAATGGGCGGCGCGGTCCTCACCGATGCAAAGATCACCGGCGTAGAGCGCGGTGAGGGACGGGTCACGTCGGTCGCGGCGCGGGTAGGCGGAGAACCCCGGTCCTTCGCCTGCGATACGCTGGTGTCCTCCATCCCCCTCTCGACGCTCGGCCAACTGATCTTCTCGAGGCCGGACGAGGAGTTCAACCGGGCGGTGGAGGGGCTGCAGTTCCGGCATCTGATCCTGGTCTATCTCTTTCTGAAGAAGCCCCTGGCCATGGCGGATCAGTGGGTGTTCGTCCCCGAACGCGAGTTCATCTTCAGCCGGATCTTCGAACAGAAGCAGATGAATCCGGACCTCGGCCCGGTCGACCGGACCTGCCTGTGTTGCGACTTCACGTGCACGGAGGAGAGCGCGGAGTGGAAGGCGGAGGATGGCGCGCTGGCCGAGCGGTGCATGGAAGGGCTCGCCGCGTGCCGTATCGCGACCCAAAGCGACCTGTGCGGTCACCTGGTCATCCGCCGCCGGAACTTCTACCCGAGGTACGACCTGCAGTACGCCGAGAAGATGCAGATCGTGAGCGATCGGCTGCGGCAGGTGGACCAACTCCTGCTGACGGGCCGGATCGGCATGTACAACTACAACAACTCCGACCACTGCATGGATATGGGGAAGTTCATCGCCGATGGGCTGGTCCGAGGGTTGCCCACCCGGCAGATCTGGGAGGAACTGGAGCAGCGGGTTCGCTCCTATCGGATCGTGGACTGACCCGGGCACGATTCAGGGGTGGATGCCGGGGACCGGGGGACCGAAAGCCGGGGCCCGGGAGCCATCGAGACAGGGGCGAGCCCGCCGCCGGCCCGGGCGTGCCCGGCATCCGCGCGGCCTTCCCCCCCCTGCCAGAAGGAAACGAGCGCCGCGGCTGAGGCTCGTGATGAGATGCGGACCCCATAGCGGCGAGTGATCTCCGGGGTGCCGCGGATTGCCCCTCTCGGCGGGTCGTTCCGATCCATGGGGGCCGGTGCCGTGGCGCAGGGCCGGCCCCGATGGGCGTGTCCGCCGGAGGTGCATTGCCCCAATGGGTTGTCGGAGGGATCAGGCCCAGGCGCGCATTGCTGCGACCGCCGGAGGCCGGCGCCGGGTCGGTGGGTCTCTTCAACACGCAACCTCATCGCCGGTTGCTGTCGCAGTCGGCTGCCCTTCCACAACGGCGTCTGGCGCTTGCGGCTATGGCCAGGCGCGCGCGAACGGGGTATAGTTAGGTGTGACACGCTTTCGGCCTCCCTCGTCCGCCATGGGGAATCCGAAGCGCTTTCCCATTGCTCGGGGTCGTTCCGGGGGGCTCGCCCGGGCGGCTGGCGGTGTGGTCTGGGGCCACGCTTCCCTCCGTTCGGCCTGAGATCTCCGGGGGAGATCCCGCTTCCGTGGAGGAGGATTTCATGTCGCGCTGGTATTCCCGTCGTGCCTTCTGGCTCATCGCCCCGGCGCTCCTGATCCTGGTCCTCGCCTGGCCCGACCCGGCAGGAGCCGTCTACGAGAAGATTCGCGTTCCCTATCCGGTGGACCGGCCGGTGTCGGAGCTGTTCTTCCACCCGGACCTCGAGCTCATGAACGACGACGACGGCGCGTACATCCTGTTGTCGCGCCCGGAGTTCACGAAGGAGCTGCGCGATCGGGGATTCGCGGTGGAAGTCCTGGTGCCGGACCTGGAGGCGCACTATATGGCGCGTTACCAGGGGACTCGCGACTACGGCATCTGGCACACCTACGACGAGACCGTGGCCGAGATGAACCTCCTCCACAGCGAGTATCCGAACCTGACCACGGCGCCCTCGATCATTGCCACCACCGGCCAACTGCGGTCGGTCTGGGCGATGAAGATCTCCGACAACCCGGGCGTGCAGGAAACGGAGCCCGAGGTCCTCTTCGACGGGATGCATCACGCGCGCGAGATCATGACCGTGGAGGACATCCTCCACTTCATGCGGTATCTCTGTGAGAACTACGAGAGCGACTCCGGGATCCGATTCCTGGTCGACAACCGCCAGATCTGGTTCGTGCCGCTGCTGAATGTCGACGGCTTCGTCTACAACGAGCAGACCAACCCCAACGGCGGCGGAATGTGGCGGAAGAACCGTCGGCCGGACATCGGCGGCTGCTACGGCGTCGATCTGAACCGCAACTACCCGTACCAGTGGGTCGGCGGCGGTTCCTCCACCGACCCCTGCAGCGATACCTATCGCGGCCCGTCGGCGCGCAGCGAGCCGGAAGTCGCGGGGCTCACTGCCTTCATCAACGCGCACAGCTTCGTCACCTGGCAGAGCTACCACAGTGTGGCCGGCATGGTCCTCATCCCCTGGAGCTACACCACGGCCCACACGGTGGATGACGCCATCTTCCGCGCGGTCGGGAACGAGATGGCGAGCCAGAATGGCTACTCCGTCGGCCAGGCCCCCGAGCTCCTCTACACGGTCAACGGTGGCAATATGGACTGGGGCTACGGGGCCGTCACCGAGCACGCCAAGATCTTCTCCTTCAGCACCGAGATCGGCGGCAGCGACTTCTGGCCCCTGACGACCGAGCGGGACGGGCTCATCGCCGAGAACCTGCACAGCAACATCTACCTCTGCCAGATCGCCGGAGCCTATCTGGCCCTCGACGCGTTGGCGGTGACCGGGGGCGACGGGAATGCCCGCCTCGATCCGGGTGAGTCCTGCTCGCTGGTCGCCAGCGTGAGCAACCCCGGCGTCTTGGTGGGCGCCGGAGACGCGCGAGTCTCGATCTTCAGTAACGACCCGTACGTCACCATCAGCGACGGCCAGTCGGATCTCGGGAACATCGCCGCCGGGGGCAGTGCCGACAACAGCTCCGACCCGTTCGACGTGGTCGTGGCCTCCGGCTGCCCGGCCGGCCGGGCCGTGACCTTCACCGTGCGGCTGGAAGCGAGCGGCGGGCTCCGGGTGGACGAGACTCGATCCTTCACGGTGGGGCAGCTCCCGACTCTCTATGCGAACACCTTCGAGACGGCGGGTAGCGAGTGGAACACCGACCCCACGCACACGGCGACCCTGGGGGCGTTTGTGCGGGTGAATCCGGTCGGCACGAGCTTCCAGCCGGAGGACGACACCACGGCGGACCCGGGCGTCTACGCGTGGATTACCGCCCAGAACCCGGGCGGCGCGGACGGCACGGACGATGTCGACAGTGGTATCTCCGCCACGCGGTCGCCGGTCATCGACCTGTCGGGCGCGGTCCACGCCCGGCTCGACCTGAACTACTTCCACGGGCAGCGCGACCCGGGCGACGACGCGACGGACGGCTTCCGCATCGACATCAGCAACGACAACGGGGGCAGCTGGGTGAATCTCGTGCAGATCGGCGACGTGAACTACTCCGCGATCTGGCGCGACCTGCAGGTGGACCTCGAGGAGGTGCTTCCGCTCACCGCGCAGATGCTGCTACGCGTGCAGGCGGCGGATCCGGGCGGTTCCAGCGGCACCGGTGACATCGTGGAAGGGGGGATCGACGACGTCTTCATCTACGACGTCGGTAGCGAAAACCAGGCGCCATCGGCGCCCGTGGTTCTATCGCCGCCGGACGGCGCCGGGGAGCAGCCGGCCGGTCCGGCCCTCGTGGTGACCAATGCGACCGATCCGGAGGGGCTACCACTCACCTATAGCTTCCGTGTCTACTCCGACGCGCTGCTGACGCAGGTCGTGGCCTCTGTCGACGGAGTGCCGGAGGGCGCGGGCACGACCTCCTGGACGGTGACACCGGATCTGGGCAACGCGACCTACTACTGGCGGGCGTACGCGGCCGATGCGTCGCTCTGGAGCCTCTACTCCCCTCCCGCTTCCTTTACGGTGACCGGAGGCAGCTCGAGCGTCGAGTCGAGCGGGTTGTCTGCGGCCGGCTTCACGGCCGGGCCGAACCCGGCAGCGGGTCCCGTGCGGTTGCGCTACCACGCGCCCGCTGCCCCCTACGCCAGGCTCGAGGTCTACGACCCGACCGGCCGCGCGGTGCGCGTCCTCGAAGGGCCGCGTTGGTCGGAGGGATGGCAGGAAGTGGCCTGGGATGGCCGCGACCGCGAGGGACGTCCGGTGGCGGCCGGTGTGTATCACGTTCGTCTGGTGATGCCCACGGAATCGCGCACGGTGCGCGTCGTGCAGGTCAAGTAACCGCGGAACGCCGCGCCCGGAGGTAACGGAGGCCGCTTCCCTGGGTGGGAAGCGGCCTCTCGGCAGGTGGCC
Source organism: uncultured bacterium (assembly GCA_964473865.1). GTDB lineage: Bacteria > Eisenbacteria > RBG-16-71-46 > CAIMUX01 > CAIMUX01 > CAIMUX01. Next base: position 36,949 of record CAYYQN010000008.1, on the reverse strand, counting down.
CGCACCGACCGGCCCTAGGTCGGTTCGTTGGGCTGGCCGATCGTCTCGCCGCTCTCTACTTCGATCGGACCTCCGGCCGCCAGGTCGGCACGGGGGAAGACGACCACATTGCGGCCGAAGCGCGAGTTGCGCGGGAGGCGCGCTCCCTTGCCGATGAGGGTGATGCCGGAGTCGAGGTGCTTCGGGTAGAGCTGATTGCCGCAGTCAGAGCCAATACCGCCCAGGAACGTCTCGCGGCCGACCGTGCAGTCCTTGTCCACGATCACCGTGTCGAGCCGGGCTCCCGCCTCGATACGGGTGTCGTGCATGATGATCGACCGCCGCACTTCCGCCCCCGACTCCACGACGACGCCGGGCGAGAGGACGGAGTCTTCCACCGTACCCTCGATGCGGCAGCCGCGGGAGATGACCGATCGCCGCAGCGTCGCCAGCGGCCCGATCCAGGCCGGCGGGCGGTCACCCATCCGGGACTCGTCCATGTTGGAGCGCACTCGCCACCGTCTCAGGTCGAGTGGATGCTCCGGATTCAGCAGGTCCATGTGGGAGTCGAAGTACGACTTGACGGTTCCCACATCCTGCCAGTACCCCTCTTCCGGGCAGGCAAAGAGCCGGTCGCCCCGGCGCAGCATGTCGGGGAAGACGTGGTGGCCGAAGTCGTCGTAGTGCTCCTCCTTCATCTGTTCCAGCCGGCGGACCAGGGTCGAGGTGGTGAAGCAATAGATTCCCATCGAGATCAGGGTGGAGGTGGGTCGCGCGGGCTTCTCCTCGAAGCCGGTGATCCTCCCGGACGGGTCCACGTGCACGAGGCCGAAGAGGTGGGCTTCCTCCAGGCGGACGTTGCGGACCGCGATGGTGGCGTCGGCCCCGGATCGCAGATGGAGGTCGATCATCCGGCCATAGTCCATCTGGTAGATGTGGTCCCCGGACAGAACCAGCACCAGCTCCGGATCGTGGCGATGGATATAGCTCAGGTTGCGGTAGATCGCGTCGGCGGTGCCCCGGTACCAGTCGCTCCCGTGGGTTCCCTGATGCGGGGGAAGAATGCGCACCTCGCGCTGACGCCCCACGAGACCCCAGGGGTAGCCGTTGCCGATGTGGTCCGTGAGCGAGTAGGGGAGGTACTGGGTGAGAATGCCGACCCGCTCCAGGCCCGAGTTCATGATGTTGCTGAGCGGGAAATCGATGAGCCGATAGATGCCGCCGAAAGGAACGGCCGGCTTGGCGCGATGGCGTACCAGCACGTTGAGCCGGGTTCCGACCCCTCCGGCGAGGATCATCGCCAGGCTGCGCCGCGTGTCGAGGGCGCGGCGGTCGGGATCCAGAGCGGAGTTCAGCGTCGTGCGGTGACCCGGCTCGCGGTACATGGCTCGCCTCTCCCGGCCCTGGGCCTCAGGTGCGAATCGACTCCGGGTGGATTTCGCTGCCCGGCTCAACGTGCGCTCCCGGCGCCACCCGGCACTCCTTGCCCAGCAGGGTGATCGGCCACCGGGCCATGGCGGCCACGGGATCGGACGCATCCTCCGGCGGCGGACCCACTCGGGCGTTCGTGCCGATAGAGACCCCCTTGTCGGCGATCGTCAGGGATACCGTGGCGCCGGCGTCTACGACGCAGCGGTGGAAGAGGAGCGCGTTGACCACGAGGGCCCCCTTGGCGACTCGCACGCCGGGAGAGAGAACGCTGCCGATCACTGTTCCCTCGACCTCGCAGCCTGCGCTCAGGTAGGAGTTGCGCACCTCCGCGGAGCCGGCAACCCGGGCCGGGGGCTGCTCCGTCACGCTTCCGTCCTGCAGATTGGTGCGGACGCCCCACTCATCGAGGTCGATGCGATGGGCCAGAAGGTCCAGGTGTGCCTGGTAGTATGCGTTCACCGTGCGCGTGTAGGCCCAGTAGCCGTCGTAGACGTACCCATGCACGCGATACCCCTCGAGCATCCGGGGGATGACGTCCTGGCCGAATTCGACCTGTGGGCTGCCGGCCAGGCCCTCCAACACCTGCACCAGGGGCGCCGTGTTGATGGCATAGATGGTGAGGCTTGCCAGGTCGGAACGCGGCCGCGAAGGCTTCTCCTCGTATTCGAGCACCCGACCGGTGCGGTCCAAGGAGGCGTAGCCGAACCGTTTGTGGTGACCCATCCGCTTCAGAGCGATGGTCATGTCGGCGCCGTGCTCGAGATGCGTCCGGACCAGTTCCCGGTAGTCCATCCGGTAGATGTGGTCGCCGGAGAGGATCAGCACGACCTCAGCCCGCTGGTCCCGGATGTAGTTCAGGTTCTGGTAGACCGCATCCGCGTTCCCCTTGTACCAGTCCGAGGCCTCGGCGCCGCGGAACGGCGGGAGGATCTTGGCTCCGCGATCGAGCCCGATGAAGTCCCATCCCTCGCCGACACCGACGTGATCGATGAGGGATCCGGGCCGGTACTGCGAGAGGATGCCGACGTTGTTGATGCCGGCGCGCATGAGGTTGCTCAAGGCGAAGTCGATGACGCGGAAGTAGCCGCCGAACGGCAGGGCGGACTTGGGTCGCCGCAGGGTGAGCACGGAAAGCTCGCCCACGCGGCCTCCCGCCAGGATCATCGCCGCCATGCGGGGGAGTTTGATCGGAGCGGAGTTCATCGCGTGGGCATCCTACCGGGTGATCTGGTCTGTTGCAAGAAGGGGCCGCCGGCGCCGGAAAACGACCACGGGCCCCGGATGGGGCCCGTGGGGCGCCACGTGATCGACGCGGCGGAGGATCAGGCCAGGAGGGACTCGAACCCCCAACCCGCGGTTTTGGAGACCGCTACTCTGCCAATTGAGCTACTGGCCTACTCGGTCCCTTCGGGACCGCACCTAGTCTATCGGAAGGGCCGGGGGGGGGATCAAGTGATTCCTTGGCGCGATCCGCACGGTCGAGGGACTACACTCGGCGGCACCCCCGGATCCGGCACGGCGGTGCCGGGTGGCCAGCCGACGGGCCGGAGCGACCAAGCGGGCCTCGGGGCGTCTGCGCCGCTCCGGAAATCGTGGAGGAGGACAGATGAGACGACCCCGACGCGAGTGGCGGGCGCGGAGACGGACGCAGGCCCGGGCGCTCGCCGCCGCCGCGGCCTGGATCCTGGTCACGTCGCCGCCGGCCGGGGCCGGCGAGACCTCGGCCCGAGTCTTCCGCTCGGGCATCGAAGTCAGCGGTTGGATTCGTCCGGAGGAGGTTCACTTTCGGCGGCTCTGGCAACTGACCAACGGCGGAGAGAACGCCGAGGCGTACTTCTCGTGGGACGGAAAGGACCTCATCCTGCAGTCCTCCCCTCGGGAGGCCGGCTGCGACCAGATCTATACGTTGCCCGCCGAGGGCGGCGAGATGCGCCTGGTGAGCACCGGGCAGGGGCGCTGTACCTGCTCGTACTTCCTGCCGGGGGACCGCGAGGTGGTCTTTTCCTCGACCCATCTCGGGTCGCCCGACTGCCCGCCCGAGCCCGACTTCTCGCGCGGCTACGTCTGGGCCCTGTATCGCGACTACGACATCTTCCGCGCTCGTCGCGACGGCTCGAGTCTTCGCCGGCTGACCGATGAGCCGGGCTACGACGCGGAGGCGACGGCCGGACCCGACGGCAGCCTGGTGTTCACCTCCGACCGCACCGGCGACCTCGAGCTCTTCCGGATGAACGCCGACGGCAGCGGGGTGAAGCAGCTCACCCACACGCCCGGCTACGACGGGGGCGCATTCTTCTCGGCTGACGGACGGCGGATCTGCTACCGGGCGGCGCGCCCCGGCGATGCGCAGAAGATGGAGGAATACCGGGCACTGCTGCGCGATGGGCTGATCCGGCCCAGCGAGCTCGAGATCTGGGTGATGGATGCAGACGGTTCGGATCAGGTGCGCTTGACGGACAACGGCGCCGCGAATTTCTGCCCGTTCTTCCAGCCGGGGCGGGATCGGATCATCTTCAGCTCGAATGTGGGAGATCCGAAGAAGCGCGACTTCAACCTCTTCCTGGTGGACATCGAGACGAAGGCGGTGGAGCAGGTGACCTTCGACCCGACCTTCGACGGATTCCCCATGTTCTCGCCCGATGGGAAGCGGTTGGTGTTCGCCAGCAACCGCGGAGCCGAGAAGCCGGGCGAGACGAACATCTTCATGGCGGAGTGGATCGATCGAGCGGACCGCCGGACAGAACCAGGCTCCGCAGCACCGGCAGGACCCGGGCGACCTCTCGCGCCGGCTGCGCGGGATTGAACAGGTAGAACGGCCGCAACAGCCGGCGCGACCCCCACTGCGCGAATCCACCGCCAGAGACTTCCACCAGAAACGACGGCGCCCCGGTGACCTCGTGGAGGAAATCCAACTCGGTCCCGGACGCCCGGAAGAACCAGGACCACCGGCCGAGCTGCTGCGCGCGATACCCGCTCCCCGCGGCGGCGGCCCGGGCCGCCTGCAGCATCGAGCCGGTCAGGGGGAGAGCCCGTCTCGCGCGGGCCGGAGGCACGAAGACCCGGCGTCCAAAGGAGTGCAGAGAGAGCGACTGCCGGACCGCCGCGCCCGCGATCCAGCGGGCGACAGCCGCCGTCTCCGGCTCGCTCAGCGGACCGGGGCCGGGCCGGTAGAGCGGCCAGAAACGCAGGAGCAGCGGCCGGGAGCGATACCCGACCGGGAAGTTCCGATTGAGGTCGACGCCGGCGGCATTGCCCCGCACCCAGCGGGGGCGACTCTGCCGCAACGATGTCTCCACGCGGGCGAAGCCGTCCGGATTGGCGACGGGGATCGAACGGAGCGCCGGGGGGGCTTCTTCGGGCCGAAGCAGACTCTCCAGCAGCGCGAGATGCGTCTCGAGCCCGATCCACTCCATCGGGTGCAGCAGCGAGATCAGGAGCGTCGCGGGCGCGCCGATGTCGCCCCAGCGATAGCCGTAGATCGGCCTTCCTTCCCGTGAGGTTCCGACGGTTTCCCGCACCCCGCCGCGGCCCAGAAGCGTTGTCAACCGACACTCGAGCGAGTCCCGCCCCCCGTACCCGGCCGGCAGGGGGCGGTCAGCCACCCGTCCTCCCGAGGAGATGCCGGAGCGCCGGCTCCAGCTGCGGATGCTCGAACTCGAAGCCCGAGGCCAGGAGGCGCGCGGGGATCGCGCGCGCCCCGGTCAACAGCATCTGATCGGCCATTTCGCCGAGCCCCAGGCGCAACGCCCACGCCGGCACGGCGAACCACGCCGGCCGGCCGAGAGCGCGGGCGAGCGCGCGCGTGAACTCGGCATTGGTGACCGGCTCCGGCGCCGTCGCATTGACCGGCCCGAAGAGCGGTCGTTCGGCGAGGACCCAGGCGAACACGCGGAGCAGGTCGGGGATGGCGATCCAGCTCAGGTATTGCCGGCCACCACCCATCCGGGCGCCCAGGCCAAGCCGAAAAGCCGGCAGCATTCGCCCCAGGACTCCTCCGCGAGGCGTGAGCACGATCCCGATGCGGAGGTGAACGACGCGAACTCCGGCGGCGCGCGCGGGATCGGCGGCTTCTTCCCAAGCCTGCACGACCGAGGCCAGGAATCCATCTCCCGGGCCGGCGGACTCATCGGTCAGGGAGTCGCCTCGGGAGCCATAGAACCCGATGGCCGACGCACAGACCAAGACCTCGGGCGGGTTTCTCAGAGAGCCCAGGCGCTCCGCAAGGAGGTGTGTGCCCACGACGCGGCTCCGCAGAATCCGGTCCTTGACGTCCGGAGTCCAGCGCCCCGCGGCGATGCTCTCGCCCGCCAGATGGATGACGGCGTCGAACCCTTCCATCGGGGCGGTTTCCAGAGTTCCGGCCGCGGGGTCCCAGACCAGGGTGGCCTCGCGTCCGCCGGCGGGGGGGGAGAGGGGGATCAGGGTGGGCTCGGGACCGGGAGGCGGTGTGGCGGATCCCTGCGCGTGCGGCCGGACCAGCCGGGTGATCTCGTGTCCGGACGCGACCAGGAACGGTATCAGCGTGGATCCCAGGAGACCGCGGGAACCGGTGACCAGAATCCGTCGTCCCCCCGTGTCCCGCCGGTCCGGCATCTCCCGCCGGACGTCTGTTCCCGCTCGGTCGGTCATCGCTCGCCGGAGACGCGGTACCGCCCGGGCGGTCCTGGTGGTTTCCCTGGACTGCTCATCTCCCACGCCCCCGCATTGCGGCCAGTGCCGCGAGCGCCCGCGCCCGCGCCGCCCCATGGTCCACGATCGGTGCCGGATAGGCCAGTCTGATGATACGCCCGGATCGAACTTCCGGCGTGTCGGAGAACTCGTCGGGGTAGTGTATCTGGGCCGCCGGCAGCGACGCGAGTTCCGGCACCCAACGTCGGACGTACGACCCCTCCGGGTCGAACCGTGAGCCCTGGAGCGCGGGATTGAAGATCCGGAAGTAGGGGGCCGCGTCGGCCCCGCATCCGGCCGCCCACTGCCAGCCCAGCGTGTTGTTGGCGAGGTCCGCGTCGACCAGCGCATCCCAGAACCACCGGGCCCCTTCGATCCAGGGGATCAACAGGTCCTTTACCAGGAATGAGGCGGCGATCATCCGGACGCGGTTGTGCATCCATCCGCTCTCCCGCAGCTCTCGCATTCCGGCGTCGACGATCGGATAGCCGGTGCGGCCCTGTTGCCACGCGCGCAGACCGGTATGACTCCGCGCCCAGGGGAAGGCGGCGAACTCCGCGCGGAGGGGACGGTCCATGGTGTGCGGGAAGTGAACCAGCAGGTGATAGGCGAACTCGCGCCATCCGATCTGCCGCGTGAACGCTTCCGCTCCGGCCAGGAGACCCGGTTCGCCGCGCCGGGCCATTTGGCGGCGCGTGGCATGCCACACCTGGCGCGGCGAGAGCTCGCCGTGGTGCAGGTGCGGCGAGAGCCGCGAGGATGCCCGGAGGTCGGGCCGGTCGCGCCCCCTGGGGTAGCCGCCCAGGGCGGTCTTCAAGAACGCGGCCAGCTGTGCGTTGGCGCCGGCCTCGCCCGGCCGCCAGGCATCCCGCGGTCCGGCGCTTCCATCGCTGCTCCGCGTGAGCCCCAGTTCATCGAGTTCGAGCGAGGTCGGCCAGCGGGCCGGACCCGGCACCAGGCGCGGCGCCGGCAGCGGAACGGCGGGCGCGGGGCGGTCGAGGCAGGCCCGCCAGAAGGGCGTGAAGACCTGGAAGGGACGGCCCTGTCTGGTTGCGATCTCTTCGGGCCGGAAGAGCAGCGCCGACTCGTGCCGTTCGGCCCGGGGCCTGGCGGCGTGAGGGCCGGCGGGGCGGAGCCCGCGAGCGCGAAGGTCATCCTCGCCGGTCTTGTCCGAACAGTCCGGCGGAAAGGCGGCGAGGACGCGTTCCTCCTGGGCGCGGGCGTACGGCTCGTAGCGGCGGTGGAAGAAGATCCGTTGGGCGCCCGTTTCCCGGCAGAGCTTCCCGAGCGTCGCGACGACGCCACCGCGACGGATGATGAGCCGCCCGCCGCGACCGCGCAGATCCGCGGCGAGCTGCTTTAGGGAGTGATGGATCCACCACCGCGCCGCCGCGCCCGGGGGCCACCCCCCTTCCTCTTCCGGAGACCAGATGTAGACCGGGATCACCGGCCCCCCCGCGGCCAGGGCGGCCCGAAGAGCCGGATGGTCGGAGAGGCGGAGGTCCTGGCGAAACCAGAGCAGCGCGGGCTCGGGTCGGGACGCACGGTCTCGCGGGTCGATCGTGCGGCGGGAGGCCGCGGCCATGTCCTTGCTCATGGTTTCTCCGCGAGTGCGTGGATGACTCGGTCCGCCAGCGCCTCCAGCTTTGGATAGGCGCCGGCGGCCAGTTCGCGCAGTCGAGCGGCCGCCGCCGGGGCGTGCTCGAGAAAGCCGGGCCGTCCGAGGCGGCCGCCCAGATATCCAAACGCTCCCAGCGCCTGCTGCATCCGGTTGACCCCGCAGGCGCGATACCGGGTTCGCGCGGTCCGGCGCTCCTCCGCAGTCCGCGTCGTTCGGTCGAGAAACCGCTCCACCAGCTCGCTGCGAAGAAGCGATGGCAGGTCCGCGTAGGGGTCGAGGACGAGAGCCGCCAGATCGTATTCCGGAGGACCGAGTCTTGCGCCTTGAAAGTCGATGACCACCAGGCCGCGCGGGGTACACATGAGATTGCGGGATTGGTAGTCCCGGTGCATGAACACCCGGGGTGCTCCCCCGACGGCGTCGCCCGCGGCGCGCGCCGCGTCGGCTTCGACTCCCGCGGCATCTGTCAGCTCCAGACCGCAGTGGCCGCGGACCATCTCCCGCCGGAAGTAGTCGGCCTCGAATCGGAGGATGAACGGCTCGTCGTAGTCGGGGTTCCGCGTGCGGCCCGGATCGAACGGCACCGGCGGCGGCGCCTGCATGCGATGGAGGATGTCCAGTGCCTCTTCATAGGCATCGCGGCAGGTGGAGAGACCCCGCCGCGAGCACGCGGCCGGACCGTCCGGGTCCGGTTCGGCTTCGGCCCTCCGCGCGGCGCGCACCAGACCGTAGAGGTCGGTGTCTCCCAGGTCCTCGAGCAGCAACACGCGCGAAGCGGCGTCTAGGGCGTAGACGCGGGCCACCGGCACTCCGAGCCGCTCGAGATGACCGGCCACGTACGCGAAGGTCGCGGGTTCGTCCGGGACATCGTCTCCTTCCCGGCACGGATAGACCGAGGCGGCCTCCGGATCGGGAAGCGCCGGGAGGACCGCAATCCGGCTCTGCGCGCGTCGCACCACGCGGGCAATGCGGCGGGTCGAACCGTCCCCCTGCAGCAGGCGGATGGAGGTGTCCGGCCCCGCCAGCTCCGGATCCAGCCCGGCGAGAGTCCGGCGCAGCGCGTCTTCTTCGCTCCGGGGAAGCAGCCGAATCGGACGCGACTCGCCGTGCGCGACGATCGACCGCGCCACCTCGCCGTTTGCCGTTGCGCCCGGGCCGAGGATCGACCGAACCACCCGGGCCCCCGGCGCCACCACGGCGCCGTCGAGAACCGCGCTCTCTTCGATCCAGGCGTCGGCCGCGATCCGCGCGCCATCCGTCACGAAGCCGAAGTGGTGAACGCGCGGGGAGCGTGACTCCGGGAGCACCGAGGCGGCCTCCCGCAGCAGTTCCAGGTAGGCCTCCGGCGTGCCGGCTTCCAGGAACGGCTCGTCCTCGACGAGATGGACCCCGAGCCGTCCCTCCGCCATCCACCGGCGGAAGTGCGTGACGACATCCAGGAACTGCGTGCCGCCCCCCAAACGCGGGGAGCCGGAGTCGTCCGGCGCCGCCGCCCGCGGGTCCGTGCTCACGATTCTCACCGGTCCAACGTCAGACCCCGGGCCCTGCGGACTGCCCGGCGGGTCCTCGCCCCCGACCGCGAGGACGAGGGCGTCCACGGCCGCGTGGGCCAGCAGGTAGAGACCGGTGAAGGTCAGCAGTCCGGGGTCCCCAAAGACGGGGCGCGCTTCGATCTCGACCACGCGGGCACCCTCCGTGCGGATCTGGGCATGTCGTGGATCGCGCACGCAGACCAGGGTCGCGAGGAACCGGCCCGCTTCGTGCGCGCGGCGCACGGCGGCGAGGTCGGGCCGGAACAGCTGGTCGGCATTCACCACCACCACGGGATCCGAATCCAGCCAGTGCGCCGCGTTGGCGATTCCCCCTCCGGTGCCGAGGATTCTCCTCTCGACCACGAGCCGCACCCGGGGGAGCGGGGCATTCCCTCGAGCGGCGCGCGCGGCGGCCCATTGCCGCATGTCCGCGGCGAGGTGATGCGCGTTCACCACCACGTCGTCCACGCCACACGCGGCGAGGTGGAGGAGGTTCCATTCGAGAAGCGGCCGGGCCCCCACCGGCAGCAGGGCCTTCGGGATGAAGCGAGTGATCGGCAGCATCCGCGTGCCGAACCCTGCGGCGAGAATCATCCCTTTCATGCGGCGCCGCTGCCGTAGAGGAGAAACGCCCGGCGGTCGGCCCGAAACGCCTCCTCCTCGGCGCGCCACGAGGCGGCGATCGCTTCGGCCTCCGTCCCGGCATCCACGGCGAGCCGCATGGCGTCGGTTCCGGCGATCAGGTCGATCGGCATGCGATCGTGCTCGTACTCATAGGGGGGATTGCGCCAGGCGAAGCAGTCGGGATGGGCACGTCGCACCGCGGCGAGCAGAGCCACCGCCGTAGCGAGCGGCCGGAATCGTGTCGGGTCCGTGGGGTGGATCTGGAATCCGCGCACATCCTGGCCCGCGTACTTGTGGAAGGTCGGTTGGTAGGCGACCTCGCGCAGGATGTATCCCGGACCGCGCCGCACCGACGCGGGAATCCGCCCGGGGTCCAGCCAGGGGGCGCCCCAGAGTTCGAACGGCCGGGTGGTGCCGCGTCCCTCCGAGAGGTTGGTGCCTTCGAGCAGAACCATCCCGGGATAGACCAGCAGTCCTTCGAACGTCGGCAGGTTGGGAGAGGGCATAACCCAGGGGAGGCCCGTTCCGGGGAAGAGCACCTCTCGTTCCCACCCTTCGCAGGCGATCACCGAAAGGTCGAGGTCCAGGCCGAGCGCCCGCGCACCGAAGCGGCAGTACTCACCGGCGGTGAGCCCGTGGCGCTGCGGCACCGGGATGAGCCCCACGAAGGACGCATACTCCGGCCGCAGTACCGGTCCTTCCACCGCCACGCCGCCGAGCGGATTCGGCCGGTCCAGGACGATCACCGGCAGACCGGCGCGGGCCGATGCGCGCAGGCAGAGTAACGCCGTGGCCAGGAACGTGTAGACCCGGGTGCCGACATCGGGCAGGTCGATCAGCAAGGCGTCGAGCCCGTGAAGCATCTCGGCGTCCGGCTCACGCACTCGTCCATAGAGGCTGACGAGCGGGACGCCGGTACCGGGGTGGATGCCGTCGCGGGACTCTACCATGTTGTCCTGTTTCTCGCCGGCAAAACCGTGCTGCGGCGAGAAGATCCGCGTCAGTCTCACCCCGGGCAACTCGCGCACGACTTCCGGAGCGCCGCGCAGGGAGGCGTCGCACACCGCGTTGTTGCACAGAAGTCCCGCGCGCCCGCGTCCGGGCAGACGCAGGCCCTCGCGCGCGACGATGTCGAGACCGGTCCGGACGGCGGCAGCCACGGCGAGGCCTCAACGATCCGGTCGCATGCGGTCGTCCGGCCCGGGAGCCGTTCCCGATGGGGCGGCCCCGGCGTTGAGGCGAGCCAGCAATCCGCTTTCGCGCAACGAGGGCCAGGCGGCGAGCCGGGCGAGCAGCGGCTGAGCCCGCGTCTGAAACGCCTCGGGGTCGAGATCACCCGATCCGGCGGCCCCGCCCGCTTCGCGATTGGCCAGAAAGAGATTCCCCTCCACGGTGAATCCGGTCGACGCGGCGTGCCTCGCGATGGCCACCTGGAAGCAGTACGGCTCGCCGGAGTCGTATCGGGGATTCTGGCCGGTGCGAAGAAACAGGTTCTCCCGCAGCCACCCCGGCTCGGGCGGATCGGCGGCGCCGCGCGCGATGAGTGCACCGCAGGCGCCGGTGGAGTCGACCGCATTGCCGCGGAAGAAGCCCTGGGGCCTGCCATGATCAGCATCCCATAGGGAGAGTCCCCAGGTCGCCAGCCGCTCCACGATGTTCTCCTCGACGGTTGCCTGGGCGTTCACAAAGACGCCGATTCCCTTCCAGTACCGCCGCACCAGGTTGCCGCGGACGGTCGCCCGCGCATTCCAGGTGAGGCCGATCCCGACGCCCCGTCCGCCTCCGGCGTTGCGGCCGAGGGCAAGATCGACGCCGTCGATGACGTTGCCGGTGATCTCGGCCTCGGCGTCGCGGTACAGGGCGATGCCGTCCCATGAGGAACGGATGATCCGGTTTCGACGCACGCGAAGCCGGCTTCCGTCGCGCCCCGCGATCCCCGCGATTCCGACGATGTTCCGGCTCACGGTCGCGGGGTCGCCGATGTTGTCCCGGAAGAGACAGTCCTCGATCGTGACCGAGGATCGCTGTGCCACCACCGCGGCGTCCGTGGCCATGGCGCTGGTGTCCCGGGAGCCGTCGGTGACGATGATGGCGCGCAGCACGCACTCGGTGCAGTCCTGGAATAGCAGTCCATAGCCCGCATGGGTGTGAATGACGGCCGGTCCTTCGTCCGAGCCTTCGATCGCGACTCCGCGGCCGCCGACGCGGAGTCCGAAGGTCATCGGCACCGGCGTGTTCGGGTCGGCGCAGTTGCCGCAGGTCGGCTCGATCTCAGGGTGTGGCTCGAGGTAGTAGTCCCCCGGCGCCAACTGCAGCGTGACGCGCGTGCCGTCGTCCTCCTCTTCCGCGCGGCTGTCCGGCATGGCGCGCCCCGACAAAGCCTGGGCCACCGCCACGGCCTGGGTGAGATCGCGAAACGGGCGGTCCAGGCTTCCGTCGCCACGGGGAGCGCCGGGAAGCGCCGGCGCGACGTGCAGGAGCACCACCCGTCCTGGCGAGGGCGAGGGTCCGACCGCCGAGAGAAGAAGTGCCAGGACGAGACCCGGGCGTGCAGTCGGGCGACGAGCGGAGCGCATGGGAGCCTCCTTCTGCATCCAGGACGGGACGGGAAGCTCACTGAGGCAGCAACGCGATGATCTCGGCCGCCGTCTCCTCGATGGCTTTTCCGGTGACATCGACCACCGTCCAACCTCCCCGCGCGGCGATCGACTGGAAGTAACGCAGCTCCTCCGCGATGTAGGCGGTCTCTGCGTAGTCCAGGATCACCCCCGGCGCCATACGTCGCGAACGTTCGCGCCGCACGCCCGAAAGCCACTCCGACCGGGCCGACAGCGCGATCACCTTGTCCCGGTCGATGGTGAACAGCTGTTCCGGAGCATCGATCCCCAACACGATCGGGACATTGGCCACGTGCCAACCGCGGTAGCCGAGGAAGATCGAGAGCGGCGTCTTGCAGCTTCGGGACACTCCGACCAGGACCAGGTCGGCGTTGACGATCTCCTCGATCCGTTTGCCGTCGTCGTGCTTCACCGTGAAGTCCATGGCGTCGATGCGACGGAAGTACTCCTCATCGATGTGGCGGAAGAGGCCGGCCTCGGCGCGGGGCGATGCCGCCAGGACGTCCTCGAGCCGGAGGAGCAAGGGGCCCAACAGGTCGATCGTCCAGATCCCCAGCCGCCTGGCCTCCTGCAGCAGGAGCGTGCGGTGCTCCACCGAGACCAGCGAGTAGAGAACCGTCGCCTTCTTTTCCGCGGCGAGCCCCAGCGCCGTGCGGATGCGGTCCGGATCGCGGACCTCGGAAATCCGCTCCACGGTGATCGTGTCCAGATCGAACTGGGTCATGACCGCCTGCACGACTCGCTCTCCCGTGACGCCGGATCCGTCGGAGACGACCAGCACATGATGGGTGGGGCGGGGCGGAATGTTGTTCGTCTGCATGGCCGAGAGGGTAGCGGCGAGCACGGGACTCCGGCAAGTGCGGCGACCGGGCCGGGAACCCGGCCCCGCGCGAGGCCCCGGCCGAGGTGCTCGCGGGACGATGGCCGGGGCCTTGGCCGAGACCGCAAACCGGCTCCCGGCGTGCTCTTGTGCCCGCCACCCGGCGCGAGGCAGAATCGACGGATGAACCAGCCGACCTCATCCCTTGGCGAGGAGATCCTGGCCCTCGTTCGGGTCCCCAGCGCTACCGGCTCCGAGGCGGCCCTGGCCGGGCTCCTGGAATCGCGGCTGCGCACCGGGGCCGCCGGCCGCACCCATCGAGTCGACCGCCTTCGCGACACGCTCCTCCTTGTGCCTCACACGCTGGCGGCCCCCGGAGCGGAGTCCCGGAACGGACGTCCGCTGCTGGTGCTGGCCGGCCATATCGACACCGTTCCGCGCGGCGACTCCCCGGAGCCGGCGCTGCGGGAGGGGCGGGTTGTCGGACGCGGCGCATGCGACATGAAGGCGGGGGTGGCGGCGCTGCTTCATCTGGCGGAGACGCTGGATCCGGCGGCCGGATTCGCGGACCGGGTCTTTGTCTTCTATGCGGGGGAGGAGGGGCCGGCGGCGGCGAACGGCCTGGCCGAGCTGCTGGCGATGCATTCCTGGTTGCGCGGCGCCGGCCTCGCGTTGTTGCTCGAGCCGACGCGGGGCGATCTCGAGTTGGGTTGCAGCGGTTCCATGCATCTGGCGGCGACCTTCCATGGCAGGGCGTGCCATTCCGCCCGTCCCTGGAACGGTGTGCATCCGCTGCATCACGCGCTGCCATGGCTGGAGTCGATCCTGGCTCGCCCGATTCGGGAGGCGCAGATCGCCGGGGTCACGTTCCGCGAGCTGGCGATCCCGACCCGCTTGCGGGCCGGCGAGGTCCGCAATGTCGTGCCCGGGACGCTGGAGCTGAACGTCAATCTGCGATATCCGCCGGACCGGACTCCCGAGGAGGCGGAAGAACTCGCCCGATCGCTCTTTCCCGCGGGGACCGTCTTTCGCGGCTTCGGCGGTCCGCCCCCCGGCTCATCCCTCCCGGGAGCGCCTCCCGCACCGGCATCCACGCGCTCCGGCGCGCCGCCCGCGGCCACCGGCGCCCCTGCGGCGGGCACCATCACGGTGGAGCTCTCCGATCACTCGCCGGCGGGAAGGATCGACCTCGGCGCGCCGCTCTACCGGCACCTGCTGGAGAGCACGGGTCTTCCGCGCCGGGCGAAACAAGGGTGGACCGACGTCGCCCGGTTCACCGCGCTCGGCGTGCCGGCGCTGAATTGGGGGCCGGGAGACCCCGAGTTCGCGCACACCCGGGACGAATTCGTGGATGTCGCGGAGGCGCAGCAGTTCGTCGACCGCTTGCGCGCCTATCTGCTGGGGGCCGGGCCGGAAGCGTAGCCGCCCTCTGCCGCCGGCCCTCGCAGGCCCCGCCGGAAATCGCCGGTCACCAGTCCGTCGGCCGGCGCAGCCGGGCGGGCCCTTCCGCACACCGCAGCCGGCTAGCCCGCGGGCCGACGGAACAGGCCCAGCGGACCGGCGCGATTCGCCGTCGAGCCGGTTGCGGACTCCGCCGCGGCATTGAGCGAGCGGTCGCCATCTTCCGGCGCCGGCGACGCTGCCTCCGGAACCGAGTCGCCCTCCCCGGGCGCCAGGAACAGGTTTGTCGCCAGGCCGTGCTGCCGCGTGTACAAGTCGTGATAGCGACCGCCCAGGGCGTACAGCTCCCCGTGCGTGCCCCGTTCCCGGATGCGTCCCTCCTCGATGACGAGGATCTGGTCGGCGCGGCGGATGGTTGAAAGTCGATGGGCGATGACGAACGTGGTGCGTCCCCGCATCAGCTGCGCGAGTCCTTCCTGGATCAGGGCCTCGGACTCCGAGTCGAGGCTGGACGTTGCCTCGTCGAGGATCAGGATCCGGGGGTCGGCCAGGACGGCGCGGGCGATGGAAACCCGCTGGCGCTGCCCCCCCGACAGCTTGACTCCTCTCTCGCCGACGACGGTGTCGAGCCCTTCGGGCAGGCGGTCGGCGAATTCGTCCACCCGCGCCGTGCGGCAGGCGCGCCGGATCTCTTCGTCGCTCGCCTCGGGCCGCGCGAAGGCGACATTCTCCCGGATGGAGCCGTCGAACAGGAAGGTCTCCTGGAGCACCACCCCGAGCTGCGTGCGGTAACTGTCGAGGCGAATCGTCGCGAGATCGATCCCGTCAACCCGCACCGTCCCGCCGTGCGGAACGTGGAACGCGGCAACCAATCCGATCATGGTCGACTTGCCCGAGCCCGAGGGGCCGACGAGCGCGGTCACCGTGCCGGGCGCCGCGGTAAAGCTCACTTCGTGGAGCACCTCCTCGCCTGCCTCATAGGCGAAACTCACGTTATCGAACTCCAGGTATCCCACGATCGGCCCCAAGGCATGGGAGCGCGCGGGGTTCTCGTCCTCCGGTCGTTCCCGCAAGAGCTCCCGCGTGCGCTCCAGCCCGGCCATCGCCTCGGTCAGCTGGGTGCCGATGGCCACGATCTGGAAGACCGGTGCCACCAGGAAGCCGAGAAAAGCGGTGTAGGTGACGAATCCACCCAGGGTCATGGCCCCGGAAAGAATCTGGCGCGCACCGACGAACATGACCGCGGCCCCGACGATCCCGAGGAGCAGCGTCGAGGAGAGACCCATCAGGGAGGTCGCGGTCAGGGACTTCAGGACGTTGCCCAGCAGGCGATCGACCCCGCGGGCGAAGACTCCCGCCTCCCGCGCTTCGGCGTGATAGCCCTTGACCGTCCGCACGGCGCCGATCGACTCGGTGAGGCGCCCGGTGACCTCCCCGGCGATCCGGCCGCGCTCGCGGAAAATCGGCCGGATGGTCGTGAACGCGCGGTTGAGCGCCACCATGAAGACGAGAAGGGTACCAAACGCCACGACCGTCATCAGGGCGCTGATCCTCAGGAGCACCACAAAGGCGATGAGTGCGGTCATGATGCCGCCCAAAAGCTCGATCAGACCGGTGCCGATCAGGTTTCGGATCCCTTCCACGTCGCTCATGATCCGCGAGACCAAGGTCCCGGTCTTGGTGGCATCGTAGAAGGCGACCGGCAGGCGTCCAACGTGCTGCTGCACTCGGAGCCGCAGTTCGGCGATCAGTCGCTGCGCCGCCTTCGACAGGACCTGGGTGAGGGCGAAGGAGGTGACTCCCTGGACCAGCGTGGCGCCCAGGACGCCGAGGACCAGCGGAGGCAGAAGGTGGACCTCCTTCTTCCCGATGACGTCATCGATCAGGAACTTGGTCGAGGCGGGGAGCACGAGGCCGCTCACGCGATTCACCGCCATCATCAGCAAGCCGAGAAGAAGGATCCCGCGCCGGGGCTTGATCAGGGCCCAGATGTCGGGCCAGAGAGCCCGGATCCTCTCCGAGCGAGGCCGGTCGGACGTGCCGGCGCCGGCTTCCGCCGGTCGTCCCGCACCGCCGCGGCGTTCCGCGGCGGGAAGCCGGACCGGGCCCATTCCCAACCTCACCTGCCGGCCCAGTCCTTCCAGTCTGCCTCGGCCAGCCCGACGGTGACTCGGTTCTGCGCGCGGACCAGGGGTTGGCGGAGGAGAAGCGGCTCGGCCAGCAATCGTTCCACCCACCGATCGTCGCCCGGGGGCGCGGTCGCGAGCCCGAGGTCCTTGAATCGCCTGCCCTCGCGGTCGATCAGCGCCTCGACGCCGAGTTTCTCGGTGAAGCGGCGGAGCTCACCGCGAGAAAGCGCACGCTCGGCGAGGTCTACGAAGTGGGTCTTCCATCCGCGCTCGGAGAAGAAGCGGACGGCCTTCCGCGCGTCGGCGCTCTTCTTCGTTCCGAAGATCTGGACTTCCATGGACTGACGATAGCCGTTCGAGCGGCGGCGGGCCACCGGTACGTCAGATGCGGGCGATTCCCAGGAAGGACGCCTGCAGCACGGCCACCACCACGACGAACGCCTGCCGGGCGCCCGCGGGCGAGAGTCCGGGGAACTTGTACACCACCTGGCCCTTGCGGCAGGAGGCGAGACAGTCGCCGCAGAGCGTGCAGCTCGGCCCCGGACGGCCACGTCGGAGGTCCTCCTCCGTCAGGGCGCCGAAGCGACAGGTCGGAAGGCAGAGGCCGCAGTTGCGGCACCCCTCCCGGACCTTGAGGCGAAACGGGGAAAGCCGGCCCGCCCGGGTGGCGAGGAGTCCGATCGGGCACCACTCGGTGCAGTGGACCATCACGCCCCGCCGCGCCGACGCGAAGATCATGATCCCGACCCCGATCAGGCCGAACGAAGCCCCGAGCCACGTCGCCGGAACCGCGCCCACTCCGGCAGCCCGCAGGGCGAGGGCGACGCCGGCCGTGGCCGCCAGGGTGTACCAGCGGGGATCGATTCTCCTCCGTCGCGGACCATCTTCGCCCGGGACCTGGGCCCGGTACCGGCGCCGCGCCGCGAGATTGTCCCACGACCCGATGTAGCAGAGGTGCGAACACCATGCGGGGCCCATGACGACGATCGTGGCCAGAAACAGGATCGGCATGAAGAGCCCCCCGCCGCGGTAGAGCGGCCCGCCCACGATCACGGCCGGAACCGGCAGGTGCAACGCCCCGCTCATGAGGCAGCGATCGATCCCCGCCAGTCCCAGCAACAGCTGCAGGAAGAACACCGCGGACAGCAGCGACCAGGCGCGCACGCGCGTTGCGGGGATCCGGCGCTCATCGAGAAGCCATCCGGCCAGCAAGGCCGCCCAGGCGGCCAGGGCAAAGATGGTGATCCAGGCGGCGCCGGGCCAGAACCGCTCGGCCAGGAACATCGATGCTCCCGCCTCGCTGCGCACGATCGTCATGAGCCCCGCCGCGCCGAGAAAGGCCCCGCCCTGCGCACCCGAGCGTTCCGGGCGGCCCGAGTAGCGCGACTCCAGGGCGGGGCCCCGGAGAAGCCGCGCCCCGAGAAGGTGCAGCGCGATCACGGCGCCGAGGATCAACGCCAGGCGCAGCCATGGTCCTCCCAGGACCATGCGGGAACGGACCAGCTCCACGGCAATCGACAGCCAGGTGACCGCCCCGGCGACAAGCAGTCCACGCGCCGCGAGGAGCACCCAGCGTTGCCGCAGCAGGAGCAACGCGGAGAGAAGCACCAGGCCTCCCGCCGCTACCGGCCCCTGAGAGCGCAGCGCGTGCGCGCCGGCGAGCACGGCGCAGAGGAGCGCGGGAAGCAGGCGGATCATCGGTTCAGATCCCGGCGGTGGAGAGAGGATGCCCGATGTCACCGCGTCCGATGGGGGGGATGGCGATCGGGTCCATGAAGGCCTCCTGGCCACGCGGACCGGGGCTGCCGGGCCGGGCCTCTCGGGATCCGGCCCGCTCCGCTGCAAGGGACCCCGCGGCGCGTGTCGCAGGCTCGGGAAACGCCGCCGGCCGGCACTGCGCGGCTGCCTGGATGATCTCCTTGCCTATTCTGGATGTCAAGGTCCAGAATTGCCGGCGGGGAGGGGGGCATGATCAGCCGGACAGCCGAATACGCTCTGCGCGCCGCGGTGTGCCTCGCGGACGATCCGACGCGGCCGATCACGACGTCCGAACTGGCCCGGCGGACCCGGGTTCCGCTCGGCTATCTCGCCAAGGTCATGCAGTTGCTGGTACAGGCGGGACTCGTGACCTCACGCCGGGGAAAGGGCGGAGGCTTCAACCTGGCCCTCCCCCCCGACCAGACCACCGTTCTTGGCGTGATCGACGCGGTGGACCCGATCCGCCGGCTGCGCGGCTGTCCGCTGGGCTTGCTGGAACACGCCGGCGGCCTGTGCCCCCTGCATCGGCGTCTCGATCAGGCCGCGGCCTCCGTCGAGCGCGCCCTCGGGCGGGTCAAGATCGCCTCGCTGCGGGGCGGCGCGGGTTCCGCGGCACCGCTCTGTCCGCCCCGGACCCCGAACGGTCCCTCCGCCGCGGACCGCGGTTCGCGCGCGAAGACGTCAATCCCTCCCTTGCGCCACCGGGGGGCGGGAGGCCAACATCCCCGGATCATCCAGACGCCTGCTGGGGATCGGAACGCACCGCGGAGGAACCATGACGACTGCATCCGGAGCCAGGCCGCGCCACCCGGCGTTCGCCTCGCTCGCCACCTATCCGTTCGTCCGACTCGACGAAGCGAAGGCCGCTGCCCGCTCCAAAGGGATTCGGATCATCGATTTCACCATCGGTGATCCTCACGAGGAGACGCCGCCGCGGATCCGCCGGCGCCTGCTCGACTCGGTGCCCGCGCGCAGCAGCTATCCCCCCGCGGCCGGTACCCCGGCGCTGCGCAAATCGATCGCCCAATGGTGCGCGAAGCGCTTCGGCGTCGAGCTTGACCCCGAGCGGCACGTCCTGCCCTCGAACGGATCGAAGGAGGCGCTCTACCTCGTTCACCAGGCGATCATCGATCCGCACGGGGAGCGCCGCGTCGTGCTCATCCCGGACCCAGCCTACCCGGTCTACGAGACCGCCACCCGCTTCGCCGGCGGAGAGCCGGTGCTGGTGCGGCTGGAGCCACGCCTGGGATTCCTGCCCGACCTCGAGGCGCTGCCGGAGGAAACGCTGCGGCGCACGGCGCTGATGTGGGTGAACTATCCGAGCAACCCGACCGGCGCCGTGGCGGACGAGTCGTTCTATCACCGGGTCCTGGACCTGGCGCGCGCCCACGGATTCTGGCTCGCTTCCGACGAGGCCTATTCGGAGATCTGGTTTGACGCCCCGCCGCCCGGGGCCCTTCCCTGCGGACTCGAGAACCTCCTGGTGTTCAACACCCTCTCGAAGCGCTCCGCCATGACCGGGTATCGCAGCGGCTTCATCGCCGGCGATCCCGAGATGATCCACCTCCTGCGCAAGGTGCGCCCGAGTCAGGGAGTCGCGACGCCGACCTTCGTCATGGAAGCGGCGATTGAGGCGTGGGGAGACGAGGAACACGTCGCGGACCAGCGCCGGATCTACCGGGAGAAGCGCGACGTCCTGCTTCCGGTCCTGCAGCGAAAGGGGATCGAGTTGGGGGGCAGCCAGGCGACGTTCTACCTCTATTTCCGTGTTCCCGGCACAGAGACGTCCGAGGCGTTCGCGACCCGGCTCCTCGAGCACGGCGTGGGCGTGGTTCCGGCCAACTACTTCGGTGCCGGGGGAGAGGGTTGGATCCGCCTGGCCCTGGTCCCGACCCGGGCGGAGTGCGAAGAGGCCGCCGGAATCCTCGAGCGGATCCTCTGACCGCGGTTGCACGGCGGGGAGGGATGATGCACACCGACCGCTGGAGCGCGGTCCGCACAGAGATCGAGTCGGCCTGGGTCGATCGATCGCGTCTGGAGCGTCTCGAAGTGCGGCAGGCGGTGGAGGGGGCGATCGCCGCACTCGACGCCGGGGAGTTGCGCGTGGCCGAGCCGGGGGGGTCCGCTGACCCCGCCGGCGCAACGCCCTCCTCCTGGATCGTGCATGCCTGGGTCAAGCAGGCGATCCTCCTCTACTTCGCGTTGCGTCCAGCCGAGTCGGTCACGAACGGACCATTCCATTATCGCGACAAGATCCCGCTCAAGGCGGATCCGGAGGGGGCGGGGATTCGGGTGGTGCCGCCGGCAACCATCCGGTACGGCGCCTATCTGGAGCGCGGTGTCGTCGCCATGCCCTGCTACGTCAACATCGGGGCCCGCGTCGGCGCAGGGACGATGATCGACACCTGGGCGACGGTGGGGAGCTGCGCGCAGGTCGGCCGCAACGTCCACATCTCCGGGGGAGTCGGCATCGGCGGCGTGCTTGAGCCGCCGCAGGCGATGCCGGTGGTCATCGAGGACGGGGCCTTCCTTGGCTCTCGCGTGATCGCGGTGGAAGGGGTGCGGATCGGCGCGGGCGCCGTGCTCGGGGCCGGGCTCGTCCTCACCGCGTCCACCCCCATTGTGGATGCCCGCGGGACGGAGCCGCGCATTCAGCGCGGCGTGATCCCGCCACGGGCTGTGGTCATCCCGGGCCAGATGCCGAAGAAGTTCCCCGCCGGCGAGTACGGCGTTCCTTGCGCCCTCATGATCGGCGAGCGTCAGGCCTCGACAGATGAGAAGACATCGCTCAATGCGGTCTTGCGGGAGTACCCGCTGGAGAACTGAATGCCCGCCCGGGTGGATCATCCGCGTGGTTGCGGGCGGGGAAAGGAGACTCGACGATGACCGATCCCAGAGGGCACGTCGCCCCCACGGTCCCGGCCGTCCCGGCCGAGCGGCTACGGTGGCACTGCGATCCCGACAGCCTGGGCTTTGAACGCGCCGACGAGATTCCGCAGACCAAGGGGATCATCGGTCAGGACCGCGCCATCGAGGCGCTTCGACTCGCCTTCTCCGTGCGCAGCAAGGGGCACAATGTCTACGTCTCGGGGGCGGCCGGTACCGGGCGGACCACCACCGTGAAGCACCTGCTCGAGACCCTCGACACCGGGCGCCGCGCGCCTTCCGATATCATCTACGTCCACAACTTCCGGCTTCCCGACAGCCCTACGGCGATCACCCTGCCCGCCGGCCGGGGGCAATCGTTCCGCCGCGAGATGGAGGAGTTCGTTGTCGCGATGCGGCGGAACATTGCGCAGGTCCTGGAGAGCGATCAGTACAAGGAGCGCACCAAACAGGTGGTGGAACGGTTCAAGGAAACGGAGAAGGAAGCGATCCGCCTCTTCGAGGACCGGATCCGCGACGAGAATTTCGCCCTGGTCCAGATCCAGATGGGCCCCTTCTCCAAACCCGAGATCGCGCCATTGATCAACGGAGAGCCGGTGCCGCTGGATCGGCTGGAGGCGCTGACCCATCAGGAGAAATTCTCCCCGGAGGAGCACCGCCGGCTGCGGGCCAAGCACGGAGAGCTCCGGCAGCTCATGGAAGATACCTTCAAGAAGGCGCGCGACGTGAAACGAAAGCTGCGCGAGGAGCTGGCGCAGCTCGAAAAGGAGTTCGGCCGGCCGATCATCTCCGAGGCTCTGGATGACATCCGGGAGGAATATCCGGAGCAGAAGGTCGCGGAGTATCTCGACCAGGTCCGCGACGAGGTTCTCTCCAACATGGGGCAGTTCCTTGACAAGGAGGGCGAGGAGGGAGAGGACCAGGTCCGGCTGCCGCCGGGGGAAGACGAACGGTATCGTCGCTTCCTGGTCAACGTCCTGGTGGACAATACCGGCGTGGAGCGGCCGCCGATCGTGGTGGAGACCTCGCCCAACTACCGCAACCTCTTTGGCACGATTGAGAAGGTCGTCGACCGTTCCGGGCATTGGCGCAGCGACTTCCTCCACATCAAGGCGGGAAGCGTGCTCCGCGCCAACGGCGGCTTCCTGGTCATCAATCTGCTGGATGCCATCGTGGAACCCGGCGTCTGGCCGGCCCTCAAGCGCACCCTCAAGAACCAGCAGATCGACATCCAGGTCTTCGACGCCATGTATCTCTTCTCCACGAGCGCCACGAAGCCCGAGCCGATCAAGATCGACGTGCGGGTGGCGGTGATCGGAGACCCGGCAAGCTATCACATTCTCGCCGGGATGGACCCGGACTTCCCGAAGATCTTCAAGGTGAAGGCGGAGTTCGATTCCGTGATGCCGCGCACCGCTGAGAACATCCACCGGTACGCGGCCTTCGCTTCCAGCTTCTGCACGGCCCAGGATCTTCTCTGCATGGACAAGACGGGGGTGGCCGCCCTGGTCGAGCACGGCGTGAGGATCGCGGGCCGAACCGAGAAACTCTCCACCCGCTTCGGAGAGATTGCCAACATCATCCGCGAGGCCAACTACTGGGCCGGCCGGATGGACGCCCCGATCATCAACCGCGAAGTGATTGAACGGGCCATTCGCGAGAAGGACAACCGGGTCCGCCTTCCCGAGGAGAAGTTGCAGGAGCTGTTCGCCGAGGGTGTGCTGTTCGTCGAGACCGACGGCGCGAAGGTCGGGCAGATCAACGGCCTCTCATTCTACGATCTGGGCGATTTCGAGTTCGGCAAACCGACGCGAATCACCGCCCGGACGTCTCTGGGCCGCTCGGGCGTGATCAACATCGAGCGCGAGGCGGAGATGAGTGGTCCCACCTTCAACAAGGCGATGCTCATCATCGAGGGGTATTTCCGCGCCCACTTCGGCCAGGACTATCCGCTCGCCTTCAGCGCCTCGATCTGCTTCGAGCAGTCATACGGCGGCATAGAAGGCGACAGCGCCTCCCTGGCCGAGCTCCTGGCGCTGTTCTCGTCGCTCAGCGGCGTCCCCCTGCGGCAGGATCTGGCGGTCACCGGCAGCGTCAACCAGTATGGCGAGGTCCAGCCGATCGGCGGCGTCAATGAGAAGATCGAGGGGTTCTTCGACGTCTGCTCGATTCGCGGGCTGACCGGCCGCCAGGGAGTCGTCATCCCGGCGGCCAATCTCGGCGACCTCATGCTCCGGTCGGACGTGGTCGACGCGGTCCGGGCGGGTCGATTCCACATCCACGCGGTGACCCGGGTGGAGGAAGGGGCGGCGCTGTTCGCGGGTCTGGATCCCGGGACACCGGGCGTCGACGGCCGCTTTCCCGAGGAAACGCTGTTTGCCCGGGTCGAGGCGACGCTGCGCCGTTACGCCACCACCATGCGGGACTTCGCCCGGCCGCGGCGAGACGAGGAGGGGTCGGAAGACCAGCCGGTATGAGCACCGGTAGGAAACCGAATCCGGGTCGGGACGCAGCCGGGACCGCCTCCGGTCCAGGGTCCGGATTCCGGGCGCCGCCGGACGAGATCCCGCCGCACCTCGGGATCTACGTGTCCCGGCAGGACTACTCGCTCTACACGCCGATGGACCATGCCGCGTGGCGTTTCATCATGCGGGTGGGCGGCGCGTTTTTCGCGGCGCACGCCCACCCCAAGTACCTGGAGGGGCTGCGCGAGACCGGGATCTCCCGCGAGCGGATTCCCCGGCTCGAGGAGATGGACGCAAAGCTCCGGCGCTTCGGTTGGCGTGCCATTCCGGTGATCGGGTTCATTCCTCCCGCGGCCTTCCTCGAATTCCAGTCCCGGGGACTGCTGCCGATCGCCTGCAGCATGCGGCGGGTGGAGCATCTCGACTACACCCCGGCGCCGGACATCGTCCACGAGGCGGCCGGACACGCTCCCCTGATCGCGGATCCCGCCTACGCCGCCTACCTGCGGAGCTACGGCGAGGTCGCGCGGCGCGCGATCTTCTCTCGCGAGAACATGGCCGTCTACGCTGCGGTTCGCCGGCTCTCCGACCTCAAGGAATGCTCCGACGCCGCCTCCGCGCAGATCGCCGAGGCCGAGCGCGAGCTGGAGGCGCGCCTGGGCGAGGTCGTTGCCGACAGCGAGGTCGATTGGGTGACCCGCCTCGGGTGGTGGACGACCGAATACGGGCTGGTCGGAACCCTCGACAGCTCCCGGATCTACGGCGCGGGGCTGCTCTCCTCCATCGGCGAGAGCTATCACTGTCTCTCGGACCGCGTGCGCAAGATTCCGCTCACGGTCGACTGCATTCACCAGCCGTTCAATATCACGGAGCCGCAGCCGCAGCTCTTTGTGACGCCGGACTTCGAGACCTTGAACGTTGTCCTGGCCGAGCTGGCGGAGCGCATGGCATTCCGCCGCGGCGGCCTCGAAGCGCTTGCCACCGCGCGTCGCGGAGGGACCGTCTGTACCGTGGAACTCGACTCGGGCCTGCAGATGAGCGGTGTCGTCTCCGACTTTGCTCCGGCGGACCGATCCGACGGCAGATCCGACGCGGACTTTCTGCGCCTGGCCGGGCCGGTCATGCTGGCGGCCGGGGATCGGGCCCTGCCAGGGCAGGGCGCGACGCGCCACGCGCGAGGACTCGTCGCGCCGCTGGGGACGTTGCGCGGCCTGTCGATCGATGCCTCGCGGCTCACTCCGGCCGACCTCGAGGCCCGGGGGTTTCACGGCGGCTCCCGCGGGTGCCTCGAGTTTGCCTCGGGCGCGACTCTCGAAGGCATTCTGACGGGCCGCGAGGTCCGCTCCGGCCACAACCTGCTCCTGACGTTCGCCGACTGCACGGTGCGCCGGCGGAAGGACGAGTCTCCGGTGTCGGAGGGGGGGACGTTCGATCTGGCCTGCGGAAGCCGGATCACCGGCATCTTCGGCGGCGCAGCGGATCGGGATGCCTGGATCGTCGAGGTCGGCGGGGAATCCTACGAGCCGGGGCGGCACCAGTCGAATCTCAACGCGGCGGACCGGGAGCTGAATCTGCTCTACGCCCGGGTCCGCGAGATCCGAGAGGCGGGGCAGGCCCGGGAGTGCGCGGCGGATCTGGCGGCAGTGGCTCGGGACCTGGACCGGGAGTTCCGGGACGACTGGCTCCTGCGCTGGGAGTTGTTGGAGCTTGACCGCGCGGAATCGCTCGGATCACCCTGGGCTGAGGGCGTACGATCCCGCCTGGCGGAGCGGGTGGCTGCGGGGAGCGATTCGGCCGAGAGCATCACTCGGGGGCTCCGGCTTCTCGACTAGGCGGCGTCACGCCAAAGGGGGCATCGATGGAGCTGAACGAGCTGAACCGCGAGGAAAGGCTGGCCCTGGTCGCCTTGATGGAGAGCGTGGCCACGTCGGATCTCCGAAGCTCTGCGGATGAGGCGGTCGAGGTGGCAGAAGTGGCGGCCGCCTTCGGCGAAGAGGCCTATCGAGCCTGCCTCGACGAGTCGGAGCGCCGCTTCCAGGACGAGGCCGCTCTCCGAGCATTCCTGCGCACGGTGCAGCGGCCGGACGCGCGGGAGCTGATCTTCGGCTACGCCTTCGACCTTGCCGCTTCGGACGCCGTCGGGCGTAGCGAAACCGCGATTCTGGACTGGCTGGCGCTCGAGTGGAATATCGAGGTGCGCTTCGAGGAACCGTAGCGATCCCTTCGGCTCAAGGACAGACGGACGCCGGCAGCGGGATGGCGAGCCCCCGGGCGAGCGTCGCCATGTCCGCCGGCAGCGGTGCCGTGAGCTGGAATGGCTCCCGCGTGTCCGGATGCTCGAAGCGCAGTCGCCAGGCATGCAGGCACTGGCGTCCGAGCATCAACCGCGCCCGGTCCTCTTCGGAGAACGACTCTCCCGCGGCGAGTTTCAGGAAGAACTGCTCATCCAGGCCGTAGAGTTTGTCGCCCACTACGGGAAAGCCCGCATGTCGCGCGTGGACGCGGATCTGGTGCAGCCGGCCGGTCCGGGGGCGGGCCGAGAGCAGTGCGTGCTCGGGTCCGCGCGAAAGGACGGTGAAGTCGGTTCGGGCCGGTCGCCCTTCTCCGGCGGGCGCCACACCCACGGCCTTGCGCACCCGGGAGTGCGGTGCGGCGCCGATCGCCGCGTCGACCGAGAACCGGCTCGCGGCGGGGATCCCGTGGGTGATCAGGAGATACTCCTTCTCCACCTGATGACGCTCGAACTGCCGGGCCAGAAACGCCGTCGCCGGGCGTGTCTTGCCGAACACGACCACTCCGCTGGTCTCGCGGTCCAGACGGTGCACGATCCGGATCCCCGGTTCGTCCAGCGTCTCGCCCCGCTCGGCGAGCAGGATGCACAACAGCGTGTTTCGGAAGTAGCGTCCCGACGGATGGACCGGCAGGTTCGGGGGTTTGTCCACAGCCAGCAGGAAGGGATCGTCGTGGAGGCGCGGGATCGTTACGGTGACGGGAGGCTCCGGCTCGCGACGGGGAACGTAGTCGATCGCGTCGCCGGTGCGCACCATGCGCGATGGACGGCAGGGGCGGCCATTGACGAGGATCCGCTGCGACTCGATCATGCGTGCCCAACCGACCCGGGACCGGTAGGTGAACCGGCCCGCCAGGTACCGATCCAGCCGCACCGCGAGGTCCGGGTCCTCGATCCGGATCTTGCCGTGCCGGACCCACTTGGCCAGCGGCCGGAGGCCGGGAAGATCGCTGGGTTGCTTCGCCACGGGCTGATTTGACTCGATGAGACCCCGGTCCGTCCAGCAGCTTGCGAGCAGACTCCGCCAGCCGCGCACCGAGCGTTGACTGGGGGGCGGTCGGCCAGCCGGCGTTTTGAACGCCGCCGGTCCTGTCCGCGACCCTCCCGAACCGAGAGGAGGCTTTCTGGAACACCACCCGCCACAGGCTGGGGAAGGCACGGTCCGGCAGGTGACGCCCGGGCGAGCGATCGTGGACCTCGCGGGAGAGGCGGTTGAGGTCCGTCTGCGGGGAGGCCTGAAGCGGGGTCCGCGGGAGGCCGTGCACCTCCTGGCCGTCGGCGACCGCGTGCGCCTGCGCCGGTCCCCCGGACGGCTGTTGCAGGTGGACGAGATCCTTCCTCGCCGCAACGAACTCGCCCGCATCGACGTCGGAGACCCGCGCAGCCAGCGCAAGCAGGTGCTGGCGGCCAACCTGGACCGCGTCTGCGTGGTCGTCAGCCTCGACAAGCCCCGCTTCAACCCGCGGGGGGTGGATCGTCTTCTGGTCCTCGCGGCCGCCGCCGGCGTTCCGGCCCTCCTGGTGCTGAACAAGTGCGACCTGGGCGCCGCCGCAGCCGGCGGCGCTCCCGCTGTGGACCGCTTGCTCGGCTTCTATCAGGACCTGGGGTACGAAGCGATCGGCACGAGCGTGCCGGCGGGCTCGGGCCTCTCTGAGCTGCGGCAGGCACTCGGCGGGCGCATGTCGTTCCTTCTCGGTCCCTCGGGAGCGGGCAAGAGCTCGCTCTTGAACGCCATGTACGGGCTCGATCTCCGCACGACCGCGATCAGTGATGCCACCTCCAAAGGTGTCCATACGACGACCCGAGTGCACTGGATCGACTTGCCGGGAAGCGGGGCGGTCCTCGACGCACCGGGCATCCGCAGCATCCATCCGTGGGGGCTCACGCGGGCGACGCTGGCTCGCTGCTTTCCGGAGTTCGAGCGCGCCGGCCCCTGCCGCTTCGGCGATTGCCGGCACCGCGGGGAGGACGGCTGCGCGGTGGAAGCCCTCTCCGGCGAGCGAATTCCACGGTCCCGGCTCGAGAGCTATCGCCGGATCCTGGACACGCTTCCGAGTTGACACCGCTGCAGGCCGAGGCCCTCCGGAGCGAGGGAACTGCTGGGCAGGCCTGTGACGGCCCGACCCTGGTCTCGGCGCGGGCACCGCCTCGGACAACGCGCCGGGCACGCTTGCGGGGACCGGAGGTCGCTCGTGGATGGTCGGGGAGGGGAGGAGGGCAGGATCAACGGGAAAGGTCGGCCTGGAACGGGCTGGGCATCGTCGGAATGTTGTCGCTGACCTCGGTCACGAAGACGGTGCGGCGCCCCCAGGCCCGGGCTCTCGCTTTCGATGCAAACCAGATGTCGGCTTTCGCCTTCCAACGCGAATGCATCGTGTCGTGCGCCTCGAAGATGCCGACACCAGGGATGAGAACCTTGTCACCGAAGTCGAAGGGGGCTCCGGGCGTGAAGGTGCGCAGCAAGTCGCGACTCAGCGCGATGGTCCCCGGTCGCGGGGGAACGCTCGAGGCGGTCAGATGCGGAGTGGAGTCGGTCTCCGAGGTGGAGCTGGTGTAGGCAGTCACTTCGATGAGCCGGAACCGCTGCCCTTGACCGAGAATGCCGTTGATGCGACGCCGTACCGCAGGTCCGTTGGGCTCGGTGAGCGCCTTCCAGGCGAGCGTCGTGCCGGCCGCCAGGCGGCGTTGCCCGGACGCACTGTCGGCCGGTGCCGTGCCGGCCCCGACGCCGTTTTCGATCGTCCAACGTGTCCATGCGGTCGTGTCGAAGGCGGCCGCTTCGGTTCCGTCCCACCACGGAGACGGCTGGACTCGGTATCGCAGCGTCATGTCGACCGTGTGCACCGTG
This sequence comes from uncultured bacterium, assembly GCA_964473865.1. Lineage (GTDB taxonomy): Bacteria > Eisenbacteria > RBG-16-71-46 > CAIMUX01 > CAIMUX01 > CAIMUX01. Next base: position 7,879 of record CAYYQN010000008.1, on the reverse strand, counting down.
GCGACGATTCCGGCAATAGTCAGGATCCCGGCCGTCCTCTGGTACCACGTGGGGACCGGCGGCACGATCCTCGGGGCGGGGTCGGCCCTCAGGTGCTGGACCCCACATACGCCGAGCATCCGCGAAAGATGCCTGCCCCAGAGGAGCGATTTCAGATCGCCGTGCTGCATACCCTCCTGAGTTCGCCCCGCCGGGGCGTCGGGGCGCCGGGACGCCGGGACGCCGGGGGAAAGCCGAATACCTGTACCCGCTCCGGTGGGTTCCCCGTGACGACTGAGTCTAGCGGCCGCCGGACAGAGGGGTCAAGTTACGTTCGCCTCAGTGCATGATCTCCAGCAGACCCCGCAGCGAGGCATTCTCTGTTCTTGCTTCATGTTCGGCGGTCGGTCGTTCGGTCTTGGCCGCGGCCGGAGCGTGCCGCGGCCGGGGCGCCGGGAGGTCTTTCTCGATCCGACACGGAGCGTCCGCCGGGACAAACTCTATTCACCCCCAGGAAACATCTTGCATGGTGGCGAAAAACGCGATATGCAGTCCGGCGAGTTCCTGGTAAACTCATGGCGCCAATGGCGAACGGGTCTCTTGCCGGCAGTTGCGGGCGGTGGCGGTCCTGGACGCCAGGTGTCGTGGCCAGAGTTGTGCGGGGACGTGGGCGACCAGGGATGCCGCGATCCGGCGGACAGGAAGTCTGTCGGACGCTGCCCGAGGTCGGGACCTGATCGGATCTCCGAGCGGGGTATTGCGACGGGACTGGGGACCGTAGACACGAAGGGAGGCGTTATGTCTGTAGCGGTCGGGAAACTGCTGGGCAGGCGCATCCGTCGGATTCGTCAAGAGAAAGGACTCACCCTCAAACAGATCGAGGGACGGGTGGGAGTGAGCGCCACCCACATTTCCGAGATCGAACGGGGCAAGACCTCTCCGACGATTCAGGCGCTGGAGAAGATCGCACATGCACTCGAAGTGCTGCCATCGCACCTCATCGACATCCCGCATCTGACCAAACCGGAGGTGCGCCGGGCTGAGAACCGCACTTCCATCACAATGAACGGCGGCTCCATCCGGCTGGAACCTCTGTGTGAGCGATCGATCTGCTCCGAGATGTCCGTCTTCTACGCCACGATCGATGGAAGCGGGCAGGTCGGAGGCACGGTCGGGCATCGGGGCGAGGAGTTCTGTTACGTGCTTGACGGGTTCCTCGAGGTGACGGTTGACGGCAAGCCGTTTGTGCTGCGCCAGGGCGAGACCGTCCACTTCAAGGCGGCGCGGCCGCATTACATCCGCAACCTGACGAACCAGCCGGTTCGCACCCTCTGGGCGGTGCGTCCGAAGCTCTTCCTGTAGGGCGGGAGGATCCGATCATGGTGAGCAAGGAACTCGTTGGGACCCGGATCCGCCAGGCTCGACTCGGGCAACGGAAGACCCTCAAGGACGTGGAGGCCGCTTCGGGATTCTCCTCGACCCACATCTCCGAAATCGAACGCGGACGTACCTCTCCGACCATCGGGGCCCTGATCCGGATCGCGGATGCGCTGGACAAGGATCCGGGATTCTTCATTGAGGAGCGGGAGCTGGATGAAGTCTGTATCACGAGCCCGGAGAGCCGCCCCTCTCTGACCCCCGGGTTTGACCTCGAGGGACACGGGGCGCGCCTGGAGAGCCTGACGCGCGGGATCCTCGGCGGCCGCTTGTTGGCGTTTGAGATCAGCCTTGATCCTGGCGCCGAAGCCAAGATCGGCCACCTGCCGGAGAACGGCGACTTCTGTCTGGTTTGCGTCGAGGGGAACGGCTCCTTGCGGGTGGGAGGCGAGACGGTCCCCTTCCCGTTGGAGAGCAGCCTGCACGTCTGTGTCGAGGAGACGGATTTGGTGGTGCTCGGCGCCGCCGACTCCAAGTGCCGGATTCTGGCGTTCCTGGATCCAAAGGAAGCGATCTTCTGATCCGTCGGTTCCGGATCCCGACCCTGCTCTGAGGTTCGCATCGCCGCGAGCTGTCGGCCGGGAGTCTCCGGCGGAGGATGTCGGGGCCGCAGAAGCGGGAGAGCCGGAGGCAAAGCAGAATCAGCGGTAACCGTGAGAAGCAGGACGCTGCATGGGGCGGTGCCGGGTTGATCACTCGGCCCCGTCGCTGCTCTTCTTCGCGGCCTGCCAGTACTCCTCGAGCCGATCCAAGCCCAGGTCCTCGGGCGCCCGGCCATCCGCCCGGATCTGCCGGGCCATCCGATTGAAGCGTTCCCGAAACTTTCGGGAGGCCTCTCGCATCGTCATCTCCGCATCCAGCCCCAGGGCCCGCACCAGATTGACGGCCGCAAAGAGGAGGTCTCCGGCTTCCTCGCGCACCTGGCCCGCCTCGCCGGCCGTCATGGCGGCGGAGAGCTCTGCGAGCTCCTCCCTGATCTTCGGGAAGACCGCTGCGGCGTCGGGCCAGTCGAACCCTACCGCCGCCGCCTTCTGCTGCAACCGTTGCGCCTGAAGCAGGGCGGGAAGAGCGGGAGGCGGCTCCGGCAACGCCTCGTCCTCGACCTTCGGGTGCTTCGGCCCGCGCTCGAGCCGCTTCTGCACTTCCCACAGGCGTGCCGCTTCGTCGGCATCCGCGACCGGGGTGTCGCTGAAGACATGCGGGTGCCGGCGCACGATCTTCTCCGCGGCATGATCCAGGATCGCGGCGAGTTCCGGCGCCCCCTGCTCCTCGGCTGCCTGGTGCACAATGGCCAGGAGAAAGGCGGCATCGCCGAGCTCTTCTCCCAGGGCCTCCGGGGCTCCCTCCTGCGCGGCGTGCAAGACCTCGTATGACTCCTCGACCAGGTGGGTGGCCAGGGAGACCAGCGATTGGGCCCGATCCCACGGGCATCCCCCCGGCCCGCGCAGCACCCGCACCAGCTCCTGGAGGCGGGCCCAGGATGCATCGGGGCACGGCGGTGGCGCGGTGTCGTTTCGGCGTATCGTGTCCATGGCCGATAGGGTAGCATGACCCCTCCGGAAGGCCGACTCCCGGCACCGGAATGAGGCCCGCGCGGCGCGTCGCTTCTTCTGCGGTGTCGACCTCGGAGGGTGAAGGTGGGGGCTGATTTGTCGATCCGCCGGCTGGTAGGGGCCGCGCGCCGCGCGGCCCGCTACGCGTACGCGCCCTACTCCGGGTTCCGGGTCGGCGCCGCCCTCCTCGACGCCGAGGGGCGGATCTTCGCGGGGGCCAATATCGAGAACGCCTCCTATCCCCTCGGAATCTGCGCGGAGCGGACCGCGCTGCAGCTCTGGCTGGCGGAGAGCGGGGCGGCGATCGAGGCGGTCGTCGTCTACAGCGACACGCCCGCGCCGACCCCACCCTGCGGGCTGTGTCGCGAGGCGCTGCGGCAGTGGGCCGCCGAGGCGCGGCTCTACCTTGCCTACCGCGACGGGACCGCGGGTCCTACGCGACCGGCGGAGTGGCTCGCGGGTGAGCTCGGGCATCGGGAGGGGCGTTGAACGCCAAGTCGATCATCCAGCGCAAGCGGGACGGGGAGAGGCTGACCGACGCCGAGCTCCGACATCTCGTACAGGGGGCGGTGTCCGGCAGCGTGCCGGCCTATCAGCTCACCGCCTGGATGATGGCGGTCTTCTTCCGAGGGATGGACGCGGAGGAGACCGCGGCGCTCACGATGGCGATGCTGGAATCGGGGGACCGGCTCGACTTCGGGTCTGCGGGGCCGCTTCCGGCCGACAAGCACTCCACCGGCGGCGTTGGCGACAAGATCTCCTTTCTGGTAGCGCCCCTCGTCGCGGCGACCGGCGTGCCGGTGCCGATGGTCTCCGGTCGCTCGCTGGGTCACACCGGCGGAACCCTCGACAAGCTGGAGTCGATCCCCGGCCTGCGGACCGGTTTCGAGCCGGAGGAAATCCGGGCCCTCGTCGGGCGCGTCGGCTTCTGTTTTGCGGGCCAGAGTCCGCGCATTGCTCCGGCCGACGCCATCCTCTACGGACTGCGAGATGCGGCGTCGATCGTGGAGTCGATCCCGCTGATTACCGCCAGCATCCTGTGCAAGAAGGCGGCCGCCGGCGTGCGAGGCCTGGCGCTCGATGTGAAAGTGGGGTCGGGAGCGTTCATGACGACGTTGGCGCCGGCGCGTACCCTGGCCCGGTCGCTGATAGCCACCGCGGCTCGTCTGGGGATTCGGGCCTGCGCTCATCTCACGGAGATGGACCGGGTGATCGGGCGGACGGCCGGCAATGCCCTCGAGATCACCGAGACGGTCAAGTGCTTGCGGAACGAGGCGGTCCCCGATGACCTCCGCGAGTTGACGCTCTCTCTGGGTGCCTCCATGTGCCTGTTGTCCGGCCGCGCGGGAGACCGCGCCGAGGCAGAGAGCCTGTTGCGGCGGGCCTGGGAGGAGGGGCGCGGGTACGAGCGGTTCCAGCAGATGGTGGGAGCCCAGGGGGGAGATCCGGGGGCGCTCGATCGCCCGCAAGGACTGCCCGTGGCCACGCGGCGTCTCGAAGTCGCGGCGCCGGGCGCGGGCCGGTTCCTCGGCGTGCGGGCGCGTCCGGCGGGAGATTGGATCACCGAAGCTGGCGGCGGCCGCCTGCACACGGAGGACCGGATCGATCCGCGCGTCGGGATCGAGATCTTGGCCGAGCCGGGCAGCTCCGTGGCGTCGGGCGAGATCGTTCTTCTGCTGCACCTGGGGGAGAAGCCGGTTGCGGACGCCGCCGCACGTCGGGCCTCGGAGTGGATCGTGATGGACGACGGTGCCTCAGCAAACACCGGCTCCCCGCCCCGCGAACTGGAGCGAATCGAGAGCCTCCTCTAGCAGTCTGCTGGCACCCTGCTAGTCACCCGGTCCCGGCGCTTCATCCTCCACGGGCGCATCCTGGTCTGGCGCAGGTCCGGTGCCGGCGTGCAGCGTGCAGTACGTCTCCGGCGCGGCGCCCGGCCGATACACCTCGTTCCTCGGGTTCGGACAGGCCGGGGTGGCCCGGAGTCCGGAGACCGGGCAGACTCCCACGACCGCGACTCCGTCGGGAAGGGCGAAGTCCTCCTTGCCGTACACCTGGACCGCTTCGTTCATGAAGCCGCACCACGCGGGCAGAGCCGCGGCGGCGCCGGTCATCCGCGATCCGATGGGTTTGGGGTTGTCGAAGCCCACCCAGACGCCGCAGGCCAGACGCGGGATGAAACCGACAAACCAGGCATCGCTGTAGTCGTCGGTGGTGCCCGTCTTGCCCCCGGCCGGCGCGTCGAAGTGGTACTTCTTGCGGGCCGGATAGCCCGTGCCGTGGTCGATGACGGAACGCAGGAGGCTGATCATGACGTAGCTGTTCCGCTCATCCAGGACCTCGTGCGATGCCGGCTGGTGCTCGAGCAGAACTCGGCCGGAACGGTCCTCCACCCGCTCGATGGCGTAGGGTTCGACCCGGATCCCGTGATTGGCGAAGCTGCTGTACGCGGAGGTGATCTCCAGCGGCGTGACTTCCGCGGTGCCGAGGGCGAGAGACAACTGAGGCGTGATATGGCCGGTGAACCCCATTCGTTCGGCCATCTCCACGACATTGCGGGTTCCGACCGCCTCGAGCAGCTTGATGGTCGGGACGTTGATCGATTTCTCCAGGGTGTAGCGCAGGGTCACCGGGCCGCGGAACTTGTGATCGAAGTTCTTGGGCGACCAGGTCTGGCCGCCCCAATGGTAGGTGACGGGCGCGTCCTCCAGGATCGAGTTCGGGGTATATCCCTGTCGCAGCGCCTGCGCGGCGACGATCGGCTTGAACGCGCTTCCCGGCTGCCGGCGCGCCTGCACCGCTCGGTTGAAGTTGCTCTCCGCGAAGCTCCGGCCCCCGACCAGGGCGCGGATCGCCCCGCCTTGTGGCTCCAGGGCGACGAGGGCCCCCTGCAGGTACGGCGTCTTCGCTTTGTCTGCGCGCGCGCTGTCACCGCGCACCCCGGCGCGCAGGACGCGCCGATAGACCAACGCCTTTTCCTCCTCGATCGTTCGGAGCTGGGACTCCACGGCCTGGGCGGCCGCGCGCTGCAGACCGCTGTCGAGGGTCGTGTAGATGGTGAGTCCGCCCTCGTAGACCTGGGTCCCGCCGAAACGCTCCATCAGCTCCTGGCGCACCATCTCGGTGAAATAGGCCGAGGGTGACTCTCCACGCGGAGCGCCCGCCAGGCGAAGCTCAGCCGATTCCGCATCGCGGCGAGTCTGCCGGTCGATGATGCCGGCATCTTCCATGCGACGAAGGACGAGATTCCGGCGGCTCGTCGCAGCCTGAGGGTGGTTGGTCGGCGAAAAGGCCGCAGGGTTGGCGGGCAGCCCCACCAGCAGCGCCGCCTCGGGAAGCGACACCTCTCGGCAGGACTTCCCGAAGAAGTGCTGGGCGGCCGCCTCCACGCCGTAGGTGCCCTCACCGAAGTAGATCCGGTTGAGGTAGAACTCGAGGATCTCCTCCTTGGAGAAGGAGCGTTCCAGGCGGATGGCGAGGACTGCCTCCTTGATCTTGCGCTCGATGGTCTGGGATTGGCTCAAGAAGGCGTTTCGCGCCAATTGCTGCGTGATGGTGCTGGCGCCTTCGCGAATTCCTCCGGCCGTGACGTTCATGGTGATGGCGCGCAGCACACCGGCGACGTCCACGCCCCAGTGGCGGAAGAAGCGGCGATCCTCGGTCGCGAGCACCGCCTGGCGAATCACCTCCGGCACCTGGGCGAGCGGCATCGGGCTGCGATTCTCGGTGAAGAACTCGTCGATCAACACGCCGTGGCGATCGAGAACCACGGTCTTGCGGGGGGGCTCGATTTCCTGCGGGTTTCGTGGAGAAGGCAGGTCGGATCCCCAGAGCAGGAAGAGGCCGGAGACCGCTCCCGCCAGAGCCAGCGGCACGAGGACGATGGTGAGCAGAAACACTGCGAGTGGACGCATGAAGGTGACTCCATCACACGCCCACCAGAGCGTCAAGCCGCGAGCCAGGTGCCCAGGCGCCGGGGGGCGCCGACACCGCGCGGGAACGGACCACGGAGGGACGCGGGCGCGCGGAGGGAGGCGACGGGGCCCGCGACCTCTCGTGCGGCGCGGGAGCCGGGCGCGACGCGGCACGCCGCGGCTCCGCGCACAGGAGCGGCGACACGGCGCAACAGCGGAGCCGGGCAGCCCGCCCCCGGAGCGGGCTTCGAGGGTATCTTGTTGATATCTATGGATTTATATCGCAAGACCGCAAAGTGAAGAAAGCTCGAAAAAAGGTGTTGACCGTTCCCGAAGCGCCGATGTACATTGCTAGTCCGCGACCGAAACGGGATGGCTGTCTCTGGGAAGAGGCGGCCCACCTTACGCAGGTCGGCCACTTGGCAGCGGTCGACAGCGGTAGTTTGGCGCGAAAATCTGGTCTTGCGCATCGGCGCGAGAGTCGTTCTTTGAAAAGAGAAGGAATAGGCTTGGCGAGCCCGAATCGGCGTTCGCCGAAGGATTGTGGTTATCACGATCCGGCGGCGAGCGTGCGAAGATTTCTTAGATGTCTCCGCCTTCGGGTGGAGACACTCCGAGTTTCCGAACACGGAGAGTTTGATCCTGGCTCAGAACGAACGTTGGCGGCGTGGATTAGGCATGCAAGTCATACGGGATTCAGCAATGGATCTAGTGGCGAACGGGTGAGTATCGCGTGGGAAACCTGCCCTTGAGACGGGGATAACACCTCCAACGGGGTGCTAATACCGGATAAGACCACGAAGTCGCATGGCTTCGCGGTCAAAGGTGGCCTCTACTTGTAAGCTACCACTTAAGGATGGTCCCGCGTCCCATTAGCTTGTTGGTGGGGTAATGGCCCACCAAGGCGACGATGGGTAGCTGGTCTGAGAGGATGGTCAGCCACACTGGGACTGAGATACGGCCCAGACTCCTACGGGAGGCAGCAGTCGAGAGGCTTCG